>WRJS01000010.1 GCA_009778475.1 Kiritimatiellota bacterium | reverse complement strand
TGCGTGGCGAAGGCGAACGGCGGCGCGACGGTCGCGGTGACGGACACGCGGCGCATCGCGGTCACGGCCACGCCTGACGCGGCATGGCCGGGCGCGGCGGTCAATTTCGCGGGCGGGCCTTACGACCTCTCGCGCTACGGCAGCCTGCGCCTCACGCTCCGCAACGCCGACACGCGCGCGCTCACCGTCCATCTCAGCGTCAAGGATGACAAGTACCGCGAGGGCGCGCCCGGCGGGTCGCTCGCGCTCGCGCCCGGCAAGGAGGGCGAATTGACCTGTAGTCTCCGCACCATGCCATGGGCGCTCGACAAACCGCTGGAGCTCGTGGGCATGAACAACCACCCGAAGGCGTTGGCATCCGGCAGCGGCGGGTTCGACGTCACGAAGGTCATCTCCCTGCACGTGTTCATCCCGCAGTCCGACCTCGGCGGCAAGCCCGCGCGTTACGAGATCCTGCGCGTCGAGGCGGACACCGCCGCTACGCGGCTCACGATGCTCAGCGCGGACACCTTCCTGCCGTTCGTGGACGCGTTCGGGCAGTTCCGCCACGCCGACTGGCCGGGCAAAATCCACAGCGAGGCCGAGTTGCAGAAGGCCAAGGCCGACGAGGCGAAGTGGCTCCGCGACACCCCGCCCGTCCCCGGCCTCAACAAATGGGGCGGGTGGGCGGACGGCCCTCAGCGCAACGCCACCGGGCATTTCCGCACCGAGAAGGTCAACGGCAAATGGTGGCTCGTGGACCCCGACGGCCGCCTCTTCTTCTCGCACGGCATCGACTGCGTGATGGCGGGCGCGGAGACGGGCGTGCAGCTGCGCGAGGGCTACTTCGAGTGGCTTCCCGAGGACGGCTCGCCCCTCGCCCAATTCTACGGCACGGGCTGGTGGGCCCCGCACAACTTCTACAAGGGCAAGACCCCCTTCAAGACCTTCGACTTCGCAAAGGCGAATATGTTCCGCAAGTACGGCGGCGACTGGTACAAGACCGCCACCGACATGGCCCACACGCGCATCCGCGCATGGGGCCTCAACACCATCGGCAACTGGTCCGACATGAACGTCAGCCGTCTCCGCCGCACACCCTACACCGCCACCTTCTCCGTCCACAGCCAGCGCATCGAAGGCTCCGAAGGCTACTGGGGCAAATTCTGCGACCCCTACTCCGACGACTTCCGCAACGTCCTCAACGCCGAGCTCGCCAAGCAGAAAGACACCGCCAGCGACCCGTGGTGCATCGGCTACTTCGTGGACAACGAAATCTCATGGGGCAACGGCGACACCTCCCTCGCCGAGGCCGCCCTCGCCTCCCCCCCCGCGCAGCCCTGCAAGATCGCCTTCAAGGACTGGCTCGCCGCCAAGTACGAGACCCCCGAAAAACTCAACGCCGCATGGCACACCGCGCACCCCACATGGGACGCCCTCCTGCAGGCCACCGCCCTCCCCGACAAGCAGCTCATCGCCGCCGACCTCCGCGCCTTCCACACCGAGATCGCCGAACGCTACTTCCGCACCATCCGCGACGCCATCCGCGCCAACGCCCCCCACAAGCTCTACCTCGGCTGCCGCATCGCGTGGGGCGCGCCCAGCGTGTACCGCGCCTCCGCCAAATACTGCGACGTCGTCAGCGTCAACATCTACAAGCACGAGGCCACCCAAGACCTCCCCGACGGCGCCGACGACAAGCCCATGATCAACGGCGAGTTCCACTTCGGCGCCCTCGACCGCGGGATGTTCCACACCGGCCTCGTCGCCACCGGCAGCCAGGCCGAGCGCGCCGCCGCGTACAAGCGCTTCGTCGAGTCCTGCCTCCGCCACCCCCGCTACGTCGGCACCCACTGGTTCCAATGGCGCGACCAGGCCCTCACCGGCCGCGGCGACGGCGAGAACTACCAGATCGGCTTCCTCACCGTCACCGACCAGCCCTACCCCGAAATCATCAACGCCGCCCGCGAGATCGCCCGCACTATGTACGGCATAAGGAACAAATAATAGGTAAGAAGCAGATGGAGGGCGAGCGTCCCCGCGAGCCGAACTCAGCATGAGGAGCAAGTAGAGGTACCCGCCCGTTGACAAAACACGCGCGTAATTTCTCATTCCGTCAGGTAAGTATTTGCGCTCGGTCGGGATTTGTGTTACTATGGGTTTTCATACAGAGAGGAACGGTTAGACAGAAACATGATTGGCATCTCAAAGCTCTATTTGAACAAGGTCGAGGTCTCGGACCCGTTGCGTTACGGCCGGCAGTCGGCGAAGCTGCCGAGCCACCTGTTGCAGTTCTCGCAGGACAAGAAACCCGTTGTCGTCTGGAACGTGACCTCGCGCTGCAACCTCAAATGCACGCACTGCTATGCGGCCGTGGGGCAGGACTGCGGCGGCGAACTGGACACGCAGGCGGCGCTCGCGGTCATCGACGACCTCGCCGCGTTCGGCGCGCCCGTGGTGCTCTTCTCGGGCGGCGAGCCGTTCGTGCGCCCGGACATCCTCACGCTCGCCCGCCACGCGGCGGCGCAGGGCCTGCGCGTCGTGTTCTCCACCAACGGCACGCTCATCGACGCGAGGCTGGCGGAGGAAATCAAGTCCATCGGCGTGTCCTACGTCGGCATCAGCATCGACGGCGCAGAGCGCGCGCACGACCGCTTCCGCGCGTGTGAGGGCGCGTTCCGCCGCGCCCTCGACGGCATCCGCCACTGCCGCGAGGCCGGCGTCAAGGTCGGCCTGCGCGTGACCATGACCCGCGACAACGTCGGCGAGATCCCCGCCGTCTTCGACCTCATGGAGGCGGAGCGCATCCCGCGCATCTGCCTCTACCACCTCGTCTATAGCGGCCGCGGCGCGGAGCTCGCTGCGCACGACCTCACCGCCGACCAGCGCCGCGCCACGCTCGACCTCATCATCGACCGCACCAAGCTCCTGCACGCGCGCGGCTTCCCCGCCGAGGTGCTGACCGTGGACAACCACTGCGACGGCCCTTACCTCTACCTGCGCATGGTGCGCGAGCAGAACCCGCTCGCCGACGACGTGATGGCGCTCCTGCGCATGAACGGCGGCAACAGCACGGGGCTGGGCATCGGCTGCATCAGCTGGGACGGCACGGTCTATCCCGACCAGTTCTGGCGCAACCGCCCCGTCGGCAACGTGCGCGAGAAACCGTTCAGCGCGATCTGGGGCGACCCCGCGCCCGGCTCGCTCCTGGCCGAGCTGCGCCAGCGCAAACAGCGCGTCACGGGCCGCTGCGCGTCATGCCGTTTCCTCGACGTGTGCGGCGGCAACTTCCGCGCCCGCGCCGAGGCCGCCACCGGCAGCCTCTGGGGCGTTGACCCCGCGTGCTACCTCACAGACGATGAGATTCATGCCCGCCCGCAGTGGGGGTGGCTCGGCAGCGGGGAGACCGCCGAACGCTTCATCCGCGACCGGGATGGCGGGTCGTGAGCAGACGCGGCGGCGGCGGCTGCCTCGCGGCCGCGCTCACGGTGTGCGCCTTCCTCTTCTTCGCGGGTCCGCCCGGATGGATAGCCGCCTCCTTCATACTCGGCCTCGCCTTCCTCATCGACCCGCCCGACGGCATCTAGCGTCCTGTAAAACACAGATGTCACGATGGAGGGCGAGACAGGGGACCCCGTTGGCGCGGCGTGCGATCAATGGGGCAGGAAGCCGCCGCAATGTGCCTAACGGCTCGCGAGGACGCTCGCCCTCCATCGTGAAATCTGTGTTTTACAGGGCACTAGATTCGCGCGTCACTTTCAACTTTCAATTTTTGACTTAATTGCCGCTTGCCATATCTGACCGAAACGTGTAAACTATTTTTTATAACTGGCGGTGGATAGTGCCGGGTTACGCTTTACGGAGAGGGGAATATGAAAAAATTGGTTTTGATGGCGGTTTTTGTTGCGGCGGCGAGCATGGTCATGGCGGCGCCGAAGCCTGTGTCGAGGGATGAGGTCGCGAAGTGGTGCGATGCGGCGGCGTTGCGGTATGTGAGCCCGATCCTGACCACGGCGGTGGAGGGCAATATGCTGGAGGTGGAGGCGGACGTGAAGGGCGCGGAGTATGTCACGTTCATCATCACGGATGGCGGGGACGGTTACGGGTGCGACCACACGGATCTGCTGGAGCCGCGTTTCATCGGTTCGTGGGGCGAGAAGAAGCTGACCGCGCTGGATTGGGAGCATCAGCAGTGCGGGTGGAATTCGACGTCGAAGAACCGCAGCGTGGGCGGGGGGAAGCTGACGGTGCTGGGCAAGGTTTATGAGGACGGCATCGGGACGCATTCGCCGGGCTTGCTGATGTATGAGGTGCCGCAGGGGGCGGAGAAGTTTAAGGCGCGGGTGGCGTTGGATGACTCGGGGACGAAGCAGAATAACCCGGCGCCGAGCTCGGTGCAGTTCATTGTCTATGCGGGCATCGCGCCGCCGTCGCTGGTGGAGCCGTTCCGCTTGGCGAAGGTCCCGAACCCGGCGATCCAGCGGGAGATGCTGGCGGTGTTCGCGGGCGCGGATGTGTCGAAGGAGACGAAGAATAAGTATGCGCTGCTGACGCGGGAGCTGACGGAGAAGCCGCGCGCGCACGGGGGCGTCTATGACGAGGCGACGCGCGCGTCGCAGGCGTTCAACGCGCAGGCGAACATCTGGGCGTCGGACCGCGACCCGCTGGACATCATGGCGCGGCGCGTGCGGGCGTTGCATGACGACCTTGCGGACAAGGCGAAGCTCTCGGCGTTCAAGGCGCGGCTGGAGAAGCTGGAAAGCGGCGCGAAGCAGCTGCCGGTGGAGGACATGAAGGCGCGCGCGGCGTTGTTCTGCGAGGGCGATGCGCTATTGCGCGAGATCGCGCTGAAGAACCCGCTGCTGGCGAAAATCCCGAGCCTCGTGTTCGTGACGCGCGAGGCGCTGCCGCCGGATGAGTACGGCGCGGGCAACCACATGTGCGACCAGTTCTTCGGCTTCCACGCGACGCTGCACGGCAAGACGATCGGCAACGGGCTGTACGTGCTGGAGAAGCCGTGGTCGGACAAGCCGGTGGCGCGGAACCTGCTGGCGGACTCGGTCATCGAGGCGGGCGCGCGCAAGGGGCAGAAGCTCGGCAACGGCGGCTACCTCGCGCCGGAGGTCTCGTTCGACGGCAAGGAAATCCTCTTCTGCTACACGGACGGCGAGCCGAAAATCCGCGTCTGGAACGAGCAGACGACCTTCCACATCTTCCGCTGCAACGCGGACGGCTCGAAGCTGGTGCAGCTGACGGACGGGAGCGTGAACGACCTCTTCCCGTGCTGCCTGCCGAACGGGCGCGTCGCGTTCATCTCCGAGCGGCGCGGCGGCTTCGGGCGCTGCCACGGGCGCCCCGTCCCGAGCTTCACGCTCCACACCATGTTCGAGGACGGCACCGACATCACCCGCCTCAGCCCGCACGAGACCAACGAGTGGTTCCCCAGCGTGGACAACAACGGCATGATCGTTTACACCCGCTGGGACTACGTGGACCGCGGCTTCAACCAGGCGCACCACGCATGGATCACCTACCCCGACGGCCGCGACTCCCGCGCCATCAACGGCAACACCCACGTCTCCGAGCGCACCGCCCCGCACCAAGAGATGAACGTCCGCGCCATCCCCGGCTCCTCCAAATACCTCGCCCTCGCCGCCGGCCACCACACCGAGGCCCGCGGCTCCGTGCTGATGATCGACCCCACCGTGCCGGACGACGACGCCATGTCGCAAGTCAAGCGCGTCACCCCCGACCAGCTCTTCCCCGAGGCCGAGTTCTACCACGACCGCGCCTCCGGCGCCTACGCCTCGCCCTACCCCCTCAGCGAGAACTACTACCTCTGCGTGTACGACGGCTTCGGCAACAACCAGTACGGCCCCATGGACAACGCCAAGCGCCGCTACGCCATCACCCTGCTCGACGCCTTCGGCAACAAAGTCCACATCTACACCCACCCCGACATCTCCTGCCTCAGCCCCGTGCCATTGACGGCGCGCCCCAAGCCCCCCGTCATCGCCCACGGCACCCTCGTCGGCCGCCCCCGCCAGCCCAACGGCGACAAACCCAAGCCCATCCCCGAGGCCGAGCTCCCCAAGATGGCCAAGGTCGGCCTCGTCAACGTCTACGAGACCCGCCGCCCCTTCCCCGAAGGCACCAAGATCAAGGCCCTGCGCATCTGGCAGGTCCTCCCCAAAGTCACCCCCAACGCCAACGACCCTCGCATCGGCTACGGCGACCAGAAAGGCGCCAAGCTCGTCATGGGCACCGTCCCCGTCGAAGAGGACGGCAGCGCCTACTGGGAGCAGCCCGTCAACGTCCCCATCCTCTTCCACGCCCTCGACGAGAACGGCTGCGCCGTCCAAGGCATGAGGAGCGTCACCTACGTCGCCCCCGGCGAGACCCTCATGTGCAACGGCTGCCACGACCAGCGCGTCGGCAGCGTCCGCCCGCCCCCCGCCGCCACCGCGATGGCCATGAAACGCGCCCCCTCCAAGATCGCCCCCGAGATGGAAGGCACCAACCCCTTCCACTTCGCCCGCCTCGTCCAGCCCGTGCTCGAGAGCAAATGCGTCGGCTGCCACGGCGACAAGCGCAAAGACAAGATGCCCGACCTGCGGCGCGGCGACTTCGAGAAAGACCGCAACTTCATGTTCACCTCCTTCAACAGCCTCCGCCCCTACGTCAAATACTTCGACGGCGCCGGCTGGACCGAGCCCTACACCGTGCCCGGCAAATTCGGCGCCCTCGCCTCCAAGGTGTACCCCATGCTCGCGAAAGGCCACAACGACGTCGAGCTCACCCCCGCCGAGCTCCGCCGCCTCGCCATCTGGCTCGACTCCAACGGTCTCTTCCACGGCCACGACCTCCACCTCAAAGAGCAGTCCCTCGGCCAGATCATCCCCCCCGATATGGAGTAGGGGGCGTGAAGTTCGGAGTTAGAAGTGCGGGGTTAGAGTCAAGGACAACCTTGCCTCTACCCCCCTCGATTTCAGTCGATGCCAGTCGGCTATGAGGGGGACACAGCCGTAGTCCCGGTGTCCTGTAGTCCTGCAATCCCTCATTGCAAGGCGGAAGCCTTGCGCTCCCGGCCCATTGCAAGGCGGAAGTCTTGCGCTCCCGGCCTCATTGCAGGGCGGAAGCCCTGCGCTCCCGGCAATTGCGCTCCCGGCCTCACGGAAGCCTTGCGCCCTCGGCGATTGCTAATTCGGCGGCAGCGCGGCCGCTTCCGCCGCCGTCAGGGCGAGGAGGGCGGGGGTGCCGGCGTTGTCTTTGCCGGGGAGGAGGTCGAGGGTGAGTATCTCCACGTGGGGGCGGGGGTTGTCCCATTGCTTCATGTAGGCGACGGCGTGGTCGTCGGAGTTGTCGTAGCGTTTGACCCAGGCGATCTGGGCGCGGGGGAGGGGGGCGGGGGTCTTTTGGGCGTAGTGGCCGATGTCCGCTTCGGCGGTGACGGGTATCTCGATGGTTTGGCCGTCGGCGTAGCGGATGACGTAGCGGGCGATCTCGAGGGTCTTGCCGTCGCGCTTGTCGCGGTCGCTGAGGGTCTTGTCGATGCGGGCGGCGTGGAGGAAGAAGAGTGCGTCGGCCTTGATGCGGAGGGGAACGCCTTTGATGTCGGGGGGGAGGTCGCCGGGGATGCCGGGGCCGCGGGGCATGAGGGCGTTGGGGACGGGGGAGGTGGGCATGTCGTAGATGTCGAACGGCACGCCCGCCATGCGCTGGCGGCCGGCGGGGAGGTCGCGGAAGGTGCGGGCCTTGTCGCCGAACCAGCCTTTGTCGTCGCGGTATTGGGTGCAGTGCTTGGAGAGGTCGATGGGGCGGTAGTTGAGGTTCATCCCGGCGACGAGGGTGCGGCCGCCGCTGAAGGGGGCTTTGAGGTTCTGGAGGATCGCGGTGAGGATGCGGCGTTTCTTGGCGGCGTTCTCGGGGACGTCCTCGGTGTCTTTGAAGTGGAGGTTGCAGAGCAGGGTGCGGCCGGGGCCGTCGGGGTATTCCATGAGCCCTGCGGGGGCGGTGAGGGGCAGGGCGGTGCCGCGGGGGGCGACTTTGAGGCTGATGTTGTCGATGCCGATGAGGGCGCCTTTGCCGGGGACGGGCTCCCATTCGGCGATCTCGAGGGTGACGCTCTTGGCGCGGCGGGGTGGGTCGATGGGGAAGGTGTGCGGCTCGGCGTTGGGGGCGGTGGGGAAGGTGAGCATGGCGGCGCGGTCGTTGTCGAAGATGAGGTTGACGCGCTTCTGGGGCCAGTAGAAGGTGTTGCCGATCCAGGTGAATTCTGCGAGGGTGTATTCCTTGGGGAGGGTGATGGGGACTTGGAAGGGGCTGTTGTCGGCGTTGATGGGGAAGTTGATGATGAGGGGCCAGCCGTCGGCGGAGACGAAGCCGTTGACGATGTTGCGGTAGTTGCCGAAGGGGGAGGTGCCGAAGGGGGCGATGTCGTCGTGGTCGATGACGTGGGTGAACACGTCGGAGGCGACGTAGTTTCCGGCGGTCCAGGAGAAGATGCGTTCGGCGGAGTAGAGGGTGACGTCGGCGGCGGTGAGGCCGGCGGTGAGGCGGCTGCGGTGCGCGGGGAGGGTGACGCGCTCGCGGCCGAAGGGGCGGATGACGTGGCCGGCGCCGACGATCGCGTTGTAGTCGGCGAGGCCCTCGGGGGTGAGGCCGCAGAGGATGAGCGTGCCGCCGCCGGAGGTGAAGCGTTTCACGGCGGGGAGGTTGCCCGCGAGGAGGCGCAGGGTCTTGGGCGAGGCGTTGGCGATGAGGGTGGCGGGGGTCTTGGCGGCGAGCGCGGCAAGGGGGTCGGCGGCGGGGGTGTACTGGAGTCCGATGGTGTCGAGCGCGGCCTTGAGGGCGGGTGCGCCGTCGAGGTGCGCGGCGACGGGGTGGTGCTCGAGTTTGTAGGCGGCGGCGTGGCCGAGCATGTTGAGGAGGAGTTGCTGGGCGGCGGGGTTGGCGGCGAGTTGCGCGGCGAGGTTGATTTGGCAGGTGATGATGAGGCCTTCGCCGACGGGGGTCTCCGCGAGGGCGGTGTGGCGGAGCAGGTCGTGGCACTGGATGAGGGAGCGCGCGCCGCGGGTGGGCTTCTCGTAGGCGTTGCGATAGACGGGGGCGTCGCCGCCGAAGGTGAAGAAGTCTTTGGATTGCAGCCCGGCGGTGAGGGGGTGGGCGTCGTCCTCGATGAAGGCGGTGAAGCCCGCGTTTTCGGAGAAGGTCATTTCGGCGGGCAGGCCTTGGTAGCGCAGGGGGGTGTCTTGGTCGAGGATGATGATGCGGCGGCCGGCGGCGGCGAGCGCGGCGAGGCGGCTGGATGCGCTCTCGCGCGCGTCGAGGGCGTTGCCGCCGATGACGAGGATTTTCCAGTCTTGCGGGAGCGCGTCGAGGCTCGCCGCAAAGGTGCAGGGGATTTTGTGCGCGGCGAGGAACGCGGCGGCGGCGCCTTCCGGGTCGAACACGACGAGGTCGTTTTTGCCGATGCCGGGCATATCGCGCTTTTGCGGCGGGAGGATGGACACGTCCTTGGTGTCGGTGAACACCTCTTTGCCGCCGACGGTGAGCGTGAGGATGAGTTGGGATTCCTTGCGGCTGTCAAACTTGGGTATGCCGATGTTCATTTCGACGACTTCATGCGAGCCGGGGGCGACGGTGAAGGTCATCGAGTCGGTGACGGTCATCAAGGGGTTGGTGTCGAATATGAACGTCCACGTGAAGGTGATGGGGTCGGCGTGGCGGGTGTCGTTGAAGATGCCGAAGGTGCGCGCGACGGATGCGCCGGATGCGAAGGTCCAGTTCCAGTCGCGTGAGAACACGGCGCGGGCGGCGTAGGCGGTGTAGGGGGTGGCGTCGATGTCGTTCTGGCTGAGCCAGAAGTGCCACGCGCTCTGACCCGCCCAGCGGTAGCCCTCTTGGAGGATGCGGTTCCAGATGCCGACGCCGCGCACGGGCTTGCCCGCGAACGCGCTGTCGCCTTGGAACGCGGCGACCTCGGGGTGGTTTCCGGACATGTAGAAGTCCTCGCCGATGAAGCGCGGACGCGTCTCGTCCCACACCCAGCGGCCACGGCCGCCGCCGGTGGGGTTGGTCTCGTAGGCGAAGGGCGGGTAGCGGCAGGGCTCGGCGGTGATGTAGTGGTCGCCGTGCACGGGGAGGGTCTGCGCCTTGGCCGCGCCGCCGCCGTCCACCATGACCGGGCGCGTGGGATCGACGCGCATGACTTCGTCGGCGGTGACCTTGCTCTCCGCCTCGAACAGATCCATGTGGTTGCCGTGAAGGTTGATGCAGTTGATGTAGAGGTACTCGTTCTCGATGGACCAGAGCATGACGGAGGGGTGGTTGCGCTCGCCGCGCACCTGCGCCGCCATCTGCCCGCGCCAGTTCCGCATGAGGTCCATCTTGATGGGCGATTCCTTTTTCAGCGCGGGGTCGTTCTCGATCGCGTTGTAGCCGATCATCTCGCCGTCGAGGATGCCCGAGCGGCGGCAGACCACGCCGTTCACGTCGAAGAAATCCAGCGCCTCGCGCGGCGCCATGCCCTGCCACGTCGTGCCCCAGAAGCGCATGACGGTCTGGTTCTTCTCCTTGTAGAATTTCAGCCACTCGTCTTTGTTGCCGGCTTGGAAGCAGTCCGCCCAGCCGTGCCACACGATGCCGTTGAGTTTGAAGTCGCGCCCCGACCAGTCCCACTCGCGGAAGCCGAAACGCACGGACGGAATATCGCTGCCCTTGTCCGTCTTGGCCTCCGCCATCAGCCAGTACAGGTTCGGCTCGTCGGGCCACCACAGTTTCGGGTTCGCCCACGGCTCGCAGCGTTCAAACGTTTTCGTCTCGCCAGCGGCCAGCGCGAATTTATATGGCGCAAATTTCTTTTCGGCTTTTCCGTCGTTAAATATCTCCAGCATGAGTTCGCCAGAGGTCGCTTCCTTTGTGGTGTTGACGATTGTGACTTCGACCGCAATTTCCTTTTTCGCCACCGACGGCTTGACGAAAACATCCGACACATACACTGGCCCGCCGACCATGATGAACTCGGGGGCTTTGAGGATGCCCGACTGCGCGTGGTTCCATATCGGCCACGCCAAGTCCTGAAACCCCTTGCCGAAGAAGTCGAGCGGGATGTTGAATTTTTTGCGGAGTTTCATCGGGTCGTCGGGGTTGGTGGAATACCCGTACCATGCGTCGCGGATGCCGACCCAGATTTCATTCACGCCGGGCTTGATGCCCGCCGTCACGTCAATCGTGAAGTCCGCGAACGGGTACGCGAAGAAACCGCAGTACGTGCCGTTGACGAACACCGTGGTGTTCAGGTTGTTCTGCGGGAAACGCAGGAGATACGCGCGCCCCATCATGGATTCGGGAACGTCCACCTTCGTCCGATACCACAGGCGATGCGCAAAGAGCAGGTCGGGGCGCTGCTTGTTCTTGTCGCCCGGCACGTCGATCGCCGTCCAGCGCGGCTCCTTCGGGAAATCCATCATCGGCTGCGCGATGTCCGCAGGCGGAAGCATCTCGTCGTTGCGGCATACTTCCCAAATGCCGCTCAACGCAAACCAGGCGCGTTGACCTGCGTCACACCCCCCGAACGTGAACGTGTGCGCGGCGGCCTCGCGGTCGCGCTCCGTGCGCCAGTCCTCGCCGGGCTTGAAACGGCTGTGCGGGAAAAAGGGCTTGGGCGATATGCACAACGCATCCAGCCCGAAGAGGATGCGTTGCGTCTTGCCCTTGTCATCCTGCGTGGGCGTGATGCGGAACTCGATCGTGTGCGCGCCCACGGCGAGCGTTTGCTTCGCAAGTTGAAGCCACGCCACCTCGCACCAGTTGTCTAATTCCATGAGGTCGGTCGTCAGCGCATCCGACGCGACGCGCCTCCACTCCGCGCTATCCACACGCCACTCGAACGGCGACCGCGCGAACTCATAACCGATACGCGCCCAGATTTCATGCTCCCCTGCGACTGCGACATCGAAGGCGTACTTCACCAAGATGCCCTCCTGCGGCACCGTGTCCTTGACCTTATCCTCCGCCACGGCATACGTCAGCCACGCCCCGCCCGAAAGGAACTCCTTCCGCCCCCAGCCCGACGTGTTCGGCTTCACATTCGTCGAAGCCGGGTTCTCGCCCTCGACCCAAACGAACCCCTGCGCGGCGGCAACGCCCGCAAGCGCAACGGCGGCAATCATCACGATAATCTGTTTCATCTGCGCCTCCCTCCGGACACGAATAACGAATTCAAAGATTGCACAAGCATAACACGTTGAGGGCGTGGATGTAAATTAGGAATTAGAAATTAGGAATTAGGAATCGAGTGGAGGGCGAATGTCCCCGTGAGCCGCAACGCAACCAACGGCTCGCGAGGACGCTCGCCCTCCAGCGGGACATAAAGGTGACGGCCGAGTTGCCGTAGGGGCGGGGGCGGGCGTTGCCCGAATTAGGAATTAGAAATTAGAAATTAGGAATGGGGAAGCACGTGACCCGCTCATAATGCCCCAAAAGATCGGGAACCTTGACGCACTCCATATACGCGACAACATCAAATTAAATGACTATAGCTGAAAGTCGGAATCCGAACCCAAAAGGGTGGCGCAAAGGGTGCCCCGGCAACGCCGTACGCGCTCCCTATCAGCCGCGCAGGGCCTGCTTCAAATCCTCTTCGCTGGCGTAGGTCTTCCCGTCACGGGCGACGGCGAGCAGGATGTCCAGCTTGGGGATGCCGCCGTAGCGGTCGTTGAGCGGCGAGGTGACATAGATGGAGGCCATCAGGTTGCCGCTCTGCACGGCCTCGGCGACGTTGAGCACGCCGTTCCTGAAGGCGTCGCTGTTGCGCGTGATGTAGCCGATCAGCCCGGCGCGGAACGAGTCGCCCGCGCCGACCAGATCCACCACGCGCCCGGCCATGTAGCGGGACTCGCAGAACGTGATGCCGCCGGAGGAGTTCCCCTGCGCGTCCACATACAGCGTGTAGGCGCCGTTCTTCACGGTCACGCCGAAAAGCTGCGGGCGGCCGGACGTGCCGCTGAAGCGCTGCCACACGAAATCCAGGAAGTCGTGGATGCTGGTCTGCGCGTCCTCGCCGTGGTCGCACCCCTCGCGCTCCAGCGTGTTGCGGATCATCCGCGCCTCGTCCACGGAGGTGAAGAAGATGTCCAGTTCCCCCAGCAGGGGCTCGAGCAGCTTATAGGCCGCCACGGGCGCGCCTTTGCCGATGAACTCGCGGGGGTTGCCGCAAAGGGTGTGGCTGTCAACGATGGTGATGATGCCCTGGCGGCGGCACCAGCGCACGAAGTCGGCGAGGTCTTGGCCGCCGTTCGCGTCGCCGCGCCGTGACAGCCCGGAGTACATATAATACACGACGCTCGGCGCGAGGCGCAGGACCTCCTCCTTGAAGACCTCGAAGTCGAAATCGTTGTTCGCGTTCGGGAAGTAGGCGATGCCGCCGCGCTCGCCGCAGGGCGCCTCGTGGATGAACGTGGTGCCGGTCGGCAGCGTCGGGTGGGTGAGCGTCGCGGACATGTCCACGCCGCTGGCGGACAGCACGTCGTAGAACGCGCGGCCCTGCGCGTCGAGGCCGTCGTAGTCACCCCTGCCGAGATTCGCCCCCACCGCCACGCGCAGCCCGGCATGGGCCAGCAGGGGCGCGGTGTTGCCGCTGCCGCCGGCCGTGGCCTTGCCGTCCGCGACGTAGCCCATGAGCTCGGCCTGCGTGTAGGGCGGCATGTCGGCGGTCTCGCACAAGGCCAGCCCGCCCGCGCCCACGAGCTTGTCCGCGAACGTGAAGTCCTCGCTCCGAAGGTCAATCACTGCCGTGTTAAGTATGATGATGTCCGTCTTCATGATGAATGTCCTCCTTCTTTGTCGAATCGTTCAGCGCGTCCCAGACTTTCGCCAGGACGGGTTCCTCCGCAAGAATCATCAGGGTGTCGCCGACCGTCAAGACCGTGTGGCCGTGCGGGACGAAATAGCGTGCCGTGCGGTGGATCAGCAGCACGAGCGCGCCCTTGGGCAGCCCTAGGTCCGCCAGGCGCTTGCCCGCGTGGCGGTCGGCGATGTCGAACTCGTGCATCTCGCCTTTGAGCGCGTCGGTGTAGTCGAACGCCAGCGGCGCGCGCGGCCGGGCGCGGAACGGCCGGTCCAGCTTGAGCCACCGCGCCAGCGGCATGAGCGTGCTGCCCTGGATCAGCACGGAGAGGATCACGATCAGGAACACGACCGTGAACACGAGGTTCACGTCCACGGGGCTGCTGCCGCCGGGCTTGCCGAACGCCATCAGCGGGATTGTCGCCAGCATGATGGGCGCCCCCCCGCGCAGCCCCACCCACGAGATGAACAGCCGCTCCCGCCAGCTGAACGACGAGCCCACCAGGCAGAGGAACACCGCCAGCGGCCGCGCCACAAGCATCAGGAACAGCGCCACCGTCACCGCCCGCCACCAGACCTCGCCGAAGTGCCCGGGGTTGACGAGGAACCCCAGCGTCGTGAACAGCATCACCTGCATGAGCCAGCAGATGCCGTCATGGAACCGCACGAAGCTGTTGCGGAACATGAACTTGCTGTTGCCCATCGTCATGCCGCAGACGTACACCGCCATGAAGCCGTTGCCGTGCACCAGCTCGCTCACGCTGTAGGTGAACAGGACCGTCCCGATGCCCAGCACATAGTACAGCCCGTCATACTCGAAATCGATCTTGTTGAACAGCCGCACCATCACCCGGCCGCAGAGCAGCCCGGTCGTGATGCCCACCCCCGTCCGCACCGCGAACTCCGGCACGACCGTCCAGTACGCCCCCCCCGTGCCCGTCAGCATCGACACGACGAATAACGTCAGAAACGCCGCCATCGGGTCATTGCTCCCGGACTCGAACTCCAGCAGGTTCTGGAGCCGCCGCGTCAGCGCCACGCCCCTGCCCCGCAGCACGGCGAACACCGCCGCCGCGTCCGTCGAGGAGATGATCGCGCCCAGCAGCAGGCATCCCGCGAACGTATAGCCCCTGCCCTGCATCTGATACGTGAACGCCCCCACCAGCAGCGCCGTCAGCGCCACCCCGGCGCTCGCCAGCAGCCCCCCCCGGAAGAGGATCGGCCGGACCCCGCGCCACCACGTCTCCAGCCCCCCCGCGAACAGGATGAACGCCAGCGCGACCGACCCCACGATATTCGCCGTCTTGTTGATGTTGCCGATGAACGGGTTGCTGGCGTCGAGCGCGCCACCGAACCGCCATTTCGCCAGCATCCCTACCAGCAGGTAGAGCAGCAGCACCGGGACGTTCAGCCAGCCCGCAAGCTTGCTCGAGCACGCCGCCACCAGGATCAGCGCCGCAACAAACAAAATAATATACAGCACATAAAACGTCACGCCAGGGTTCCCCGCATAAACCGCCTAAGAAAAAGAAATCCTTATATTACCCTTTTTCCTCAGGGAATGCCAGCGGTATTATGGTGTTATGTCCCCCTCAAATCCCCAATCACTCCGCCGTCCCGAGCCTCTTCTGCATCTGCTCCAGCGGCACGCCCTTTGTCTCGGGGACGAAGAAGAACACCCACAGCAGCTGCAGCAGCATCATGAGGCAGAAGAAGCCGAAGATGTAGCCGGCGGGGGCGACGGTGACGTCGGGGTTCGGCACGATCCGCGCCACGGCGTACGGGAAGACGCTCGTGATCAGCGCGGCGAACACCCAGTGCGTGGCACACCCGAAGGCCTGCCCCGCGCCGCGCTGGGCGTTGGGGAACACCTCCGAGATGAACACCCAGATGACCGCGCCCTGCCCGATCGCGTGCGCCCCGACGAACGCGAAGATGCAGGGCGGCACAATCCCGAACGTGCCGCTGAAGAACGCCCACGCCGTCAGGCCCAGCGACGCGATGTAGCCGACCGACCCCACGTAGAGCAGCGTCTTGCGCCCGAGGCGGTCGATGAGCGCGAGGCCCGCGAACGTGAAGAGCAGGTTGGTCACGCCGATGCCGACGGACTGGAGCAGGGCGGCCTTCGGGCCCAGCCCCGTCATCTCGAAAATGCGCGGCGCGAAGTAGAGGACGGCGTTGATGCCCGAAAGCTGGTTGAAGAACGCGACCGCGAACGCCAGCAGCAGGGGGACGCGGAAACGGCGCGACAGGATGCTCTCGGCGCGGCCGGCTTTCATGCCCTGCCCACTGGCCTCGATCTCGCCCGCCAAGGCCTGCACCTCGGCCTCGCGCGCGGCGGGCTGGAGCATCCGCAGCACGTTCACGCCCGCGGGCTTGCACCCGTGCAGGATGAGCCAGCGCGGGCTTTCGGGGATGGCGAAGCACAGCGCCCAGTACAGCAGCGCGGGGAACGCCTCGGCCCCGAGCATCCAGCGCCAGGCCGTCTCGCCGATGCCCCCGAGCAGGTAGTTGGACAGGTAGGCGACGATGATGCCGAACACGATGTTGAACTGGAACAGCCCCGTCAGCACGCCACGGTGTTTCGGCGGCGCGATCTCGGAGATGTAGAGCGGCGCGGCGACCGTCGAGATGCCGACCCCCAGCCCGCCGATGAAGCGCGCGATGATGAACGTCCACACGCCCGTGGCCAGCCCCGACCAGACCGCCGAGATGAAGTACAGCGCACCGATGCAGATCAGCGTCTTGCGCCGCCCGAAGCGGTCGGACGGGATGCCGCCGAAAATCGCGCCGAGCGTCGTGCCGTAAAGCGCCGCGCCCATGGCCAGCCCGTGCGCGGACGGCGTGAGCCCCCACAGCGCCTGAATCGTTTTCTCCGCGCCGGAGATTACGACCGTGTCAAACCCGAACAGGAACCCCGCCAGCGCGGAGACGATTGCCCAAAAAACGATCTTGCTCTTCATAGTGTAGCCTTTTAGTGATTAGTGGTCAGTGGTTAGTGATTAGTGGTCAGTGGTCAGTGATTAGTGGTCAGTGGTTAGTGGTTAGTGGTCAGTGATTAGTGGTCAGTGGTTAGTGAGGAGTGAGGAGTGATTTGTGAGGGGTGGTTGCTCTTTGTCTGGGATGGCCCCGTGTTGCGATGCGACCCACGCACCGCGCATGTTCCCGGCCGCCGCGGCCTCGGCCGGGGATTTCCCGTTCAGTGTCTCCGCCAGAAACGCCGCCGCGAACGCATCCCCCGCGCCGACCGCGTCGGCGAGCCGGATGCGCGGGGACGGGAACCGCACGGGCGCGGACGGCCATGAGCGGTCGTACACCGCGCACCCCTGCGCACCCAGCGTGACGATGACGACCTTCTCGCGCAGCACGCTTGCGAGCGCGGCGCCGTTGAGGACGGCAGCCTCGTCCTCGTTGACCTTGATGATGTCGGCGGAGGCGATACCGGCCTCGACCTGCGCCTGCGACCAGAAATCCTGCCGCAGGTTCACGTCGAAAAATTTCAGCGCGTCCTTGAACGTGTCCGCCAGCAGCCGCGCGAGCGTCGCGCATGAGGCCTCGGCCCGTTGCGCGAGCGTCCCGAAGCAGAACGCGCGCGCCGTTTCGGGCGCGGCGGGCATCGGGATGGCGTCCCATGCGACAGGCTGGTGGATCTGATACGTCGGCTCGCCGCGGTCGAGCGTCACCGTGACGGTTCCCGTGGGCAGCGCGTTCCGCGCCACCCAGCGGGCATCGACCCCCAGGCGGGCGAGCTCGCGCAACGCGCCGTCGCCGAGGTCGTCGTCGCCGACCGCAGAGATGACGGCGGCCCGCATCCCGCACCGCACGCCGTGCGCCGCCAAGTTGAACGGTGCGCCGCCGATGTGCGCCGCGCCGTCAATGACGTCCCACAGCACTTCCCCGAATGTGACAATATCAAACAACATCCTACTCCCAGCACGACTTCAACGTGTACGCGGTGCCACTCACATCCTTGGCCTCGCCGCGCTCGACAGTGAGGGCGGCGCCCAGCGCATCCGCCTTCGGTGTCACCGCGCGGCTGGCGTAGAACAACCCGTCCTGCGAGAACACCTCCACAGCCGTGCGATCGATATAGAGTATCAGTTCGACCCTGCCGTTGTGAAGCACAAACGGCGCGGTGTGGCCGCTCACGGTGAGCGTCTTTTTTTCGGCGTCATACACAAACGGGATGCCGCGCAACGCCAGTTTCACAATCGCGTCGGCACTCGGCGCGAACGCGAGGCGCACCTCCATGAGCTCCGCGCTGAACCCCGCCAGCGCCTCCGCCGACGCGATTTTCGTTTCCGCGACGCGCAGCGCCTCAATCTCCTTCACGGGCCTGTGCGTGAGGCGGATGCCGTCGGGCGTTTGCGTGAGGCCGAGCTCGCGCGGAAGGGTCATCGCGTGATTGAACGGCATACCCGGCACATGGGCCTGCAGCCAGCCGACGATGACGCGGCGTTTGTCGGGAAGGTCGCTGAACGTCTGCGCGGCGTAATGGTGCGTCCCGAAGTGACCGCGCAGACGCTCGGCCTCGGGCGTGAACGTTTTGCCGTCGAACGCGCCCACCGCATACTCGCCGTTCGCGCCGAAGGTGACCCAGCGCGTGCCCGCACCGCCCGCCACGGGCAACTCGAAGAGATCAGGGCATTCAAACAGGTAGCCGCCGTTCGCGTCGCCCGGAAGCGTGGATGCGTGTGTCCAGTCTTTCAGGTTGGGCGATGTCAGGAACTCGGTCGTGTGCCGCTCGTCACGCCAGACGTAGAGCACCATCACCCACCGCTGCGTCGGCTCGTGCCAGATGACCTTGGGGTCGCGGTTGCCGCCGGAGATGTTCTTCACGACGGGGTTTCCGGCGTGCTTGGTGTACGTCCGGCCGTCCGTCGAGTATGCGATGCACTGCGTGAACGGGTCGCCCGCCGCCGTGTAGATCAGCACCTGCGGCGGCTTGCCGCCCGTGCCGAAGCCGCTCGTGTTTTTCCAGTCCACGACCGCGCTGCCGCTGAACATCGTGCCGAGCGCGTCAGGGTAGAGCGCGGGGCTGATCTCCTGCCAGTGGATCAGATCCTTGCTCACCGCATGGCCCCAGTGCATATTGCCCCACTCCGCGCCGTAGGGGTTGTGCTGGAAAAACAGGTGGTACTCGCCGTTGTAGAAACTCAGCCCGTTGGGGTCGTTGCACCAGCCCAGGCGCGGCGTGAAATGCAGTTGCGCGCGGAGCGGTTCCTTGTACACCGTCGCCGTGTCCGCAGGGGCATCCGCAAAGCGGATTTTCTCGAGGGCCGCGGCTTCCCCTGCGAGTTGGCTGACCCACACCGTGAGCGCCTTGCCCTGCCACGCGCTCACGTCCAGCGGCGCCCACCAGTCCGCAGTGTCCTCCGCAAACTCAATGTCGAACGCGCGCAGCACGTCATCGCCGAGGCGCACCTCCATCCTGCGCATCTTCCCGCCGTTCTTCACGGGGAGCAGCATCCAGCGTTTCGTCGGCGTGAGGCTGGCGGTGACGTTGTTCTGCAAGACGCGCGGCCTCGTGTCCGTCGCGACGATGTGGTCAACGTTGATATGCCCCCAGCCGCCCGTGGCGCGGTCAACAATCTGGATGCGGGCCTCCTTGCCGAGCAGATCGCGCACATCCCACATCGCGGGCTCGAGTGCCTCGCTGCCGCCCGGCACGACGTTCGGCCCCGTCGCCGTGCGCACGGCCTTGCCGCCGACAAGGAGGTTCATCTCCAGCCCCGGATGCCCGCCGCCACCGATCAGGAACGCGAGGTAGCCGCGCTCGATTTTGAACGGCGGCGACGTCAGCGTGCCCGTTGCGCCGTCGCCGCCGTTGAACGAGTTGACCAGCCCCTTGCCGATGAAACCGCTCACCTTCATCTGACCGGGGAGCGTCCCCCGCGCGGGGCCTTTCCCGAACGCCGTGCCCTCGACCGTCCACGCGCCGTAGTCCTCGCCCTCGAACGCCGCGACGATAATATCCCCGTCACCGCCCTCGACAGGCGCGGCGAGCGGTTGCGCCACGCGCACGTCCACAGGTTGCTGCGCACACACGCCGCAGGCCACACACAGAATCGCAACACACAACAGTTTCTTCATGTCATCCTCTCTTTCCGTCATTTTCATTTCAACAAGATGAGCGTCGCCGGGTAGAACACGCGCAGCACGATGGTGTCGCCCTCTTGCGTCAACTCCGTTTTCGCGCGGGCGGGCGTACCGCTGATGGTCCAGCCCGCAAGGTTCTCCCCGCCCAGCAGTTGGTCGAACGTGAACAACGTCAGGCGCGGGACGATCGTGCCTTCGGGCAACGCGAACGTCCCGTATTCGCCCAGCGTGAGAGCGTCCTGCACATGGACGGTCGGGCGGTCGTGGACACCGATGATCGCGCCGTCCGCCAGCGTCAGTGAATCCACCGTCGATGTGCCGCACGGGTTGAACGCCTCCGTCACAATGAGCGTCCCGTTGGTGACGTGCGCGGTGTCCGCCAGCGTCAGCGCCCTGTACGTCTCGACCGCCCCGTGCAGGTCAACGGGCTTGCCGCCGACCGTCAGGGAGGCCGTCGCCAGATCGTTCGGCTCGGCATCGTAATTGTCGCCGACACCCCACTTCGATTGCAGGTGATACAGCACGTTGTAACGCTCCGCCGCCGTCAGGATACGCTTGAACACGAGGATCTCCGCAACGCTGCCGTTCAGGAACTCACTCGTCGTCGTGAGCTTGCATCCCACGCGGGTGCCTTCGATGCCGACCTGCTGGAGCGCCGCGTCGATGGTGGCGACCATCACGCCCGCCTCGTCGTCGAGGTAAACGTTGTCCTCCGGCTGCCCGTTAAACTCGAGCGCGGAAAGTTTCCACGCCTCCGGCATGAACGGCGCCATGCCAAACGCATCGTTGAATTCCCCGCAGAAGCCCACGCCTTCGTCGCGGGTCATCAGCGCGGCCCGGCAGCCATTCCCGCCGCCCGATTGCTCAAAGACGGACTCCGCGCCGTTATGGTTGTCATCCCGCCGCCAGACGATATAATAGGAGAACTGCGGCGCCGCTTTCACAAGCGCCTGCGGGCCTTCGAGGTAGGCGTGGCCGTCGAAGCGCACGCTCGGCAGCGCGTTCAGCGACGCGGGCGACAAGCGCGGCTGATAGACCGCGTTCGCCTGTTGCACGTCGTTGCCCCAGCCGGATTTGTCTTTCCAGAGGCTCACGGCGTCGCTCAACTCGTCGCTCACGAGCGTGCCGCTGTCCGCCGCGTCCAGCCACAGCACACATCCCGGAATGCCCAGCGGGCTGTTGGGCGCCACCTGCGAAGAGGTGTAGCTCAGCGAGCCGAACTCGGCCTCGCACAGCGTGGAGTCCCCGTTCCAGTTTTTCAGGAAGAGCCCGGCGTTCAGCAACGGCGCGTCATCAGGGACGGTTCCCGTGCCGACGACATCCCATGCCTCGCCGTCCTCGCTGCATGAGAACGTCACCTGATTCTGATAGCCGTCCACGCGCAGGTAGATGTTCGTCACCTGACTGCGGAGGAGGCTGACGGATTGTTTGTCATCCTCGGTCCGTTCCATGCAGAGTGTGTTGCCTAACCCGAACGGCCCGAACATCCAGTAACGGTATCGGGTTGCGCCGACGGCCTCGCAGTTCAGCACGATGCCGCAATGGACCGTCTCGTTGACCGATGAAAATGCGCTCACATACGTCTGCATGGAAAAGCGGTCGGCGTTGAACGTCTGCAACAGCGCCTTGGGCGAGCGGTCAATCGGCATCCATGTGTCGAAGGAGATTCCCGCGTGTTCGGGCAATGCGAAACGGAGCGTCTGGTTTTCCGTAAGCTCCACCGCCGGGTGCGCGACCGGCCGTTGCACCACAAGCTCAGGCGGCAGCGTGCCGGTGTTGAAATCCGTGTGGAACGCCGTGAACATCGGCTCGTCAACCAGCCGGAGCGCGTCAAAGCTGATGTATCCCCATCCGCCCGGGACAGCGTCCTCTGCGGCGAACCGCACGGTTTGCCCCTTGAGGTTGTCCACGTTCCAGCGCGTCTCGCGCATGGCGTCGTCGTTCGCGCCTGTCGCTTTGCGGACGACCTCCCAGCCCCCGCCCGCAGTCTCCCGCTCGAGGCGGACTTGGCACAGGCCGTTGCCCGGATCCTCCTGATAACCGCCACCGACCAGCAGCCGGAGCGTGTTGCTGGAAAGGACGAACGGCGTCCCCGTGAGCGTCCCCGTCGCGCTGTCCGTGTTGCCGGGCCCGTCGAACGTGTTGACAAACCAATCCCCCTGCTTGTTAAAGAACTGCCGCGTCGAGGCCGTCGGGTTCTGGGTAAAGGCATCCCCCTGCGCGACCCACCCGTCGGGATACCAGCCGTGTTCGAAGCTCACCCACATCCCGTCGATGTAACGGCTGCCGACCTGCCACTTCTCTTGCAGGTAATACAGGACGCGCTCGCGCTCCATATCGCTCAGCACGCGGTCGAATACGATAATCTCCGCAATGTCGCCGTTCAGGCACTCGCCGTTGTTCGCCAGCTTGTTCCCCACGCGGATACCGGCCGTGCCGACCTGCTGCACAACGGGGTTCACCCTGTCCGCATCCGCAGTCCTCGTCCCCGTCTCGTCATCAAGGCAAACCGTGTTCCAGGCGTTCGCGTTGTACTCCAACCCCGACACCTTCCAGCCGCCGGGCGTGAACGCCGCGATGTCCCATGCGTCATTGAACGCCCCGCAGAAACCGAACGTGTCGCCGAGGGTCAGGAACGACGCGCGTGTCCCCTGCTGCTCGTCGGCCCCCGACTGCTCGAAGACAACACCGGCGCTGCCGGTGTCCGCCCGCCGCCAGACGATGTAGTACCCGAACCCCTGCGCGCCTTGGGCAAGCACCGCAGGCCCGGCAAGCCACTCGTCCCCGCTGAAACGGAGCGTCGCCCGGCCGTTGAGCTGTCCGGCGGAAAAGGCAGGGCGGTGATTGGCATCCCCTTGCGCCACATGACCGTCGCCGCCGGACTTGTCACGCCACTCGGCCACGGCACCCCCGTCAAGCGTCAAGCTGTCCCCGTCCGCGGCATCCAGCCACAGCACGCACCCCTCGATCTCCGTCGGCGCGTCCAGCACCGCCGCAGAGACCGCCACCATCGGCAACACCATCACACTCGCGATAAACCGTTTCATCGTCTGCCTCCCTATCCTGATTTGGAAAAACATCTCGCCATGGAGAATAGGGTGCGCTTTTATCCGGCGGATTGCCATCCTAAAAACAATGAATTGACAGAAAGTTGTATTAGCAGGTTTTTCCGCTTGGAGCGGTTGACGGAAAACGCTATACTACCCCGCATCATTATGACTGACTCATCTCAACCTAAACATCTGATTGTCTTTGAAACGCTGCGCGACGAGATCGTTTCAGAGAAATATACGGTCGGCAAGCGGTTCCCGAGCGAGCAGCAGCTGGTCAAGCGGTTCGGCTTCTCGCGCCCGACCATCTCGCGCGCGCTGCGGGATCTGAAGGGCGCGGGGTTTCTTGACCGCCGCCCCGGTTCCGGAACCTACCTGCACCCGTTCGCGAACGCCTCCACGCGCTACCTCGGCGTCATCGTCCCGAGCCTCGGGACCACGGAGATTTTCACGCCCATCTGCAACGCCATCGCCACGCACAGCCAGCAGGCGGGCTTCGCGCTCGTGCTGGGCGACACGACCTCGCCCGACCCCGTCGCGCGGGCGAAGAGCTCCCTCGACCTCGCACGCCAGTACATCCGCCAGAAAGTGGCGGGCATTTTCCTTGAGCCGCTGGAGCTCATCCAAGGGTACGAGAGCATCAACCAAGAGCTGCTGCGCCTGTTCGCGGCCAGCAACATCCCCGTCGTGCTGCTCGACCGCGACATCGTCCACTTCCCCGAGCGCAGCGCGTATGACCTTGTCGGCATCGACAACCTGAGCGCGGGCTACCGCGTGGCGGACCACCTGATCCGGCGCGGCGCGAAACGCATCTTGTTCTTCGCCCGTCGCGGCTCCGCCTCGACCGTGCAATACCGCATCGCCGGCGTGACGGACGCGACCCTCAACGCGGGCATCCCGTGGAGCGGGCGCAACGTCATCATCGGCGACCCCGAGGATACGCCGCTGGTGCGGGCGATGCTCAGGAAAAAGCCGGACGCCGTCATCTGCGCGAACGACGCGACCGCCGCCCAGCTTATCCGCTCCGTGGCGGAGCTCGGCGTCCGCGTCCCGCGGGATTTGAAATTCGCAAGCTTCGACGACGTCCAATACGCGAAGCTCCTGACCCCGCCCCTGACGACCATCCACCAGCCCTGCGCGGACATCGGCGCGGTCGCCGTGCAGACCCTCCTGCAGCGCATCAAGTCCCCCGCCACCCCCGCGCGCGAAATCCTCCTTCACGCCCCCCTCGTGGTGCGCCGCTCCTGCGGCGCCCGAAAGGCGCTGTAACGCTTAGGGGATAATGCGTAGAGACGGATAATCATCCGTCTCTACGATGTCGCTGCCCTGCGGAGACGGATAATCATCCGTCTCTACGATGTCGCTATCCTGCGGAGACGGATAATCATCCGTCTCTACGATGCCTGCCATGTTGCGATTAGCGCGCTTTCCCAGCCCCTGCGCAAAAAGCCCCCGGAGCCGTACGCTTCGGAGGCTTTTCCTCTTTGGGCAGGTCGCTCTTACGCCTCGCGCAGGCGGGCCTTCTTGCCTGTCAGCTTGCGCAGGTAATAGAGCTTGGCGCGGCGGACCTTGCCCGAGCGCTCGACCTCGACCCTGTCCACGAAGGGCGAGTGGAGCGGGAAGACCTTCTCCACGCCGACGCCGTAGGAAATGCGGCGGACGGTGAACGTGGCGGTCTGGCTGGATGCGCCGTCACGCGCGATCACGATGCCCGCGAACGCTTGCAAGCGCTCCTTGTCGCCCTCCTTGATGCGGACGAACACCTTTACGGTGTCGCCAACCTTAAACTTCAGCATGGGGCGCACCTCAACCTGATCGGCGGGTTTCCCCTTGTTCGCCAGGTCAGTCCTCATCTGATTTGCCTTCGCAATCTGCTCGGCGTTAATCTTGTCAATCGCTTTCGCAATCATGTCTCTACTCCTTCTCGTTCAATCCATCCATCCGTTGCGCCCTGTTCATCTCAGCAAGTCCGGACGCTGCCTCGCTGTCCTGTCCAACGCCTGCCGGGCCCGCCACGCCGCGACCTGCGCGTGGTTGCCGCCCGCCAGCACCTCCGGCGCGGCCATGCCCCGGTACACCGGCGGGCGCGTGTACTGCGGAAACTCCAGAAGGCTGTCCGTGAAGGACTCCTCCCGCGTCGCCGCCTCGCCCGCGCCCAGCACGCCGGGCAACAGGCGGACCACCGCGTCAGCCACCACCGCGGCGGGCAGGGCGCCGTTCGTGAGCACATAGTCGCCGATGGACAGCTCGTCCGTCACCAGCGCCTCGCGCACACGCTCGTCAATCCCCTCGTAATGCCCGCACAGCAAAATCAAGTGCCGCTCCCGCGACAGCCGCCGGGCCTGCGCCTGCCGGAACGTCCTGCCGGAGGGGGTCATCAGGATGACCCTCGCCGCTGGCGTCCTGACCGTCTCAATCGCCTCGAACCACAGCTCCGGCTTCATAATCATGCCGGGGCCGCCGCCGTAGGGACGGTCATCCGCAGTGCGCCGCGCGTCATGCGCGAAATCCCGCAGGTCAACCGTCCTGAAAACCACCGCGCCCATCCGAGCCGCCCGCCCCAACATGCTCTCCTCGAGGAACCCCCGGAGCATCCCGGGGAACACCGTCAGCACGTCGATGCGCAAAGGCTCGCTCATGGCACGCCCGACACACTCAGAGCGCCGGCAACGCCTTCTTCGCCTTGCGGACCATGCTCGCCACGGTCTCGCTCAGCTGCGCGCCCTGCGACTGCCAGTAGGCGATACGTTCCAAATCCAGCTTGAAATTCTCGCCGTCCTGCCTCGGCGTGTACCAGCCGAGAATCTCCAAAAACTTACCGTCGCGCGGCGAGCGCTGATCCGCCGCCACCACGCGGTATGTCGCATTATTGTTGCAACCTGTTCTGCGAAGTCTGATTCTAACCATTTACCCCTCCAAGAAATCAATTACAATACCAAACCTCGCTTTTCCTTGCAAGAGGGAAAATGAAAAAAGTTCGCGGTTTTTTCCCGCGATTAAATGCCCCCCGGAAAGGGCGGGGCGGTGGGCCGTTTTGCCCTGTCCTTGCCGCCGCCTAAAACGCCTGGCTCATTTTGCTTGCGATTCGCCTTGCGGTTTGAGGATGATATAGGGTATGCTAATGGCTTCCGATTTCAGGTCAAAAGGTGAAGGGGTTGTATGGGCGGTTTTTTCGGTGTGGTCTCCAAGCGTCATTGCGTGCCGGATCTGTTTTACGGCACGGACTATCACTCGCATCTCGGCACGGCACGGGGCGGGATGGCGGTGCTGTCGGGCAAGAAAGAGTTCCAGCGGGCGATCCATGACATCAGCAACGCGCAGTTCCGCACGAAGTTCGAGACGGATTACGGCAGGTTCAGGGAGGGGGAAGCCTCCTGCGCCGGGGTCGGGGTCATCAGCGACACCAACGACCAGCCGCTGATCATCACGTCGCACCTCGGCACGTACGCCATCGTGACGGTGGGGCTCATCACGAACAAGGAGCGGCTGGTGCAGGAGATGTTCTCGTCGTCGCGCGCGGCGCACTTCTCCGAGATGAGCCGCAGCGGCATCAACACCACGGAGGTGGTCGCGACGCTCATCAACTCGCAGGAGACGTTCGAGAAGGGGGTGCGCTCGGCGCAGATGCGGATTTCCGGCTCGTGCTCCATCCTCATCCTGACGAAGGAGGGCCTGCTGTACGCCATCCGCGACCGCTACGGGCGCACGCCGGTCATCATCGGGCAGAAGGAGGGCGCGGTGGCGGTGGCGATGGAGACGAGCAGTTTCCCGAACCTCGGCTACCAGACGGTGCGCGACCTCGGGCCGGGCGAGATGGCCGTCTGCACGCCGGAGGGCGTGACGACGCTGATCCCGCCGGGCAAGGAGCAGGCGATCTGCGCGTTCCTGTGGGTCTATTTCGGCTACCCGGCCTCGGCGTATGAGGGGCGCAACGTGGAGGTGGCGCGGTACGACTGCGGGGCGGCGCTGGCGCGGCGCAACCCCGTGGAGGCGGACTCGGTCGGGGGCGTGCCGGACTCGGGCGTCGGCCATGCGCTGGGCTACGCCACGGTCGCGGGCATCCCGTACGCGCGGCCGTTCGTGAAGTACACGCCGACGTGGTCGCGCAGTTTCACGCCGCAGCGGCAGTCCGACCGCGATACGATCGCGCAGAAGAAACTGATCACCGTCCCGGATCTCATCAAGGGCAAGCGGCTGGTGTTCTGCGACGACTCCGTCGTCCGCGGCACGCAGCTGCGCGGGCAGGTCGATCGGCTGTTCGGCTGCGGGGCGAAGGAAATCCACATGCGCATCGCCTGCCCGCCGCTGCTCTACCAGTGCCGCTTCCTGAACTTCTCGCGCTCGCGCGGCGAGATGGACCTGCTCACGCGGCGGATCATCCGCGAGATCGGCGGCGAGGCGGCGGACATCGCCGCCTACCTCGACACGGACGGTGACGCCTACCGGGAGATGGTGGACAGGATCCGCGGCAGGTTTAACCTTTCATCGCTGGCCTTCCAGCGCGTTGACGACTTGGCCGCGGCCATCGGCGTGCCGCGCGACAAGCTGTGCACGTTCTGCTTCACGGGGCAGGACGTGGCGAAGCCGAGGGGCTGCATACACGGCTGCTCGCGCTGCGCCTCGCCCTGCAGCGCGCGGAAACTCGAGCTGTCGGAGCAATGACGCCCAAAGACCTAGCGCGGTGCTCCTCGGCGGTCACGCTCTCCGACATGGAGGTGTTCGTGTTCCCGGAGCTGATGTACAGCCTCGTGCTGGCGAACATCATGTCGCCGCGCCTGTGGCTGTGGCGCGAGGACCCGTGGTTCGCGGGCATCCGCAAGGCCAAGCCCTACCGCCGCCTCCAGCGCCTGAAGCAGTACATCATGGAGCACTACGTCTTCAACCTCGACCTCGAGACGTGGGGCCTCACCGACCAGCGGCGCGAGCTCGCGCGTTTCGCGGACTTCATCTCGCCCGACGCCATCGCGCAGGCCAACGCGCTCTTCGGCTACACCGGCGACGCCTACTATTTCGACATCGACATCCGCACCCACTTCGGCCTCGACAAATACACCTCCGACGTCATCCCCTACTGGAAGACCGAGACCGTCGAAGCCATGGACGCGTTCAAACACCGCGAGGGCTTCACCACGGGCGCGGGCGAGTGCGTGTCGCTCTCGGCGCTCTACGCGGCCGCGCTCTTCGTCGTCGCGGGGATACCGCTGGAGAAAATCTTCCTCATGGCCACCCCGCTCCACTCGCAGAACTTCATCGACGCGGACGACGGCATCCTCACCAACAACCGCCGCCTCGTCACCAAGGCCATGTGGTTCAACGGCACGCAGATCTCCGGGCAGGCCCGCCGCGCGCTGGAGAACGAGCGCGTCACGATCGTCGCGCACCACACGGGCTGGATCCACACGCTCTACCCGCGCGCGACCATCGACCCGCACGCCTTCGGGCGCTTCGCCGCGCAGTTGCGCAAGTACCTCAAAACGCCGCTCACGCCCGAGATCCTCGGCAACTTCCTGCGCCAGAATCCGCGCGTGCGCGACTGCTTCGTCCTGCGCAGCCGCATCAACGGCGCGGACCGCTACCTGCCGCTGGAGGAGGCCTTCCGCTTCGAGCAGGACAGCACCTACAAGGCCACCGACGCCACGCGCCCCAAGCTGCTCGCCACCATCCCGATCGAGACCTTCGCCGCAGGCTACCTGCCGTGCAAGGTCGTGCTGAACGATGTCGAGGACTTCATGCGCGAGCGCACGATCGACCTTGACGACCCTGCGGACGTGGAGGCGCTGAAGGCCGCCATCGGCAACAGCTGCATGAGCGCGGCCGAGGTCGTGCGCCAGCTCTCCCGCTTCTGCCACACCGAGCCGCGTCTCCCCAGCGTCACGGGCATCGCGTTCGACGCCGCCGAGCCGCCGCTCGCGCTCACGACGGAGATGACGCGCGAGGAGGTCATCCGCCGCATCGAGGCCCTGCGCGAGCGGAACGCCACCGCCGACATGGCCTTCTACGCCTGGCGCGACCTCTCGCGCACAGACCCCGCCCCCTTCATCCAAGCCGCCATGGAGCGCAACCCCGTCAGCCGCGCGGGCGCGGAAGGGTGGGACGAAGGCGAGCTCGTGCGGCAGGCCGCCGCATGGAGCGGCGAATCGATTTACGACGGCCCCACGCGCCTCGCCCAGCCCGACGAGGTCTGGAACTTCCGCCGTGGCGACGGCCTCGAGAAAGCCCTCATGGTCGCCAACATCCTGCGGGGTAGGGGGGCTGCGCCCATGACCCTCACCCTCCGCGGCAACCGCGCCACCCTCACCGCCCGCGACGGCCGCACCCTCTGTGCCTATCCCTCCCAAAAGGTGCTTCCCAGCCCCGTCTGGGACGTGTGAGCGTATCCGGTTCAGGTCATCGTGCGCCACGTTCAATTTTCTGTTCAACTTTCCGCTTTTCACGGGGGCGCTCATTTGCTATAGTAATAACTGATTACGGAAGTAAGGTGAACCTATGTCCGGCATTTGAAGGGTCACGGTGGTGTGTATCCCGTCCGCGATTTGAATGGGCAAGGTGTTTTTTGTGTCTGCTCCCGGACAGGTCGGGCAGGCTTAACGGTGAAAAGTGATTTAAATGAGAAGACTTGATTTGAGTGGCGAATGGACGGTCCGCAAGACCGGCACCAAGAAAATCTACAAGGCGGTTGTGCCCGGCTGCATCCATGCGGACCTGCTCGCCATCCGCGAAATCCCCGACCCCTTCATCGGGCGAAACCTTCGGGAGATCGCGTGGGTCGCGGAGACGGAGTGGACATACGAGAACACGTTCAGCATCGAGGGGTTCCTGAACCATAGATGCGTCATGCTCTGCATCGAAGGGCTGGACGGCGCGGCGGAAATCGCGTTGAACGACGTGCCGCTCGGCAAGACGGAGGCTGGGATGCACATTGTTGAGTTCAACGTGAAGCCCTACATCATCCCCGGCAAGAACAAGCTCGCCATCTCGTTCGCTGCGCCCGTGAGGAAGGCGCGGAACCGTGCGCCGCTGGCCGGGCGCCCGGCCCTGCCGACGGTCGGCATCAACGGCGACGTCTCCATACAGGCGTTCAACGGCGTGCGTGTGCGGGACGTCATCGTCCGCCAAGGCATCACCGACACCGCTGTTGCCGAGCTCGACGTCACCGTCATCACCGAGCGCTTCTGCATCGCCGAATGCCAGCTGGAGGTGCAGGCGCGCGTCTGCTACAAGAACATCACGCTGAGCGAAGCGCGCGAACCCCTCACGGCCGACTGCCAGACCCTGCGCCTCACGCTCAAGAACGCGCAATACTGGTGGCCCTCGGGCATGGGCGAGCAGCCGCTCTACGAAGTCCTCGTGGACGTGCTCGCCGAACGCACCAGCCTCGAGCACGTCTCGCGCCGCATCGGCATCTGCCATGCGGAGATCGTGGAGGCCAAGGCGGGCTCGCCGCGCCTGATTTTCAACCGCCACCCGATGTACATCAAGGGCACGGTGTGGACCCGGCCGGACCTCTACCCTGCGCGTCTCTCGCGTGTGGAATACGCGCGCCTCGTCAAGGCCGCCGTCGTGGGCAACATGAACCTGTTGCGCGTGAAGGACATCGCCGCCTACGAGTGTAACGCCTTCTATGACCTCTGCGACGAATATGGCCTGATGGTCTGGCACGACGCGCTCGAGGACGGCCTGGGCCCCAACATCCGCCGTATCCGCCACCACCCCTGCATGGTCCTGTGGGGTTGCGACGACCCCGCCTTAACCGCCACCGTCAAGGCCGAAGACCCCGCCGGGCTGTGCCTGCCGAAGGACGCCTTCACCCATGCGACGGGCTTCGCGCCCACACCCTCTCTCCCCGAGCCGCGCATCATCGCGACGTACCTCTCCGAAGAGGAGCAGAACCTCTCGCACCCCGCCTGCACCTACCACGCGCAGGACGCGCTCACCCTGCCCCTCATCGCCTCCACCTTCATCCGCCACTTCCTCTTCCCCGCGAGCTTCGCCAACCACGCATGGCTCAGCCAGATCCAGCACGCCGTGCTGATCAAGCGCGAGTGGGAGCGCGTCCGCTGCGATGAGCCCAACACGCACGGCTTCATCAACGGGCACCTCAATGACTGCTGGCCCCAGGCGAGCACCGCGAGCGTTGACTTTGAAGGCCGCTGGAAAGCCGCGCACTACCTGCTCAGGAAAAGCCTCTCCCCCGTCTGGGCCAGCGGCGCGTTCCGACCCAAGACAGCGACCGTTGACCTCTTCGCGTTCAACGACACGCCCAAAGCCCTCAACGCCGAGCTGAACTGGCGCATGACCCGCACGCAAGGCGACCTTCTCATGGATGGCGCCACGGAGCTTACGCTCGCCCCCGCCACGCGCGAGGCCGCCGCCAGCCTGAAAATCGGCGACCTGATTGCCAATTTCGGTGCGAACGACCTGTTCCTGTGGCTCTACCTCCGCGACGATCACGGTGCGCTTATCGCCTCCAACTTCGTGTACTTCTGCGAGCCGCGCGAATGGGCGCTGCCGCCCCCGCGTATGCGCGCCGAGATCCGCGCGTGGGACGACACCAGCTACGCCGTCACCCTCACCTCCCAGCAGGTCGCGCTATGGGTGTGGCTCTCGCTCGACGGCATGGACGCGCGTTACGACGACAACTTCTTCTGCCTCGAGCCCAACCGCCCCATGCGCATCCGCATCACCCCGTCGCGCCGCCTCAAGCCCGATCTGTTCCGCCAGATGCTCCGCATCGCCTCCCTGCGCGACACCTGGCAAGAGAGGCGCACCCTCATACAGATGGTCGCGTCCGCCCGCAAGACCCAAGTGAAGACAGACGACTGAATGGACACCGCCGCCGTTGCCCTTAGCCCCATCCCGCCCCGTCTTCACGGTTGCGTCCCTTTTTTTTGACGGGTCACGGGTTTTAGTTGACTTTGCGCAGGGACTGCGGTATTATCCTTGTCATTCATATTGGCATAAAGGTCAAATATGGGGGCGCCCTTGCGCCTGGGTACGGAACGTTGGAGGATGTCATGAGAAAACAGAATGGGACGAGTCGGCGGGAGTTTGTGGCGTGCTGCGTGTGCGCGGGCTGCGCGGGGCTGGCCGGCGCCGCGGACGAGGCACCGAAAAAGACGCTGACGCCGCTGGGCGGCGGCGCGGCGGCGACAGGGGCGAAGACGTATGACTTCGCGTTCTGCGGCATCTATTGCTCGGCCTGCAAGTTGCGCCTGAAAGGCGGGGACGACGGCCGGAAGTGCGTCGGGTGCACAAGCCCGAAGATGGAGTCGCAGTGCGCCGTGTTCAAGTGCGCGAAGGAGCGGAAGATCACGGCCTGCGGCCTGTGCGCGGACTTCGAGAAGTGCGAGAAGCTGAAACGCTACCACAGCGAGGGGGATCACCTGTACCGCAAGGCCGCGCGCAAGAACTGCGAGCGCATCAAGAAGGACGGCGGGACGGACAAGCTCGCGGCGGAGCAGAAAACGCGCTGGACATGCAAGGCCTGCAAGAAAACGTACTTCTGGGCGGAGGGGACGGACACGTGCCCGTGGTGCAAGAAACCCGTCGAGCCGCTGACGGAGAAGGACTTGGAGGCGTGAGGGGGGATTCGGGATTTCGGCGGCGGCCGATGGCGGTCGACAGCGGTCGATGGCTCTCGACAGCGGTCGACCACTAACCACTAGTCACTGACCACTAATCACTAACCACTGACCACTAACCACTAACCACTGGAGTTTTCGTATGAGTCCGCTTTATTGGGTTGTCCTGGGCATCATGCTTGTGGTTGCCGAGATGTTGACGACAGGCTTCTTCATCGTCTTCTTCGGGATGTCCGCGTTCGTCGTCGCGCTGCTGACGAGGGTGCTGGGTATCCCGTTCGCGTGGCAGTGGGCGCTGTTCACGGTGCTGTCCGTGGTTTTCCTCGTGACGATGCGCAGGCTGTTCAAGCGGGTGTTCACGGGGGACGCGAAGGAAGGGGATGACATGGATGATGATTTTGTCGGGAAGAACGCCACGGTCGTTGAGGCCATCCTGCCGGACCGGGCGGGACGCGTGGAGTTCCGTGGGTGCACATGGGAGGCGGAGGCGGGCGAAGAGGTCCCGGCAGGGACCCGTGTCCGTATCCGCTCAAAGCAGAACATCACGCTCGGGGTCGAGCGTGTCTAACAAGAAGGAGTAAAGGTTATGGGTATGTGGGTTTGGGTAGTTATCGCCTTTGTCGGCGTTTACACGTTTGCCAAGTGCGTGCGGATCGTGCCGCAGAAACAGGTGTTCATCACCGAGCGGCTGGGCAAGTACAACAAGACGCGCCATGCGGGCCTGCACGTGCTGATGCCGTTCCTCGACCGCGTGACGTACAAGCACTCGCTGAAGGAGCAGGCCATCGACGTGCCGCCCCAGCAGTGCATCACGAAGGACAACATCACCGTGGAGGTGGACGGCATCCTGTACATGCAGATCATGGATCCCGTGAAGGCCTCCTACGGCATCGGCAACTACCTGTTCGCGACGACGCAGCTGGCGCAGACCACCATGCGCAGCGAGATGGGCAAGCTCGAGCTCGACCGCTCCTTCGAGGAGCGCACGCACATCAACGCCGCCATCGTCGAGGCCGTGGACAAGGCCTCCGACCCGTGGGGCATCAAGGTCACGCGCTACGAGATCAAGAACATCTCGCCGCCCCAGAGCATCCGCGACGCCATGGAGAAGCAGATGCGCGCCGAGCGCGAGAAGCGCGCCATGATCGCTTCCTCCGAGGGCGAGCGTCAGGCGAAGATCAACCGCGCCGAGGGCGACAAGCAGGAGGCCATCGCCAAGTCCGAGGGCGAGAAGATGAAGCGCATCAACGAGGCCGAGGGCCGTTCCAAGGAAATCCTGATGGTGGCGGAGGCGCAGGCCAAGGGCATCCAGAGCGTGGCCACCTCCATCATGGAGCGCGGCGGCGCCGAGGCGGTCAACATGCAGCTGGCCCAGCAGTACCTGACGGCCTTCGGCAACCTCGCCAAGACCAACAACACCATGATCGTCCCCGCGGACCTCGCGAACGTGGCGGGTGTGCTGAAGGCGGTCACGTCCGTCGTGAAGGAAGTGAAGTGAGGGGGCAGGGGTTAAGGCTGTGAGGCTGTGAGGCTGTAAGACTGTGAGGCTGTAAGGCTGTAAGACTGTGAGGCTGTAAGGACATGAACGCAAGGTTAACGTCTTTCTCGGCATCAAGGCGACACACTAAAACCACGCGTGCTGGTCAGCCCCAAAGGGACTATACCACTCGCGCAGGGCGGTCCCCTGCGTTCATGACGTGCTTGCCCCAGCCCCAAAGGGGCTATATCATTAGCGCAGGGCAACGCCCTGCGTTGGTGGCGAGTTACCCGTGTAGGCTGAAAGCCTACTATCAACGGCGAGGTGCGACACGCCTCGCTCATGATGCAAGGCTTACAGCCTTGACGCGTTGTGTCCCATTCCGTAGGGCGTTGCCCTACGCTAGTGATGCGAGGCTTTCAGCCTCGTTGCCTCACGGCCTCACCCCGTCGACGGCGCTATTGGTGCGAGGCTTGCTGTCGCATCTCACTCCTGCGCTATTGATGAGAGGCCTCACAGCCTCGTTGCCTCACGGCCTTAACGCCTTAGCCTCATCCCCTTAACCCCTCAATGCCTATGACCATGTTCCACTTCGCGCTGTTCGCGGTGTTCTCGGCGTTCTTCGGGGCGTGCGTGGGCAGCTTCCTGAACGTGTGCATCTGGCGTATCCCGCGCGGGGAGTCGGTCGTGGCGCCGCGCTCGCACTGCCCGCACTGCGGGATGCTCATCCCGTGGCACCTGAACATCCCGGTGCTGAGCTGGCTGCTCCTGCGCGGGCGGTGCGCGTCGTGCAAGGGCCCCATCGCCATACGCTATATGCTGGTGGAGCTGCTGACGGCGACGCTGTTCCTGGCGGTGTTCCTGAAATGGGTGATCCCGGACGACCTGGGGATGCTCCCGCTCTCGCACCCTGCGCTGATCCTCGTCTATTGGCTGTTCATCGGGGGGCTGGTGCTGGGGACGTTCATCGACTTCGAGCATTACATCCTGCCGGACTCGGTGACCGTCGGGGGGATGGTCGCGGGGCCGCTGCTGAGCGCGGCGCTGCCGGTGCTGCACGGGTGCGAGGTGTGGTGGCAGGGCCTGCTGATGTCGCTGCTGGGGTTGGCGGCCGGGTTCGGGCTGCTGTGGGGCATCGTGGAGCTAGGGAAGCTCGCCTGGGGGCGCAAGCGCGAACGCTTCGACCCCCCGCAGGATTTCACATGGTGCCGCGAGGGCAAGAGCGCCGTCCTCGCCGTCGGCGAGGACACCCTCTTGTGGGAGGACATCTTCAGCCGTGAAAGCGACCGCCTCGTCGTGGAGGGCGCGTTCACCGTGGGCGGAAAGGCTGCTCGCACGCTCGTGTTCTACCACGACCGCCTTGTGCTGGACGGCGCGGACATCGCGCTCGGCACGCTCGGCAAGATTCGGGGCAAGGCCGACGCCATCACCATCCCGCGCGAGGCCATGGGCTTCGGGGACGTGAAGCTGCTGGGCGCGATCGGCGCGTTCCTGGGGTGGCAGGCGGTGCTGTTCACGATTTTCGTGTCGTCGCTGCTGGGGAGCGTCGTGGGGCTGCTGCTCATCGCGTGCCGCGACACAAAGACGAAAAAGACGCACGTCATCCCGTTCGGCCCCTACCTCGCGGCCGCCGCGGTGATCTGGGTCTTCTACGGCCCGGCGCTGGTGACGGCCTTTCTGCGATTAGTGATCAGTGGTCAGTGGTCAGTGGTTAGTGGTCAGTGATTAGTGGTTAGTGATTAGTGTTCTGTCCGAAACAGACGAGTGAATATGAATATGTCATGTACAAGGGTATGGCGCGGCGGTCATAGGAGGACAGGCATTCCTGCCTGTCGCCGTCGGGCTTTCATAGACAGGCAGGAATGCCTGTCCTCCTTTGACCACTAACCACTGACCACTAACCACTAGCAACTAAAAAAGGACTCCCATGCTCAACAAAACCTATCTTTCCGCGAACGACTACCTGCGCGACAGTTTCATGCTGGCGCGGATGATCCTGGACTCGGGGTGGGTGCCGGATGATGTCATCGCGCTGTGGCGGGGCGGTGCGCCGGTGGGGGTTGCGGTGCATGAGTTTTTCTATTACCACGGCCTGCGCCCGCGCCACCGTGCGCTGAAATGCAGGTCGTACATGGGCATCGAGTCGCGCGCGCAGGAGGTCGCGTTCGAGGACTCCGACGGGATTTTCAGTTCCGTGGCGCACGGCTCGCGCGTGCTGGTCATTGACGACGTGTTCGACAGCGGCGGCACCGCGCGCGCGGTGCTGGAACGTCTCGCGCCCTTCAACGTGGACGTGCGTCTGGCCACCGTCTATTGGAAGCCGTCGCAGAACAAGACCGACATCAGGCCCGATTTCCACGTCCGCCAGACCGAGGATTGGATTGTCTTCCCGCATGAGCTCGACGGCCTGACCCTCGACGAGGTAGAGACGAAAGACCCCTTCGTGCGCGCCCTGCTGAAGGCGGACGGGAATTAATTAGGAATTAGAAATTAGGAATTAGGAATGAACTGAAAAATCTCCGTATGACCTCGCTGTGAATCGCTGTGCCTCTGTGTGAGACCTTTCATTTCATTTCTAAATGAGCCTATCGATTCCTAATTCCTAATTTTAAATTCCTAATTTCTGAAAAAGGGCCTTCCCATTGGCAATAGAATCTGATACACTACGTTTATTCTAAATTGTGAAATACATCACAAAGATTCATTAAAAACGAGGGGGGAGATGATTATGAAGCAAGTCTGGAAATGGATTATGCATTTGAATGCGAAAGCGTTCTGCGCGGTTGCCGCGCTGTTCTTCGCGGCCACCACGCTCTGGTGCGGCTACCTGTACATGACGCCGCCCGAGCCGATCAAGGAGGGGGTCGGCCAGCTGCCGCCCGCGCCCGAGCCGTGGGTCATCGGCATCCTTGACTTTGTGTCCGACCAAGCAGCCGGCGATGGTGCCGTTGTCCCGCTGAACCCGTTCGTCTATCCGCCGTTGGACAAGCTGTCGCCGGACGCGTTGAAGGACGTGCTGAATCAAATCGCAATCGCGAAGAGCAACCCCGGGGGGGGCGTCAGCACGCTTGGCAATCTGGAGGGCAAGCCGCCGCCCGCAGGTGTGGGCGACAGCCCGGCGCCCGGCAGCGCGCCCGATATGATTGCGCCGCGCATCTCGTTCCTCGGCTTCGTCAGGCGTTCGGACGGGAGCAGCGTCGCGCTGTTCGCGGACTCGTCCGACAGCTCGAGCGTGTTCTACGCGCCCGGCAAGATGATACACGGCATCGAGATTTTAGGCGCGGACATGAAGGAGGCGCAGGTGCGCTATCCCGACGGCTCTGTCGGGAAAATCCCCATCGGCGGCGCGGTCGAGTTAGCGCCCGAACCCCGAAAGGACGCGAAACCCGTCGCTTAACAAAGGAGACTGAACCATGAAGCAAGTCTGGAAATGGATCATGCATCTGAACGCGAAAGCGTTCTGTGCGGTTGCCGCGCTGTTCTTTGCCGCCACCCTTCTCTGGTGCGGCTACCTGTACATGACGCCGCCCGAACCGATCAAGGAGGGCGAGGGCAAGCTGCCGCCGCCGCCCGAGCAGGTGGACATCGGCATCTTGGATTACGTCGCCCGCCAGCTGGCCGGCGACGACCTCACCGTCCCGCTTGACCCGTTCCTCCCGCTGATGGAGGACATCCTCACGAATCAGGTGACGCGCGCTCAGCTGGCGGAATGGCGGGACGCCAGGGCTGGCGGGGCGGTCGCCCAAGGCGGCGGCAGGGGTGGACCGGGCGGCCCCGGCGTCAGGCCCGGCGCGGGCGCGGGCGGGGCCGGCGGGCCGGGCGAACCCAAGATGATTACGCCTAAGATTTCCTTCCAGGGATTCGTCAAGCGCACGGACGGGTCGCGGGTCGCGATGTTCTCGGACTCGTCCAACAACTTGACCGACTTCTACGCGCCCGGCAAGACGATACACGGCATCGAGATTCTCAGCGCGGACATGAAGGAGGCGCTGGTGCGCTATCCCGACGGCACCGAGGAGAAAATCCTCGTCGGCAAGTCCATTGAGCTGCCGCCCGAGCCCGAGCAGACCGCCGCCCCCCAGGGCTGACCCCTTGCGGGAAATTAGGAATTAGGAGTTAGGAATTAGGAATGTAGGTGGCGCAGGCCGCGACAAAGACGTTATGAATTTCCAAGAAGAGATACGATACTATTCCGACGAAATGATCGTCGAGATGACCCAGACCCTTGTTGACCGCAACATGCTGACGCTCGAGAAGCTCGGGGACTTGCAGGGCCGTGCGGCGCTGACCCAGCAGGGGGTCGATCAGCTGATGATTGCGGAGGGCATCGTCAACGAGGCTGACCTGCTGAAAATCCTGGGCGACATCAGCCACATCCCGTTCCATCCCATCGGGGATTTCAAGATCGATCAGGAGGCCATCGAGAAGGTCACGGCCAAGGTCGCCCTGCGCCACCGCATCGTGCCGCTGACGTTCCAAGGCGGCGTGCTGCTGCTGGCCACGAGCCGCGTGCCGACGCTGGCCATCGCGGACGGCCTGCGCATGGTGCTGGACGCGGGCATCGACTTCGTGCTCTGCCCGGAGAGCGACGTGTCCATGTCCCTCACGCACTTCTACGGCCTGGGCGCGGAGACCATCGACCAGCTCATCGCCGAGGCCGAGGCCATGGGCATCGGCGAGGATTTCAAGGAAGACACGGACATCGCCGCGCGCACACAGGAGACCGGCATGGTGCGGTTCATCAACCTCATCATCGCCGAGGCCATCCGTATGGACTGCACGGACATCCACATCGAGCCGTTCGAGGAGACCCTGCGCCTGCGCTACCGCATCGACGGCCTGTTGCAGGAGATCCCCTTGCCCAAGGGCGTGGAGCGTCTGCGCAACGCCGTCAGCTCGTCCGTCAAGATCATGGCCAACATGGACATCGCCGAGCACCGCAAGCCCCACGACGGCCGCATCAAGGTCAACTGCCTGAACCACGACTACGACCTGCGCGTCTCCGTCCTGCCCACCGGCTGGGGCGAGACCTGCTGCTTGCGTATCCTCAACCGCGGCACCACGCAGATCGACCTCGACAAGCTCGGCCTCTCCAAGTACCAGATGCCGAAGATCGCCAAGCTCACCGAGCTGCCCCACGGCGTCATCCTCATGACCGGCCCGACGGGCTCGGGCAAGACCACCACGCTCTATGCGCTGCTCTCGCGCCTGAACAAAATCGACACCAAGATCATCACGGTGGAAGACCCTGTCGAATACCAGATGGGCGGCATCAACCAGGTGCAGGTGCACAGCAAGATCGGCCTCACGTTCGCCTCCGTCTTGCGCTCCATCCTGCGCCATGACCCGGACGTGATCCTCATCGGCGAAATCCGCGACTCCGAGACCGCCGACATCGCCATCCGCTCGTCCCTCACCGGCCACTTGGTGCTCAGCACCCTGCACACCAACGACGCGCCCAGCGCCGTCACCCGCCTCATCGACATGGGTGTCGAGCCGTACCTCATCGCCTCCTGCGTCGAGGGCATCGTCGCCCAGCGCCTCGTGCGCAGCGTCTGCCGCAACTGCCGGGACGCGTACACGCCGCCCGAGTCCCTGCGCAACGAGATGACCCATTTCTACCCCGACCTCATCGGCAACGCCCAGTTCATCATCGGGCACGGGTGCCCCGCCTGCGGCTTCACGGGCTACCGCGGCCGCAGCGCGATCAACGAGACCATGATCATGACCGACCCGCTGCGGGCGATGGTCGTGGCGCGCGAGCCGGCCAACATCATCAAGGAGCTCGCGGTCAAGGAGGGCCTGATCACCCTGCGCCAGGACGGCTGGCTGCGCGTGATCGAAGGCCGCACGTCCGTCGAGGAAGTCCTTCGCGTCGCAGGGCGCATGGAGGAATAAGTGTGAGAATGAATATCCAATATCCAACAAGGAATATCCAATGTCCAAGTAGAGGCAAGCCCCGCCTTGCCTCCGGGAGCGCATTTCATCTGGATATTGGATATTCCCTGCTGAGTATTGGACATTCGCGCCAGCGCGGGATGTCCCTGCTGGAGCTGACCCTGACGGTGGCCATCGCGGCCATCCTGTTTGCGATGGTGCTGGGGCTCGCGCAGCACGTCAACCACATCTCCAAGATCCGCCGTGCGCAGGCCGAGCTCGCCTACTGGCACACGGCGATCGACGCATGGCACGCCCAGTTCGGCGAGTACCCGTGCTTCGACATGAGGCGCCACCCCGAACGGAATGACACGAGCCGCCTCTGCGATAAGGCCGGCACCTCCGGCACCATCCGTAACCTGGAGAATGTCGTGAGCAACGCCTGCGTGCACCTGTACGGCGAAGACGGCACAATCCTCGGCGAAAAGTTTTTCAGCGAGTTTGTCGCCGGAACCCCCAGCCACATTGACCCGTGGGGGACGCCCTACCTCTATATCCCCGCCGACGAAGACCCGGACGACACCATCTCCAACCCGCGGATCACCTACCTGCTGCTCTCATGCGGCCCGAATGGCAAGAGTCCCGAGAAAGGTGACAAAGATGAAAAAACGAGGAACGACGATGTTTACTTTGGGCACTGAAAGTTTTCCCAAGCGTGTTGACTACCATCATGATGCAAGGCCTACAGCCTTGAAATCTTTTGTACGCCGTTTCGTAGGGCGCTGCCCTACGCTATTGCTTGCCACCCTTTCAGGGCTGATGCGTTTCGTAGGGCGTTGCCCTACGTTATTGCTTGCCGCCCTTTCAGGGCTGATGCGTTTCGTAGGGCGATGCCCTGCGTTTAGGGCATGTTCCCTGCCCCGAAGGGGCTATATCAATAGCGTAGGGCAACGCCCTACGTTTAGGCCGGATAGAATTTGTAGGCTGAAAGCCTACCATCATGATGCAAGGCCTACAGCCTTGAAATCTTTTGTGCGCCGTTTCGTAGGGCGATGCCCTGCGCTATTGCTTGCCGCCCTTTCAGGGCTGATGCGTTTCGTAGGGCGTTGCCCTACGCTATTGCTTGCCGCCCTTTCAGGGCTGATGCGTTTCGTACGGCGTTGCCCCCGCGCCTTTGCGTCTCTGCGCGAAAACAACCCACACTCCGCACTTCCCCCACCGCACTCCGCACTCCGCACTCCGCACTCCGCACTCCGAACTTTCCCCTCGGCACTCCGCACTCCGAACTTCTCCCGCGCCTTCACCCTCATCGAGATGCTGATCGTCATCGGCATCATCGCGGTGCTGCTGGGCCTGCTCTACGGCGCGCTCGAGCGCGCGCGCAAATTCAGCCGCTACACCATCGCCTATTCCGAGCTCAAGCAGATACAGGCCGCCTTCGAGCAATACTACGCCCACTACGGCGTGTGGCCAGCGCAGACGAACAACCCCAGCATCACGTTCTTCGACAGCGAGGACGGCGAGGACGCGGGCTTCGAGATCACCCGCGAAATCGCCGATGCGTTGCAGGGTGTGTCAAAGGGCGGCAACGACACCCTGTTCCACGACTTCAATCCGGACGGCATCCCCTTCATCGAGTTCACGCAGTTCGAGGACAGTCATGATCACGCGCCGCGCAACCCCTTCAAGCCGACCAACTCAGAGGACACGTCGAGGCGTTTCATGGTCCTCTTCGACACCAGCGGCAACCACCAGATATACGTCCCCGCGGACGATAAGGCGCCGGGCTCTGAGGCCACCAACATTGTCGCCAACGTCGCCGTCTGGACGGTTGTCCCCGGCCTGCGTTCCGCGCAGACCGCGCAGGGCGGGACACCGCAGCCAGCCGGTGACATGCGCCTGGGCAGTTGGGACGCCTTTAATTTCCAGAGGCCAGCGCAATCGCAGTGAGGCGTGCGGGGAGAGCGGAGATGGAGTTTTTAGAATGAGAGCGCAGGGTATAGAGATGAGGACGCCTGTTGACGAGCGTCGATTCGAATCAAGCCGGGTCGAGCCCGATTGCAATCGACGGCAATCGACGGTAATCGACGGCGCTCGCCACTCCGAACTCGCCACCCCACACTTCTCGCAGGGTTTCACGATGTTAGAGCTCATCGTCGTCGTCGGGGTGCTGTCCATGCTGTTGGCGATTGTCATGCCCATCATCAAGCAGAGCCGCGTCGCCGTGTACCGCAAGCAGGCGAAGGTCGAGGCCACCGCCCTCGCGCAGGCCGCGATACGCTACAAAGCCGAATACGGCTTCTGGCCCGGGGAGGTCGTCTATGACACGGAGAGCTCGGTCAAGCCCCACCCGACCGCCGGCGGTCAGATGTACGGCGCGATCGTCGTGGGACCGGCATCGTTCACGCAGCGCATCAACGCCAAAGGCGGCGGCACCGCGTCCGACCTGCTGCACCTGAACACCAACGAGGTGTTCCAGGCCTTCTGCACGGTCGGGAAACACAACGGCTCTAGCGGCTACGCCCGCAACCCGCTGAACCCCAAGATGATTTCATTCCTCGATATGCTGTGGCCGGAGACCGCGCCGAGGGGGCGGCTTGCGTCAAGCATGATGGATTTCGACAACGTGGATTTCGTAGACCCGTGGGACGAGCCGTACCGCCTGATCATGGGGCTGAACCCGCGCACACGGTTCACGTTTGAAATCACCCAGAACGGCGCGCGGGTCTACGAGGTCTCCGTCTCGAACGTGACGGCGTTCGCGTTCTCGCTCGGGGAGCGCGGCAGCCGCAGCACCAACTACATCTACAGCGCGGGGGTCGTTGCGCAATGAAAATGAACAGGACAGGCCTACCCAATCGATTTGAATCGATACGTATCGACCCCGGCGGCATTCGACGGCACGCGACGGCACTCGGCGGCACTCCACCCTCCACCCTCCACCCTCCACCCTTCTCCCTCGGCTTCACCATCTTCGAGCTGCTCGCGGTGCTGACGATTATCAGCATCGCGCTGACCGTCATCCTCGGCTCGTACACCTCGTGGGCGGTGATCCAGGCGCTCGACGGCACGGCGCGCACCCTTGAGGCCGGGCTGCTGAAGGCCCGCGCCACCGCCAAGGCGCAGAGCACCTACGTGAAGTTTTTCTACGAGACGGCCCAACTGTCCCCCGACTCCACCAAGCAGGGCTCGGGATACCAGCTGTTCGTCTGCACGAACGACACCGACCGCGCCATCATCACCGAGATGCTGGAGCAGTGCGCGAGCTACGATTGCCTCGGCGCGGGCGACATCATGGACGAGGAATCGGTTTTCAGCAAGCAATTCTTCCCGATGCCGTTGCAGCGGCTCACGGGGCACGTCGAGCTGGGGTACGTGAAAGAGACGGAAACCTCCGCGATAAACACCTCTGGCTTCGACCCGTCCTCGCGCGGCGGGCTCATCATCTTCTGCCCGGACGGGAGCGTGTGGGGCTGGAGCGACAGATCGGAGCACAACATCGTCATCTCCTCCCGCAAGCGGTTCACGCGTCCAAACGACACGTCCCGCCCCCTTAGGCGGGTCCTTCGCGTGAATCTCGCGACGGGGATGGCCACGACGATCGATGCTAAATATTTACAATCAGGACAATGACATGAAAATTTTCTCGCAGAGACACAGAGGCGCAGGGGAATGCTGCACGTCGCCGAGGGCTGAAAGCCCGATAATCAACAGCGTAGGGCAACGCCCTACGTTCGGGCACCCGTCTCTGCCCCGAAGGGGCTATATCACTAGTGTAGGGCAACGTCCTACGCCCGGGCACCCGTCTCTGCCCCGAAGGGGCTATATCAATAGCGTAGGGCAACGTCCTACGCCCGGGCACCCGTCTCTGCCCCGAAGGGGCTATATCACTAGCGTAGGGCAGCGCCCTACGTTGGCGGCAACAAATATCTGTAGGCTGAAGGCCTACCATCATGATGCAAGGCCTTCAGCCTTGAAATCCTTTGTGCGCCGTTTCGCAGGGCGTTGCCCTGCGCTATTGATTGCCGCCCTTTCAGGGCTAGGGAAACCCCGCACACCGCACACCGCACCCCACACCCCGCGCCTCTGCGTCTCTGCGCGAAAATACCCCGCATCCCGCACCCCGCACTCCGCACCCCGCACTCCGCACTCCCCCCGCGCCTCTGCGTCTCTGCGCGAAAATACCCCGCACTCCGCACTCCGAACTCCGAACTTCTCCCTCCGCGCCTCTGCGTCTCTGCGCGAAAATACCCCGCACCCCGCACTCCGAACTTCGAACTTCTCCCTCCGCACTTCTCTCTCCGCCCCCTCCGCTTTCACCCTCGTCGAGACCGCGCTCGCGTTGCTGGCGATCGGCCTGGGGCTGGTGGGGCTGTTCGGCCTCGGGCGCCTCGCGCTGGAGACCTCGCGCGAGACCGAGAACGACCGCCGCTGCGCGGTGATGGCGGATGCCGTCTTCGAGACCCTCCGCGCCGTGAACGAGGTTTTCATCGACGAGGCCCGCACGAACGGGTTTAAGCATGCTGCCCCCCCCAGTGCCGTGTGGAACGATCTGTGGGAGCAGGGGGGGCAGGGCCAGCGCCCGCAATTGCCTGAGGCGCTCCCAAACGCGCTCTGGCACCCTGACGGCTACCTCCTGTTCCCGCCCGTCGCGAACATGACCACCAACGACATACCGCTGCTTTACGAGACGGGGGATTTCAGTTGGGATGCGCTGAACCTTGTCACGGCGTATCATCCCGAGCACATCTCCCTTGTGAACTGGAACCCGCTCTATTACCTGAACATCCGCGAAGCGTTCGACTACCGCTACTACTCGCCCATCGCCGGCACGTACAGCGTCAAGCAGATCACGCTCGTCATCTACCCCGACGGCAAGGTGGGGTCGAGCGACCCGCGCATCTTCACGGTAATCCTCTCGAACGTCGGCGGGATGCAGTCGCCGTTCGACCCCCCGCGGCCGTGGACTGACGAGGCATCATCAGGCGAAGGAGGTGAGCCATGAGACTGTTCCAAGGTGGCACGGGCATCCAAGGTGGCACGGGCCGTATGCGCCCCTTTAGGGGTATATGCGCCCCTTATGGGGAAATTCCTGCCCGTGTTCAGCCAGCGGGTCAGCCAGCGGGTCATGCGGGCAGAAATACCCCTAAAGGGGCGCATACGGCCCGCACCACCTTGCGCCGCGCGGGCCTGACGATGATCGAGCTGATCACCGCGCTCGCGCTGTTCATCCTGATTTTCGTGATGCTGCTGACCATCCTGCGCTCCGCGAACCGCCTCTGGTCGCCCGACCAGTCCGCCGCCCAGCTGCAGGCGCGCGGCGACACGGTGACGGACATCCTCGCGAATGATTTCTACCAGGCCGTCGCGGACAACTGGAACGTGCGGGGGCAGAACGACAAGCCGACGTTCGTGGTGGATTGCGACACGAACGCGCTCGCCAACGCGGCGGGCACGCCGCACCTTGCGCTGTACTTCGCGCGCCATGCGTCGCCCAGGACGCCCCTCGCGACGGGCGACCCCACGCAACGCCTCTCGCTGGACGCGGTGTTTTATGTGCTGTACAAGGACTGCCTCTCGCGCCACGCCTACCCGCTCTTCCGCGCGTGGGATGAGGATGCCACCGAGACGCTGGGCGACCTTCTGGAAAAGGAGCTCGGCAAGCTGGATGGCGCGATTGTGGGCATCTATGATTGGTTTGCCGACCCCATCAAAAATCCCCCCCCGACCGAAGGCCTGCACAGCCTGCTGGCGGAACGGTGCGAGTTCGCGATCGTGGCCACCATCACGCCCGACATGCTGAAGGACAGCCCTTATGATGCGTCCGCGATGCCGCTGGTCGGCACCTACCAGTTCGAGGCGTATGCCGTGCCGGACTTTTTGGACGTCGCGCTCATGCTGTACAGCGAGCAGGACTGGATCGCGCTCCATCAGCAACCCTCGCCGAGCGCGTCGCAGACGGACGAGCGGATGCGGCTCGAGCACCTCGGCACGCCCTTCTCCAAACGCATCGCCTATCCGGCGAAAGGAGGGGCGCGGCTATGAAATGGTTTCATGCAGGAACTCCGCACCGTGTGGAGTGCAGCGGCTTGCCACCGCTTTTGGCGCAGGGGCTTGCCCCTGCTGATGCAAGGCCTACAGCCTTGGACGCTTCCATGCGCCTTTCCGTAGGGCGTTGCCCTACGCTAATGATTGCAGGGCGTTGCCCTGCTGATGCAAGGCCTACAGCCTTGAACGCTTCCACGCGCCTTTCCGTAGGGCGTTGCCCTACGCTATTGATTGCAGGGCGTTGCCCTGCTGATGCAAGGCCTACAGCCTTGAACGCTTCCATGCGCCTTTCCGTAGGGCGTTGCCCTACGCTATTGATTGCCGCCCTTTCAGGGCTAAGAAAACGCCGCACGTCGCCGAGGGCTGAAAGCCCGATAATCAACAGCGTAGGACAGCGCCCTGCGTCCGGGCGCGTTGGCGAGGCGTATCCGTCCCTGCCCCGAAGGGGCTATATCACTAGCGTAGGGCAACGCCCTACGTTGGCGGCAACAAATACCTGTAGGCTGAAGGCCTACCATCATGATGCAAGGCCTACAGCCTTGAACGCTTTCACGCGCCTTTCCGTAGGGCGTTGCCCTACGCTATTGATTGCAGGGCGTTGCCCTGCTGATGCAAGGCCTACAGCCTTGAACGCTTTCACGCGCCTTTCCGTAGGGCGTTGCCCTACGCTATTGATTGCCGCCCTTTCAGGGCTGATTCGTTTCGTAGGGCAGCGCCCTGCGTTTGCCAACCCAAAGGAAGGAGGGGTGTGGTTATGAAGCCACCTAACGAAGACATGCAGGCGGAAAACCTTTCGCCCGCAACGCCCAAAACCGGGACGAGGGCCGCGCGGCAGAAAACCTTGCGGGGCGTGAACCTCGTGCGCAGGATACTCGGCGTCGTGGCGGCGATCCTCAGCCTGTCCGGGGCGCAACGCAAACGCCGTGCGCCGTCTTCCCTATACCGCCGCCGCAGACGCGGCGCGACGCTGATCGTGACGCTCGGCATCCTGACCGTGCTGAGCGTGATGATCATCGGCTTCTTCGTGTCCTCGCGTATCCACAGCCAGACCGGCGCGAGCAACCAGCACCGCGCCACCGCGCGCAACCAGCTCGACGAGGCGGTCTTCCTGGCCATGCGCTTCGTCGGCGAGTCCATGACGTACCCCAACTACACGGGCGACTTCATGCAGGAGGAGTCCGCCGCTTTCGACGCATTCGACAACAAGCTCAACCAGCACCGCCTCGCGCCGATCGGGCTGTGGTTCACGGACGCCTACAGCGAGACCAACGGCTTTGACATCACGCGCGTTGACTATCAGGCGGAGGACGTGCTGACCTCCCCCACGCTGCTCGACACCCCCGACGCGCACGTCAACCTCATCACCCCGCAGGTCCTGCGCCAGCTGCCGTCCATCCTCACGAACAACATCGCCCACCTGCTGGAGCAGGGCGCGGAGAGGCCGCTCCGCAGCGGCTGGCACGAGATCGACCCTGTTCCCAACGGCAACACCAGCCTCAAGCTGCTGGCGAACAAGTCGCGCATCGCTTTCGCGGTGTTCAACTGCTCCAGCCTCTTCGACGCGAACTATTTCGCCAGCGGCCCGACGGTCGAGAAACGCACCCCGCTCTGCTTCAGCCAGCCGGACGTCACCAACTGGCTCAGCAACGTGGCCGACACCTGCTTCACGAACGTGACGGACCTGTTTGACCCGAGGGACTTGGCGCAGGCCCCCTTCGGGTTCCTCTCCTTCGACCCCTGCCCGGACATCTACCCCCTGCATTACGACTGCTTCGAGACCAGCCCCACGCTCGGCCGCCACAGCTTCGACGCATGGGCTGCCGTTGACCTGAACACCCCCTACAGCTACCACCAGACGGGCAACGAGGGCCGCTCGTACATCATGCCCTACCGCGAGAACGCCAGCTATCAGAAATTCGGCATCAACGGCATCACCAACTTCTGCCTGACCCGCGACGCGTCCGGCAACCTCGGCAGCATCGACCTCGCCGCCACCCCATGGTACAACGCCGCCGCCTTCCGCGAATACTGGCTCGACCCCGTGACCTTCTACCTCGGGATGCTTCTGCACGAGGAATCGGGCGAGAGTGTCCACCGCATCGAGAACTTCTCCGCGTTCGCATGGGCCATCGCCAACCAGATCGACGCCGACCTCGTCCCCAAGGTCTCCGAGTTCCCCACCGCCGACAACCCCGAGCCGGACATCTACTGCTACAGCCGCGCCGACTACGCCGTCAAGCCCGTGCCGCTCATCAACAAGGTTCACGTCTTCAACATCTTCGACGGCGACACCGGCAACCAGCACCCCGACGCCCCCAAAGACTACACCTACTACGACATTGTGATCCCCGCCGACACGACGCTCTCCAACCACTACGCCGCCGCCATCGAGCTCTGGTACCCCTTCGCGCCGGACGAGCCGCCCCCGGAAACCTGGTGCTACGTCGGCGTCGTCACCAACGCGCAGCAGGCCTCCACCACCACCAACCGCCCATGGACCGCGGACGAGCTGTCCGACCTCTACGACTGGATGAACGCCGGCCGCACCAACAACCTCACCCTCATGCAGATCCTCTTCAGGCAGTGGTCCCAGGGCTACCGCGAACGTTTCCAATACCCCATCCCCAGTTACTACGACCCCCCGTCCGACCCCTACATCAACCGCTACGCCCTCACCAACGGCATCGCCATCTACCAGCACGCCAACCTCTCTTGGGACTGGCGCTACGACTTCCACCCCCTCTGGCGCACCATCACCGACGACAAAGACCTCTGGTTCACCCTGAACATGACCGGCCACGCCTCATGGCTGCAAATGCTGGACGCCAATTCCGGCGACACCAACCTCACCGTCGAGTCCCTCATCAAAGGCACCTCCATCTATCAGGCCTTCTACCCCGAGACCTACACCAACGCGAGCGGGGTCTATGTGCAAGACGCCATCTACACCAACTTCTACCTCGCCTGGGTGCCCCTCCCCGACGGGTTCGACCCCGACGCCTTCGACCCCGAAAACCCGCCCCCCCTCACCACCAACCGCTTCGTCGGCGTCTCAGACAACGTCCTCGCGCCCGACCCCGCCCCGCCGACCCTCGCGTGGAATAACGCCCTCGGCCGCCTCAACACCCAGCTCATCAGCGCCGACACCGCCATCGGCAATATCCGCTTCGACCAGGCCGACTACGCTTCCCGGCGTTCCCTCGTCTCCCTCGCCATGGACTACGGCGACGACTACCTCACCCTCATCGTCGCCGAAAGCCCCCCGCGCCTCGAAACCGGCTCCTACTTCTACTGGCGCGAGGAGCTCGACATCATCACCCAGACCTACACCAACTACTGGGTGGAGGTCGTTTACACCAACGTCTTCTGGGACATCCTCTCCACCAACGCGGCAACCGCCCTCGAAATGCTCACGCCCGACGGCACCACCGCGAAGATCGCCAGCACCCAGGTCTCCCCCGTCTTCCCCCCCGACGGCACGTTTGGCAACACCCCCGACGGCGCCCTCTTCGTCACCTTCGACGAAGCCCCCCTCCGTGCCCTCCCGTGGGACGCGAAGCTCTACGAGCAGCTCGACACCCTCTTCCAGCCCCTCCTCTCCATGTCAGACCTCGATGCCCTCGAGCGGTTCCTTCTGGTGTATCCCGGCAGCGACGGCTGGGACGACTGGGCCGACTACTTCCTCAACTACTTCAACGAGAACCTCGGCAGCATCAACCGCATCCTCCGCTCACACACCGTCCCCGGCCGCTTCGGCGGCAAGCGCGACTACAACTACATCCAGCTCCCCGGCCCCGGCGACAGCAACGAATGGGCCGACAGCACCGACGCGCGCTTCGGCGACAACGGCGACACCTACGGCGTCTATTGGACCGTTTACCCCAAGATGTACCAGTGCTTCGAGAACCACGAGATTGTGAACGTACAGGATGAAGAGGGAAAAGAAACCGGGGAGGCAAAAACAAACTACATCTGGCTCGCCATCGGCGACACCCGCGACGGCGAGCAATGCCGCGTATGGGTCAACCCAGCCGTCGCCATCGAAGGCGACGTGCGCGACCGGCACTTCGGCAACGAGAGGGTCGGCCACGTCTATCTCGACGGCGGCGACGAGGCCGGCGTCATCGTGGACGAGGCCCTGCTCAGCCTCGACCGCGCAAACCTCGAGTTCCTCCCCATGTGGTGGAACGCCACCGGCTACTGCACCGTCCCCGAACCCCGCCACAACGCATGGTGGCATCAATGGGAACGCCGCCAGACCTTCGACATGCCCCCCGCCGACCCCGGCGATGGCGGCGACGGCGATGACGGCGGCGGCACCGGCGACGCCCCCCCCGCCCTCGTCTCCCCCCGCGACGTCATGCGCTACGGCGTCCCCGACGACACCCCCGACATGGAGTACAGCTGGGCCGTCAAAGAACTCCCCTTCATCCAGATCGGCACCCCCTTCCGCTCCATCGGCGAGATCGGCCACGTCCACTACCCCTACCGAAGCCCCCGCGTCTATGGCGAAGACGGCGCCCTCGACATCACCGCCTCCGACCGCGACCGCAACGCCCGCCTCGCCTACGACACCGCCACCTTCACCACCCGCTCCGGCGCCGCCCTGCTCGACCTCTTCGCCGTCGCGCCCACCAACAGCCCAAAATACGGCCTCGTGCAGGCCAACACCCAGATGCCCCAGACCATCCTCACCCTCTTCTCCGACATCCATATCGGCTGGACGAACGTGCTGGACGCCGAGACCTCCCCCACGCGCATCCCGCTCAAAGAAAGCGTGGATATGGACGACATGGCGAAGTTTTACGCCGATGCCGTGCTCACCGCGCCCTTCACCATGGGCTGGCACACGTTTGCAGACATGATGCCCGGCCTGCTCTCCTCCAACATCTTCGAAGGCACGGTCAGCGAAGATCTGCTCGACCTGAAGAACGCGCTCGACCTCGCGCGGATTGAACTGGACGAGCGTCTCAGGGAGAACTTCCACCCGAGGCATGACTACATGGAGGACATCGTGCGCGGCCTGATTGACAAAGTCTCCTTCCGCCAGAACGTCTATATGCTCATCGTCGCCGCGCAGACCCTCTCGCGCTCCTCCACGCCCGCGAAACCCATCGTGCTTGCCGACCAGCGCGCCCTCGTCACCGTCATCCGCGACGCCTGGACCGGCCGCTGGGTCATCCGCGACTGGAAGTGGCTCACGGAATAGGTAATAGGTGATAAGTAATATGTAATAGGTAAAAGGTATTTGCAAAAAAAATCCTTTGTGCCTTTGTGTGAGATAGAGTAGTTTAGCCTCATGTTGTCACATAGCACCGCAGGTGCTAAACGTGAGTAACCGTCGGTGGAGCGTAAGCGGAACCGGCGGGCGGCGGGGGGACACCAAAAACCCCACCCCCCCAGGGGT
>WRJS01000009.1 GCA_009778475.1 Kiritimatiellota bacterium | reverse complement strand
GGTGTCTGAAAAAATACGGATGGCAGGGGGGGGGGCGCCCCCCCGGGGGAGCCGTTAGACACATTGCGGCGGCTCGCGGGGACGCTCGCCCTCCAACTGGGACCCCTGTCTCGCCCTCCATATCACAACAGGTTCGGCGTTTTCACAGATGCCTGTGACAATGTCAACTCGAAATACTCTAACAGCTGTTTTCCGTCACGCGCGGCGGAAGAGGAAGAGGGGTTCGAGGGGGTTGACGCCGTAGCGGTGGGGGTCGGTGCCGCTGAGGCAGTCGGCGTGTTTCTTCATCTCGGGGGCGAACCCGGCGGCGCAGATGCGCTCGAAGATGTCGCGGCCGTAGAGGCGGACGTGGTCCTCCTGGCCGTAGAACTCGCGGTGCTGCCCGGGGGTGGTGACCTCGGGCTGGTCCTCGAGGGTCTTCTCGAGCCCGGCGGCGTAGGGGGTCTGGAGGATGGCGAGGGCGCCGGGCTTGAGCACGCGCCGGAGCTCGCGCAGGGCGAGGGCGTCGTCGGGGACGTGCTCGAGGACGTGGTTGCAGATGATGAGGTCGAAGGCGGCGTCGGGGTAGGCGATGGCGGTGACGTCGAGCCTCTCGATGTCGGCGCGGGCGGGGGTGATGTCGCCCTTGACGTAGCGGGCGGGGTTGCGGGCGGCGATGCGGAAGGCGAGCTGCTTCTCGGGGGCGACGTGCAGGACGGCGGCGCCCTCGAAGGTGGGCCACAGGCCGAGCGCGTCGAGGTAGAGGATGAGGTGGCGCTCGCGGTCGTGGCTGCGGCAGAAGGGGCACCAGAAGGTGTCGAAGGCGCTGCTGACCCATGAGACGTTGTGCAGGTAGGCGGAGACGGCCTTTTCGCCGCCGCGGTATTTGGAGAAGCGGAAGAAGGTGTTGCCGCAGACGCAGCAGGCGTGGGTCTTGCCGAGGGCGTTGAGGGCGCGGCGGAGTTTGCGCAGGGGGCTGATGTGGTCTTGGGTGGGCTGGTAGAGCATGGGTCAGTCTCCGAATAGGGTGTTTGAGAAAATGCAGGAGGCGAGGGCGTGGCCGGCGTGGATGGAGGTGCGGACGGTGTTCTCGCGGCCTTTGAACTGCTTGAAGGCGTCGAGCCATTGCCCGAGGAGGCGGATCTGGACGTGGCCGCGGGCGAGGTCGGCGGAGACGATGTGCAGGTCGCGGGGGCTGTAGCGGATGCCGGTGCCGAGGGCTTTGGAGATGGCCTCTTTGGCGCACCAGAATTTGAGCATCCCGGCGGGGCCTTCGCCGGCCTGGGCGGCGAGCTCCATCTCTTCGGGGGTGAAGACGCCGTTGGTGAAGTCTTCCGAGAGGTCGCGCCCGACGGACTCGATGTCGATGCCGATGCGCGCGTTGGCGGCGGCGGCGGCGACGATGAGCTTGGAGGTGTGGGCGATGGAGATGTCGAGGTCCGCGGCCTTGAGCGCTTCCGCCCAGGGGCCGACGGGGTGGGGCTTGCCGGCGTCGTCGGCCCAGATCTCGATGTCGGCGGAGGCCCAGCGTGACTGCGGGTCTTTTTTCAGGAGGTAGCGGCGCACGGCCTCTTTGGCGGCGGCGCGGCCGAAGAGCCATTCGGCGCGGCGGCTTGCGGTGCCTTGCATGTCCAGCCACTCGCCGCATTCTTTCGGGGTCAGCAGGACGTGCGCGAGGGCTTTGAGCCAGATCTCCTGGTTGTTCTCGAGCGTCTTGAAGGGCACGTCCGTGATGACGGCGGTGGTGACGGGCGCGTCGGGGTTGCCGAGCGCGTCCTGCGGCAGCTCGCCCGAGAGGAAGCGTTCGGAGGGGCGCAGGATGTAGCGGTGGTACTCGGTGGGCACGCGCTCGCAGATCTCCTCCCAGCCGCGGATCTCGATGAGCAGGTTGCCGTTGCCGTCGGAGACCTGGATGTCCGCGACGTGCGAGCGCGGCGTGACGGCCGTGAGGCGCAGGTAGCCGCGCAGGAGGGCTTTTTCGGTGAAGCCGGGCGCGTGGAAGAGGATGCGGCGCGCGCGGAAGGGCAGCGAGACCGCGCCCCCCGTGAACCGCTCGTGCGAGCGCCACAGGGTGAAGCTCGCGGCGATGCCGTCGAGCAGCTGCGGCCACACGGAGAAGAGCGGCATGCGTGTGTAGCGCACGGCCTCGGTGCGGTCGGGGACCTCGATCTCGAAGTCGATCCCTTCCTCGCTCCAGAGGTCCACGTGGCGGATGGCGCGCAGCGAGCCGCCGTGGGTGAGGCGCTCGGGGTAAATCTCCTGCCCGGACCAGTTGACCTGGCGCGGGTTCTCCAGCGGCGGGGGCTGCGCGGGCGGCTGGCTGGCGGCGTTCATGGCGACCAGCAGGATGGTGGCCTCGATGATGGGCCAGGTGAAGGCGCTGTTGGGCGCGTCGTCGCGGAGCTGCACCTTGACGGCGGTGTACCTCGCGTCGTCCCAGGCGATGCGCTCGGCGCGCACGAGCAGGCGCACGGCGCCGCGCTCGAACCCGATCCACCGTTGCGCGCGGAGGTTATCGACTTGCGCGACGCGTGTGCGCGGGACGAGCTTGCGTGCGGCCTCGGCCATGATCTCGAGGCCGGACGCCAGCGACAGGACCGGCAGGCCCGTCAGCGAGGGCGCGGAGAGCGAGAGCTGGTGCGTGCCGATGGCGTAGTCCTTCAGGAACGGGTACTCGTGCGGCGAGATGGCCTTGGCGACCTCCAGCAGGACGCTGGGCTGCTCGTTCAGGACGTCGGCGTTGATGAGCAGCGGGAAGTCCGCGCCGAAGCTGCTCTGCCGCTTGTCGCTGAGGCGGGACGGTTTTTTGCGCGCGGCCTCCGCCGGGGCCTTCGCCTGCGCGGGCGCGGCGAGGTCGAACTCCAGCGGCGAAAACGCCTGTATCGCGGCGTACTGTGCGCAGAGGCGTTGCGCGTGCGCACGGGCGGGCGCGGCGACGGCCACCACCTTCTTGAAGTCCAGCATCCGCATCGCGCGGTGGCGGTAGAGCAGCGTCGCGTCGAAGCGCACGCCCTGCGCGGCGAGGATGCCGAGCGCATGGTGCAGCTGCGTGATGCCGGAGCGGTGGATGCGGTTGGCCGCGACCGCCTGGTGCGGCTGGTTCTTCAGGATCTCGCTGACGGCGGTCGTGAGGTTGCCGCGCGCGCCGACCTCGATGAAAATGCGGAAGCCGTCCTCGTACATCCGGTTGATGACCTCCTCCAGGCGGATGGGCGCGATCCACTGGTCAACGCTCAGTTGCAGGATGTCGCGCGGGCGCGCCGGGATGCGCCCGCCCGTGGCGGACGAATAGACGGGGATCTTCGGGACGTGCCGCACCCAGTGCGTGAGGAACTGGTGGATGGTCGGCAGCACCTTCGCGCACCACGGCGTGTTGAACGGCGGCACCTTCGGGATCGGCACGGTCTTCGCGCCGGCCTGCGCGACGTCCGCCACGACGTTGCGCTCGATCTCCGGCGAGAGCGCGATGGACCAGTGGCGCGGGCTGTGCAGCGCCGTGACCACGATGCGCCCGGGGTACTTCGCGAGCAGCGTGTCGAGCAGCGCGTGCGAGGCGTCCTGCACCGCGAACATGGCGCAGTCGGGCAGGCCCTCGCGGTCCTCCAGGTGCGTGAGCATCTGGTAGCCGTCGCGCAGGAACGTCACGCGCTTGTGGTGCGAGAGGTTGCCGTAAACGCCCGCGGCGTCCAGCGCCGAGAGGTCGCCGCCGCTGAACCCCAGCAGGCCGTCCGGCGCAATGCCCACGCGGTGCAGGATGCGGTAGAGCGCGGTGTTCGCGACGTGCGTCGTGATGAGCGCCTCGGAGAACGCGTCGGAGGCGAACGACAGCATGTCCGGGCGGTGCGACGGTGTCGGCGGGAACACGAAGTCCGACGGCACGAAATACCCGTCCGCCGTCTGGGCCGCCTCCTCCAGCTCGTCGAACGCGCTGCGGCAGTCCTCGAACACGCGGCTGAGGTCGCGCAGCATATCCGGGTAGAACGACATCACGCCCGGGAACAGGAACGCGACGCGCCCCTGCGGGCAGAGCCGGTCGCGGAAAAAGTAGGTGCCGCTCTTGTCGCGGATGCGCTTCGCGTTCTCCGAGAGCTTCGCGTGCGCCAGCGTCAGGCGGTCGCGCAGGTCGTCCGCGGACGCCGCCACCACGGCCAGGACGGACGGTTGCCCGCGCGCCTTGCACGCGCACGTGTAGGCCACGTCCGGCAGCACGTCCTCCGGCGCGTGCTCGAGGAAGTTCAGCACGCGCTTCACCTCGCCCAGCAGCGCCGCGTCCGTCGCCGCGCCGATGAGGCACAGCTCCGTGTCGAACGCGTCATAGAGATGCCGCCGGTTCATGCCTCGCCCCCCGTGTACTCTTCCAGGACGGCCGCGCCGCACGTCCCCGTGAAATCCACCGCCAGCACCCCCGCGCGGCGCGGCGCGGCCTTGCTCCCGCGCACCCACGGCCGCGCCTCCGCCAGCAGGTACAGCGGCGACTGGGCAGCGGTCAGCCGCGCATGCACGCGCTCGACCTCGACGTTCGGCGGCAGGACGCGGTGGTGAATCGCGAGCGCGGCCTTCAGCAGCGACGCCGCGCCCGCCGCCCACAGCGTGTTGCCGATGTTCCCCTTGACCGCGCCCAGCCCCGTGAGCGGCCGCGCCGTTGTGCGCGCACCGAGCACGTCCTGCAGCACCTCCAGCTCGCGCTCGTCCAAATACGGCACGCCGCAGCCGTGCCCCTCGACGTAAGCCAGCGTCCCCGGCGCGAGCCCCGCCGCGTCCAGGGCGCGGCGGAAGGCCCGCGCCATCCGCTCCGCCGGCGGCGGCACCTTGCGCGGGGGGTCCAGCGAGGCCGTCACAACGCCCGTGCTGCGGATGATGGCATAGATGCGGTCCTTCTCGCGGAGCGCGTCTTTCAGGCGCTTCAGCACGAACACCGCGCCGCCCTCGCCGGGCAGCGTGCCGTCGCACGCGCGGCTGAACGGGTGCAGGCCCTTGCCGCGCGAGAACGTGATCGCGCCGCTCATCCCCTGCAACATCTGCGAACTCAGCGGCGGCTGGAGCGCCCCCGCGACGGCGATGTCCGCGCGCCGCGCCAGCAGGTCGTCCATGGCGCTCTGCACGGACTGATGCGCCGAGACGCCCCCGGCCTCCAGCACCGTCGCCGGCCCGGCGAACCCCAGCAGGTGCGCGACCCACGCGGCCATCGAGCAGCCGAACGCCGACATGAACGCATACGGCGACGGCTTCGCGAGCGATGCCGCGAGTTTCGCGCGCACGCCCTCCAGCTGGTCGGATTCCGCCTGCGGGAAAATCTTCTGGATGATGTCCAGCGTCTGATCCAGGAACAGCGTGTTCTGCAGCCAGCCGACCACCGCGCCGTTGAACTGCGGCACGTAGCCCAGGCGGAGCGACACGCAGTCCGTCGGCAGGTTGCCGATGGAGCAGCCGCTGTCGCGCAGCGCGTCAATGACCAGCTGCACCATAAAGAACACGTCCGGGTTCTCTCCGGGGCTCATGGCGCGCGGGAAGCGCTGGGCGTTCGGGTCATACGCGTAGAGGTCGTGGAGCTGCGCCGCGTGCGTCGGGAACGGGCGGTCGAAGACGTTCGGCCGCGGCCGCCCCGGCGCCGCCTTCTCCTCCTGCGCCAACGGCGTGAACAGCGCGCGCCGCTGCAGGATATTGCGCCAGAACGCCGCAGGGTCAGGCGACTGCGCAAACCGGCACGACATTCCGGTGATCACAATATCCTCGCGCGATGTGGCTTTCTTCTGCAGCATAGTTTTTAGCTTCTAGTTTCTAGTTTTTAGTTTCTAGTTTCTAGTTACCCGATTCCCGCCCAGAGCGCATTTCACTTGGATATTGGATGTTCCCTGTTGGATATTGGATGTTCAGCAGTCCCTTGCGCATAACACTGGTCCGGCCCCGGGAACCGCCCCGCCTCCACATCCATCTTATACGCCCCCAGCGCCACGCGCACCGCGTCCGCCAGCGCGGCGTAGGGCTTCACGAACTTCGGCGGGGGGGCCAGCGAGAGGCCCAGCAGGTCATGCGCAACGAGGATCTGCCCGTCGCACCCCGGCCCGGCCCCGATGCCGACGACGGGTATCTGCACCGCCGCCGTCACCGCCTCGCCGAGATCCGGCGGCACGCACTCCAGCACGAGCGCGAACGCCCCCGCCGCCTCCAGCGCGCGCGCGTCCGCCACGAGCTGCTCCGCCGCCGCCTGCGTCCGGCCCTGCACCTTGTAGCCCCCCAGCTGGTTCACCGACTGCGGCGTCAGCCCGATATGCCCCAGCACCGGGATGCCGTTCAGGGTCAGCGCGGACACCAGCTCCGAGCGGAACGCCCCGCCCTCGATTTTCACCGCGTCCGCCCCCGCCTCCTGCAACAGCCGCCCCGCGTTGCGGATGCCCTCCGCCACCGAGACCTGATACGACAGGAACGGCATATCCGCCACCACGAGCGCGTCCCGCGTGCCACGCGCCACGGCCGCGGTGTGATGGAGCATCACGTCAAGGGTCACGGGGATCGTCGAGGCATAGCCCAGCACCGTCGTCCCCAGCGAATCCCCCGCCAGCAGCAGCGGGAAGCCCGCCTCATCCGCCAGCCGCGCGCTGACGAAATCATACGCCGTCACGCACGGCAGCCTCCCGCACCCCTTCAGCCCTCTGATTCTGTCCACGTTCCAGAGTTTCATGCCCCAAATATACCATATCCCCAGACGCACCGCCAGCACAATTCACCGCGAAGTGAATTTTCCGCGTCAGCTGTGCCCCCGTCACAATCCCGTTCACTCGGCGATGATCTCGACCACCGCCGTCACGCGGAAGAAGCGCAGCGGGCTGCCGGGCGGCACGGTGTGGGCGCGGGGGGTCGGCGGGAGGCGCTCGTCCACGGGGGTGAGGCGTTCCCAGGACTCGTCCGCGAGCGTCTCCTTCGCCTCCAGGATGTACCCGATGAGCGTGCCGTCGGCATCCGGCGGCGCCCATGTGAGGGTGACGCCGCCGCTGTTGAGGGCAGGGGTCTGGGTGATGATGGGCGCGGGCTCGTAGGACACGTCGGGCGGCGCGTCGGGGATGACGAGCGGCGTGTGGCGCACCTGCGTGAGGGTCACGCCACCGGCGGGGAGGGGGACGACCGTGCAGGGGTCGCTCGCGTGGAAGCCGCTCCCGAGGGCCGCGCCGGGGGGGCTGACCTCCCAGCGCAGGAACACGCTCCCGTCGCCGGGGTCTGCGGGCGCGATGGCGAGCGCCGTGCCGGCCATGTAGGCGCCGCCCGTGTTGACCAGCCCGCCGTTGACGGTGAGGGCCGCCGCCGCCCCCACCGTCCACGCGACGCGGAAGCCCGTGCCGCCGTCTCCGTTGGCGGGCGGCAGGAAATTATTGCGCGCGCCGGAGCGGCACGCCTCGTAATCGGAGAGGCTGCTGGTCAGGTAGTTGCCGCCCCGGCGCACGCGGGCGTTCCACGAGGGGATGCTGATGGGCGCGCCCTCCGGGTCTAGGCTGTCGAGGTAGCCTGACGAGGCGTACCAGTCGAGGCACCACTCGTTGACGTTGCCCGCCATGTCGTAGAACCCCCATGCGTTGGCGGTCCTGCCCCCGACGGCACGGGTGTTGTTCCCGCTGTTGGCGATGGTCCATGCGTAGGTGCTGATGGCGCCGTTGCTGTCGCCCCAGTGATAGGCGGTCGTGGTCCCGGCGCGGCAGGCGTACTCCCACTGCGCCTCCGTGGGCAGGTCGAACGCGTGGCCCCCGCCGGCCTTGGCGCGGAGCAGGCCCATGAAGGAGGACGGCTCGACCGTCCGCACGCCGGGCCAGTTGGACGACGCGCCGCGGATGTCGTTGTAGGTCACGCGCTCGACAGGGCGCGTGGTGCGGCTGCTCCCTGTGTAGTAACTGGGCCAGTCCCCCTTGATGTTGTACTACTGCTGCTGCGTCACCTCATAGACACCCAGGTAGAACACCTTCGTGAGCGTCACCGTGTGGAACGGGCTGGAGACGTGCGACGCGTCCCCCATCATGAACGTGCCGGGGTCCACCCGCTTCAGCACAAGGTAGGTCGTCTTGTACGTGCTGCCCGTGCCGGGCGAGTTGGCGGAGTAACTCACCGCCCCGTTCGACAGGTTCCCTTGCGGTGCCACTGTATGTCACACGTGTCCCATTTCTTGCCATTTTTGTGTATTCTTACGTCCCGAAGGCGGTGCTGGCCTTCCGTGGACTCCGCTACCCCATCCGCGAACGACTGGATGATGAGCTCGATTTTGTCTTGCGTGGACAACTGCTCCATGTTTTGATTATGACCATCGTTGTCCCCGTCTGGGTTCCCATAATAAGAGATGTCAATGTCAAATTCACGCATGCCTCCCGACCATTCGTCTCTCATGCCCATTGCCGAAATGCCAAACACCAAAAATAACGAAATGATAATGTGACGTGTGCTCATGACTATTGCCTCCTTAACGTTGTTGACCTGTTGCCCGTAACTCTCCCATATCCATTGGGAATGTCTCAATCAGATAAGTGTTGCCGTCAAATATCGCCTTGAATTTGTCGCCTGGGGTATAAGGTTTTTGCACTACACGCCGAGGGAATGACGGCGTTGCCTCATATATAGTCAACGACGGTTTTTCCGCGTCCATGGGAATAAGTTTATACAGGTAATGTTCAAAGCCTAATACATGCGCGTGGGGGGATATATATTGCCCCGCCTCAAAAACAAGGATATCCTTGTCCTCCTCCCGTCCTGGATCAGGGATAACACGAAGATAGAAGGTTCTTGGGAACACTCCTTGATTGGGTTCGTGCGCTTCATCCCTTGTATGGTCGTGCGCTTCATTTGTGAAAAAGAACTCCGTGATTTTTGGTGGAACCTGGCCGACAGCCCCCGACCATTGCAGCATTATCCTATCACAAGCCCGCCATGCAATCTTCACGGAGATTAGCCTAGGACTCGACCCCATGGCTGTTGTATTCGTCATTCGCGCAAATAACTCCATTGCGTTGACAGCCTCGTAAAACCCTTCCCCGCTCGACCCCGCCCTGCAATCCTTTATCACGCCGTCTTTCAGCCTATAGGTCTGGAAAACACCAGAATCGGCATACCAGACCTCCCTCTCCCCGTCAGCAGGGTAATGATACTCCATATAAATAAAAGGTTCGGGAGGCGGGATATGATGAATTTCGCCAAACCAATCATGCGGGACCGACCAGCATCCTGCTATCATCATCAGCGTAAAAACGCTCAACACCATTTTCATCATTCTCATCATAACCTTCTCCATTCTCATTGTTACTCTTGTAGATTTCTCTCCAAAACCATTAGGCACAAAAAGAGGCACACACTCCAATCCATGTCTCCCCTATGGTACCAGCAAGCACCCCTGTAGAAACTAAGACCAGAGGTGCGCCGACCCGCGCACTCCCTGAACATTTCGCTTCTACACACACTTGCGTGTGTCGATTCTTGCTGGAATTTTAGGGGAAGCGTGAATGCGCAAAAAGCGCAATCAACAAAAACTGTGTGTTTTCTCTATCGTCGTCACGGGGGATACCGTCCCCCTACCTTTCCTCCTGAAAACAATGATGTCTGGGACATTACTCCTTTTCCTCTGAAATTGCAAGCACAAAAATCATAATCGGCGACACATTTTTCAGCGGCTCCATTTTTCACATTTGCCCCCATCCAAATCGCCAGTGGGACGCACGGTTGCTCTTCTCTTTTAAGCGTATTGCCTTTTTAACCGCAGATGATGCGGATGACACAAATTACGCCCTGCACAATGTTAATCTACGTGACTTTGGTTGTGCTCATAACATGTCGCCTAACTTTAGAATTTCAGAACGTTTGGCCTTTAGAACTTCCCCTGAACGTCTCGATAAGGAAATAGTTGTCTCCCGCCCGAACCTTGAACTTGTCCCCGTGCCGGTATTCAGGCACGTTCGGGAATGGCGTTCTTTGTTCAGGGACTGGAAAAAGTATGTAGGGGTGGTGAATTGCGCGTTGCGCATGGTATCGCGTCTGCGCCAGATCAATCAGAGGCACATCTTTTACAAGCTCTAAATCTGCCTCAGTAAACAAAGGAACTGCCCGCAGGTAGGCACGGTAATGCTTGGCGTATTCGGGTTTGGACACCGCCTGTGCTATACTTTTTAGGAATGCCCCGATTGCCTCAGGCACTTCATCTGGCGAGCAACTCCACTGCCGCACAGTCCAAGGATACCACACAGCGAATCCTGAATCACTGGACGCTGGCAATCCCTGTGCCCAGCCCATCGTGGTGACCGTGACCCCGTTCGTCGCGGGCTGGCGGCATGCGTTGTCTTGCGCCAGCCTGTTGGGCAATTCCCTGAATGTGTCCCACAGGGCGGTCAGCTTGCTCCAGTAAGTTTCATCTCCTCCATGTGCGTTTTTATATTCATTGGGGACACGACCAGACCATTGGCAACTTAAAATTTTGCGATTACCTATACGGTATGCCTGAGTTATGAATGGACGACTTTCCACATGCACGTCAACTATTGTGACTTCATCTGCTGAAATGCTCGCCTGCTCAATGTACGTTATATTTTCCCCTTCCGCTTCATATTGCAAGATAAGCTTTACAACCTCATTCCGACCTTCATCCATTATCGGAAAAAAAATATATCCAATGACAGTGACGCCCAGAATTACAGGCAACCCAAGAATAGCTAATACCGTTTTTATCTGTTTTCGCTTTGCTGTGTTCATGCCTTCCCCCCTTCCTTTCCTCCTGAAAACAATGATGTCTGGGACATTACTCTCTTCCCCATGAAATTGCCAGCACAAAAATCATAATCGGCGGCACATTTTTCAGCGGCTCCATTTTTCACATTTGCCCCCATCCAAATCGCCCGCGGGACGCACGGCTGCTCTTCTCTTTTTTTACCACAATAGACACAATAGAATGCACAATGGACACTATTGCTGTATCGATTGTGAACCCCATTGTGTCCATTTCACAATAGGCACAATGGCAATGACGCGCCATCTTGAAAAGATTTCCGGCAAATAATGCAACCCCTACGGGGTTATGTTTGGGGAACCCGCTTTTTCTATTGATATGGATGCCCTACGGGCAAGGATACGCCGTAGGCGTTGCATATCAATAGAAAACCAGGCCACACCCAACCCCTACGCCGTAGGCGTTGCATATCAATAGAAAACCATTGTGCATTCTATAATATGTGTAGCCCGTCAGGGTTTCCATGACATTCGTATGGACGCCCTGCGGGCAAATTCCCTTGCGGGGTTTGCATGAATTAAAAACCGAATTTCCCGTATTTGGGAGAAGCGCCAAAAATAAAATCAAGGGGGGGCGGTCGGGGGGCTCTTGTCCCTGTCTCCCCTTTCACGGGGTGGTCATTTAATATTGCAATTTGCACCCGTGAAAAAAATCTCTCTTTCCTGTTGCATTTAGGAGCGGAAATAAGGTATTGTAATTGCTTTTCTTTTTCAAAAAAGACGTTGTGTGAAGCGAAGGCAATTAGGAGTCTAAGGCAATGCCCAGAACCGTACCGTTGGCGAATGTCCGTAATATCGGCATCATGGCGCACATTGACGCAGGCAAGACAACCTGCAGTGAGCGCATCCTTTTCTATTCCGGCAAGAACTACAAGCTGGGCGAGGTACATGAGGGCGGAGCCACCATGGATTACATGGTGCAGGAGCAGGAGCGCGGCATCACCATCACCTCCGCCGCCACGGCCGTGACGTGGAAGGATCACCAGATCAGCCTGATCGACACGCCGGGGCACGTGGACTTCACCGCCGAGGTGGAGCGCTCGCTGCGCGTGCTAGACGGCGCGATCGCGCTCTTCTGCGCGGTCGGCGGCGTGCAGCCGCAGACGGAGCAGGTCTGGCGGCAGAGCGAGAAGTACGAGGTCCCCAAGCTGTGCATGATCAACAAGATGGACCGCGTGGGCGCGGACTTCTTCGGGGTCATCGAGGAGATTCGGAATGAGCTCGGCGGCAACCCCGTGCCGATGGTTTACCCCATCGGGCAGGGCGAGGATTTCGCTGGCGTGGTTGACCTGCTGGCCATGAGGGCGCTCACGTTCGACGAGGCGAGCAAGGGCGTGAAGATCATCGAGGGCGACATCCCGGCGGATATCCTCGAGGACTGCCGGCGCCTGCACACCGAGATGATGGAGAAGGCCGCGGAGCAGGACGACGCGCTCATGGAGAAGTATCTTGGCGGCGAGGCGCTGACCCTCGACGAAATCAAGATGGGCCTGCGCAAGGGGACCGTCGGCCGCGCACTCGTGCCCACCTACTGCGGCACGGCGTTCAAGAACAAGGGCGTGCAGCCCCTGCTCGACGGCGTGATCAGCTTCCTGCCCTCGCCGCTGGACGCGGGCGCGATCCACTCGGCGGACAACCCCGAGCTCATGCGCACCCCGGACGACACCGCGCCGTTCTCCGCGCTGGCGTTCAAGATTTTATCCGACAAGCACATGGGCAAGATCACCTTCATCCGCATCTACTCCGGCACGCTGAAGGTCGGCACGCCCATCCTCAACAGCACCCTCGGCGCGGAGGCCCGCATCGGCCGCCTCTTCCGTATGCACGCCAGCCGCCAGGAGGCGCTGGAGGAGGCCTACGCGGGCGACATCGTCGCGGTCGTGGGCCTCGCGAAGACGCGCACAGGCGACACCATCTGCGACATCGCGCACCCGATCGTCCTCGAGTCCATCGAGTTCCCCGCGCCCGTGATCTCCATCGCCATCCGACCCGCGTCGCGCAACGACAACGAGAAGCTCGGCACCTCGCTCCACGCGCTCGCGCAGGAGGACCCGACCTTCGTCGTGCGCTATGACCAGGAGACCGGCGAGACGGTCATCTCCGGCATGGGCGAGCTTCACCTTGAAATCATCGTGGACCGCCTGCGCCGCGAGTTCGGCGTCAACTGCGAGGTCGGCAAGCCCGAGGTCGCCTACCGCGAGACCATCCGCCACATGGTGGACGGCGAGTACAAGCACGTCAAGCAGTCCGGCGGCCGCGGCCAGTACGCGCACGTCTGCCTGCGCCTTGAGCCCCAGGACCCCGGCCACGGCTTCGCGTTCATCAATGAGGTCAAGGGCGGCGTCATCCCCAACGAGTACATCCCCGCCGTCGAGAAGGGCGTCATCAAGGCCATGGAGAGCGGCCCGTGCGGCGGCTTCCCCGTGGTGGACGTCAAGGTCGTCGTGCACTTCGGCTCGTACCATGAGGTGGACTCCAACGAGTTCGCGTTCATCGAGTGCGCGCGCCAGTGCTTCAAGAACCTGTTCATGAAAGGCAACCCGCAGCTGCTCGAGCCCATCATGAGCGTCGAGGTCGCCGTCCCCGAGGACTACATGGGCGCGGCCACCGGCTCCATCTGCCAGCGCCGCGGGCGCGTCGAGGGCATGGACGAGAAGGCCGGATCCAAGCTGGTGCACGGCTTCGTTCCGCTCGGCGAGATGTTCGGCTACTCCAACACCATCCGCACCCTCACGCAGGGCCGCGGCACGTTCACCATGACCTTCGAGCGCTACGAGGGCGTCCCCTACGAGCTCGCCGAGCAGATCATCGAGAAGCGCAAGAAAGAGGGCAAGGTCCGATAGAATACCCAGTACGCCAGGGCAAGAAACCCGCACGCCTCGTGCTCTTGTTCTGTTTGCGCCCGTTTTCTTTAACCGCAAAGCTCGCAAAGGATTACACAAAGGACACTATTGCCGTTGCGCATCTTGTTGCAAGGCTGTAATCCATGCAATCTGCAGCTAAAATGAATCCGCCCGGTTGCCGCGTCACGTGAATGTCGGCAACGCGCTGAAATCCAGCGTGGCGAAATAGTCCTCGACGGTTTCCGCGCGGCGAATCGGAACGACGGTGCCGTCCTCGCGCAACAGCAACTCTGCCGAGCGGAGCTTGCCGTTGTACTGGAACCCCATGGCATGGCCGTGGGCGCCAGTGTCGTGGATGACCACAAGGTCGCCGGAGGCGAGCTCGGGCAGGGGACGGTCGATGGCGAACTTGTCGTTGTTCTCGCAGAGCGAGCCGGTCACGTCATAGAGCGTGCCGCAAGGCTGGCCTGCCTTCGCCGGGACGGTGATGTGGTGGTAGGCGCCATACAGCGCGGGGCGCATGAGGTTCGTCATACACGCATCCAGCCCGGCATAAGCCTTGTACGTCTTCTTGATGTGGCGCACGCGGGAGACGAGATAGCCGTAGGGCCCCGTCACCATGCGGCCGCACTCCATGTAGAGCTTCAACGGCGGATGGCCGGCCAGCACGCGCGTCTCATAAGCCTTGCGCACGCCTTCGCTGACGCGCTCCACATCAACGGCGGCCTGCTCCGGTGTGTAGGGGATGCCGATGCCGCCGCCGATGTTGACAAACTCGAACGTGATGCCAAGCTCCTGCGACACCTCGACGGCGAGTCCAAAGAGCAGCTCGGCGGTGTCGATGAAATACTGCGGGTTGAGCTCGTTGGAGGCAACCATCGTGTGCAGCCCGAAGCGCGTGACGCCCTTCTGCTTGAGCATCCGATACCCCTCGAAAAGCTGCTCGCGCGTGAACCCGTACTTAGCCTGCTCGGGGTGGCCGATGATGGCGTTGCCGCCTTTGAGCGGACCTGGGTTGTAACGGAAACACACGAGGGCCGGAAGCCCCGTGCACTTCTCGAGGAACGGGATGTGCGTGAGGTCGTCGAGGTTTATCACGGCGCCCAGCGCCTTCGCCTTGATGAACTCTTCTTCAGGCGTGTCGTTCGAGGTGAACATGATGCCCTCGCCCGTCACGCCGACGCGCTCGGCGAGCAACAGCTCTGGCAGCGAGCTGCAGTCCATGCCGAACCCTTCCTCGCGCAGGATTTTCATCAGGTACGGGTTGGGGCAGGCCTTGACCGCGAAGTATTCCTTGAAGCCGGGATTCCACGCGAACGCCGCATTGAGGCGCCGCGCGTTCTCGCGGATACCGCGCTCATCGTAAACATGGAACGGGGTCGGGTACGTATTCGCCATACGCTCAAGCTGCTCGCACGTGAACGGCAATTTCTTTTCAGGCATACACGCTACTCCAAAAAACCTTTCCTGTCATGCTCATGCCGACGTTCCCCCGAGGCGCTGCCCGGCATATTTTTCCGCGCGGATGGGCTGCCACCACCAGGCGTTGTCCAGATACCATTGGACGGTCTTCACGATGCCGGTATCAAAACTCTCCTCGGGGGTCCAGCCCAGTTGCGTCCGCAGCTTGGTCGCGTCAATCGCATACCGCTTGTCATGTCCCGGGCGGTCCTGCACAAACGTGATGAGCGCGCGGAACGACTCGATGCCCAACGCCGCGCGCCGCTCCGGGCATACGCGGTCGAGCACGCCGCAAATCGCCTCGACAACCTGCAGGTTCGTCCGCTCATTGCTCCCGCCGACGTTGTACGTCTCGCCGACAACGCCGCGCTCGAGGACGGTCACCAGCGCCTTGGCATGGTCTTCGACGTAGAGCCAGTCGCGCACGTTGTCGCCCTTGCCGTAGATGGGCAAGGGCTTGCCGTCGAGCGCGTTCAGGATGACAAGCGGGATCAGCTTCTCGGGGAAATGGAACGGGCCGTAGTTGTTCGAGCAATTGGTGATCAGCACGGGCAGGCCGTAGGTATGATGCCACGCCATGACAAGATGGTCGGAGGCGGCCTTGCTTGCCGAATAAGGCGAGCGCGGGTCGTAGGGCGTTGTCTCGGTGAACAGCCCGTCCACGCCGAGCGAGCCATAGACCTCATCCGTCGAGATGTGAAGGAAACGGAACGCATCGCGCCGCTCGCCCGTCAGGCCGCGCCAATAGGCGACCGCCGCTTCAAGCAGCGTCGCCGTACCGACCACATTCGTCCGGATGAACGCGGAAGGGCCGTCAATCGAACGGTCAACGTGCGACTCCGCCGCCAAGTGCATCACCGCGTCCGGTTCAAACTCGCGCAACACGCGCTCCAGCAAGGGCCTGTCGCAGATGTCCCCCCGCACAAACTGATAGGCGGGATTTTTCGCGACGGAAACCAGCGACTCCAGATTTCCCGCATACGTCAGCTTGTCAAGGTTCAGGACAGCCGTGTCGTTCTGGACCGCCAGATGGCGGACAACCGCCGACCCGATAAACCCAGCCCCGCCTGTAACAATGATGCGCCTCACAGTATCAACCCCTACTCCTCTTATTCGTCATCGTCAACCATTGATGCGTCGAACATATCCTTAACGTCAACGTCTGCTTCTGGCGCCGCCGTAGGGAGCGTCCCGGCGGCCTCTTCCTCATCCGCTAGCGCCCTCGTGGCGGCGGAACCAACCGCCGTTGCCGGCTTCAAGCTGCGCTTCGCGGATTTCCCGCCCTCTGCGTACCCGTACTTGCTCCCGTACTGGTAGGCGTACTTGTAGTGGTAGTTCTCCTTGTCAAACAAGCGGTGGCGCGCAAAGTCCACGTCATTGACGACCACGCCGATGACCTGCGCCCCGGCTTCCGTCAGGTGGCGCGCGGCGTGTTTCAGCGGGTTGAAGCGCGTGCGGTTCGGGCAGCACATGATCATCACCGAATCCACCAGCGATGACAGGGTCATCACGTCACCGACGACGCCGAACGGCGGCGAGTCCACAATGACACGGTCATAGTTCTCGCGCGCCCATTTGAAAAATTCGACAATCGCGCCGCTTCCCATCAGGCTTGAGGGGCTAATCTCAGATGACGACTTGGAACAGACCAAGTCCAGGTTCGGAACGTCTGACTTGGTCGGCAACGACGGGAAGAGCGCCGGATCCGCCTTCGCCAGCGTGTGCGGAAGGCTTGTGAAGTCAGTGGATGCCTTGGAAAAGATACGCGCAATCCGCGGGCGGCGCATATCAAAGTCAATCAGCAACGTCTTCTGCCCGCTCAATGCGTATGAAATTGCCAAGCTGCACGACGTGATGGTCTTGCCTTCCCCCGGCTGCGTGCTCACGCTCAGCAGCACCTTCGACATCTCGGCGTACCGAGGCGAATCGAGCAGGTTTCGCAGCGTCGCGATCGCCTCCGCAAACTGCGAGAACTTGTCTTCCGCGACCATGCGCGCGATTTGCTCGCGTTTCTTGCGCCGCACATGCGGCAGGATCGCTAACGGCTTCAGGCGGATGCGTTGCTCGATGTCTGCAATCCCGACAACCTTGTCCTCGAGGTGGTCAAGGATCAGCACAAACAGGATGCCCAGCAAGATGGCAAGGAACGGCCCTGCGGAGAAAATAATAAGCGGTTGCGGCAGGACGGGGTTTTGGGGCGGAAGCGCGGGCTCAACCGGCTTAATCATCGCCGAGTTTTCGTCCATGATATACCCCACCTCGCGGATGCGCTGTTGCAGATCCCGGCAAGCTTTGTCATGCTCTTCCAGAGAGCGGATCATCTGATTAACCTGCGACTCCGCCGTCGCAATCTTCAGTTCAAGCTCCGAAATCTCCTTCATCATGTTTTCATATCTGGGCTGCAACAGCTGCATCTCCTGTTTCATCAAATCGCGAATGGCGATGCTTGTCTCCAGCGCACGGGACACGGCATCCGCGAACTGCGCCGTGAACATCTCAAGCTCTTTCTCCTTTATCTGCACATCCGGGTGCTCCTTCGTATAGCGGATGAGGAGTGCGTTTTTCTCAGCCTCGGTCTTCAACATATCCTTGAACGCATCGGCAATCTCACGGTACCGCGGCGCGGTTTCCGGCAGTTTCCCCAAGAAGTTTTCAGGGTGGTCATTGACATTAATCGCCTGTAATATCGCGCACATCAGCTCCGCTTCAGTCACCTTGCCTTGAAGCGACAAAATCTCCAGGTTGGTTTTCTTCGCCGATTCATTCGCAATCACGGCTTGCCCCCTCATCAAGTCAACCAGATGTTCCCGCCGGAAAGCAAGCAACCCCTGGTCCACGACATCACGGGCCCTTACTGCAGCTTCAAGCTGATTGCTCAGCAACGCGCTCGCCGATTTTGCGTTATCCAAGTTTTGCTTCGCCATTAACTCGTCGGCCGCTTCCACATAGACGTTCGCGAGGTCGGCCGCAAGTTGCGAGTCTGTCGAGCGCGCGGAAACCTGGATGAGTCTGGATCTCTTCACCAGCGTCTGCTGTGATTTCTTGAGCACCTCGACCAAGTCCTCGGTATCCCACTTTGCGCTTGGGTGAAGCTCCCGATACTTTGCAATCACACTCAAGAAAAACTGACGGCTTCGCAACATGGCAAGCCGCGTATTGACCACTTCTTCCACGCTCCCCGACCTATCCCCGTCCGAGATACCCTGTACCTTCATAACCGATGTCTGGAGCATCATCATCTCAAACACGCTGACGGCCTCATAGACCGTAGGGGACATCCTGTAGAACGCGAACGCGGCGATCAGCCCGATAATGACAAACACCGCGATCGTGACCCAGCGTTGCAGGCAGACGCGGACAAGGCGCATCAGCGTAATCGAGCCGACCACGGATTCCTCTTCCTGTCCCGCGCCCCCCCCGGACCCTCCGTACATGGCATCATACGCGCCGCCGTACGACCCGCCGCCGCCATAATACATCGGGCGCGCACTGCCGCCATAATACATCGGGCGCGCGTCACCCCCGTAATACATCGGGCGCCGCCGCGAAACGGCTCCTGAACGCTGGTCGGCCTTGTTGTCTGCCTCTGCCTCACTCATACTTTTATCCTCACGCATTACCTGCGTCACTGGTGGCCGCAGGGAGAAGCCCCGGAATAACAGCCAAAACGTAAACGAAACTCGCAAATGTCGCGCCGGACTGCAAAGGGCTGAACAGGACACTGCTCAGCAAGAGCATCACCGCGGCCACGATTCCGGAAACCACATAAGGGTCTATACCCGCAGGCGCCAGATAGTCGTCCCGCGTTTTTCCGGTCAAGCGCCTGAGTGCAGACCGCAGACGGGCAACCAGCGGTATCAGCAGGACGATAACCAGCGCGATGAAAAGGCCCGTGCCGATGATGCCATACTCCGTCAGGAACTGAAGCCAGTCATTGGAAAGCATCCCGTCCGAAGCCTTCAGCTGCGGCCATTCGGTCTCCTCGATCACCGTCGCGCCGTAACGGGTAAACCCGCCGGCACCCACACCCGTCCAAGGGCAATCCTGCCACATCTTCCACGCGAGGGACGAGCGGAACTCACGGGCGTCAAAGATTGCCGCGATCGCGTCCGGCTCCGCTAGCGCCGCGGCCTTTGCCTTGACGGGCTGCTTGATGAACACCACGAGCGCCACCATCATCACGCCAAGCGCCACGGCCATGGAGAAGGCCAGCATGAGCCTCTGGACGCCCGTCCCCCCCGACTGCCGCGCCAGGACCACCCCCCAATAGATCAGCATCCCCAGCGCCGCCACGGCAAACAGGACAACGCCAAGAGGTGTCTCAAACAGCAACATCCCCAGCAGGTTCCCCGAGACGGCCAGCACGCTCCAAACCAGCGTCTTACCGAGGTGCGCCTCCAAAAAGCCCAGCTGCCCGCCCACTGCGACGAGCATCCAAAAACCGAAGCAGGTCCCCCAGTTGCAGATATGGGGGGACGCGCTCCACCCGGAATAAGGCTGGTTCCCCAGCAGGCTCATAACCGCCATGTAGATGGCCACGCATCCGCTGAGCATGGACGCCGCGTCCAGAAAGAACCGACGGCTGAGCTTCCCCACGCCATTGCGCAAAACGACTCCCCCTGAAACCGCCGCGGTCAGGAACGACAGCATGGCAAGCGCGGGAAGCGGCTCAATGCTGAACGGCAGCCACCCCACGGCCGGGCGGCTGTAACGCCAGACCTCCGTGTCCTCCACATAAATCAACGTGCACCCCCCGTTGAGCCATTGGATGCACGCAACCCCCACCAGCGCGACGCCGACATACACGAAAGGGTCATAGACGGCACTGGTGCACGCGCGCACCCGGGCCATCCCCAGAGTCTCGCCTTTCAGCATCGAAGGCAAGAGCAGAAATGCCTGAAATGCGAAAAACGACAGCCACAAAAGACCAGCCTTCCATCCCATGCCCGAATCAAAAGCACTGCCCCATGCGACCGCCAGCAGAAGCGTCACATGGAGCGCGAGCCAATACTTCGTCAGCACCTTTTGTATCATGCCTGAGAGCCTTAATCAACGAAAAGACCCACGCAATAAAATATCTCGCGTGGGTGAAACATACACTGCTCGGCCACAACCGGTCCCATTCAGCTTAGTATCTCAAAGACAGGCCAGCGGTGAGACGGAAACGATCCCAATCATCCTTGCGGTTCCCCGAATAATTGGCTTCCTGATACGTGTACTCGGCCGCGCCATAAACGCTCACATACCGCTGTAACCGGTAACTGACCCGGAAGCGGCCGGTGTACTGGTCCCTCTGGTAATCGCGTCCGCCATACCTCGAATAACCGTCAACCGTCTGGTTGTCTTCACCACGGTAAACGCCGTCCAACGTCAGGCTCATCTTCTTGACCGGCTGGTAGGTCATCCCGGCAGAAATCGTGTAAATCGTCTTCTGCTGGTAGTAGCTGCGCTCACTGGGCTGGAAGTACCCGGCACCGGCAACCGTCGCCGCCAACTTGTCGCTGATCACCCACGTGGCGTCAAGCAAATAGGACGGCGCAACCGACGTGTTCCCGCCGTAATCATACAGGCTCGCGCCAACCGACGCGCGGTAACGGATGCGCTCGGTCAGGAGCGAGCGCAGCCCGCCCATCAAGGTGTACCCGTGGCTGGTGTTGCTGTACGGCAGGTTGTTGTCCTTGAAGTTCTTGCCGAACAGGTTTTCGCCGGTGTAATACTCCTGATAAGAGCCCGACAGCATGAACATCGTCTTCGCCGTCAGCTTGTGGGCAACCTCCGCGCCGAGGGACCACGTTGACCACCCGTACAGCGACTGGTACTTGTCCGGGGCGTTGTCATACCACATGTCCGAGAACATGGCGATGATGGACGCCTCCATCCGGTCGCTAGGCGCATACGTCAGCACCGCGTTCGCATCGAGCTGCCGGCGGGAACGCCAGACGCCGTCGCCGTCCGTCAGCAGCAGCGAGTCGTTCTGGTCACTCTCCGTGTACCCCTGCCCGAGGACAATCTTAATGCCCTTCTCCGACTGGCGGTAGAAGCTCAGGCGCTCGCCCCAGCGGTCGATGTCCTTCACGTCATGCTGCGCGTACCAGCTGTGCGCGTACCACAGGTTACCTGCCACGCCCCACTCGTTGCCCGTGTATTTAACGTCCACGCCGGGGTTGACGCGCCAAATGTTGTCGCTCACCTTCCGGTGCGAATACAGGATGTTGTCGTCCAGACTCCAGTCCAGATTCACATAAGGCGATATCGTCAGCCCATTGAGCTTAATCCCCGGGGAATACTGCGCCCCCGCACAAAATGGGAACAACATGCCGCCCGCACACAAACCCATCACCGACCGTGAAATCATTTTTTGTTTTAGCATAAAAACCTCCGAACCTATCCCTTAAGACATTCTTGTTACACGAGTCACATCAATTACACCAGCACGGACGAGTCAAACTCATACCCTGATTCTGGTAACCGACAATCGGCGGCACCGTCGGCGCCGTCGGCACCGTCGAGAACGGCGTCTGCTGGATGCCCGCGTCATGCTGAATGTCAATCTCAAACATACCGGCACCCGTGCCGGGGATCAAAAGTGCGCCCTCAGCCGAGTCCGCCAGCGTCATGTACGCCAGCAAACGCGCGGTCTGGGGCAACCCGACCATGTTTATCGCGGGCATGGGGGGCGCAATCGGCGCCTCAGCCGCCGCCAAGATGTCCGTGTAGTCGTCCTGCGCCGCGGCGGCAAGCCACCCGACCGCCAGCTCGCGGCCGGTCGCGTCCGGCAGCAGGGCCAGCAACGCCTCCTGAAGCCCGGGTATAGGGGCCGCCCGCGTGAACAGAAGGATCGCAAAGGTGTTGCGCACCCGCGTCTCGTCAACCAAGGCATTGCGGTCAATACACGCCTGAACGCCTTTCTCCGCAATCTCCCGGTAACGCTCGTCCGCCAGGTTGTTCACCTTCGGGTCAAAGCGCTTCGAGAGCTCCTTCACCAGCCCCGGCAGGACGGGGACCGGCGCAAGGGCAATGCCCTCCGCAATCGCGCCGTACTTGGTGCTGTCCTCAAAAGACGTGTTCGCGACGCAATGGATTACACTCTCGATGTAGCGCACCGCTTTCGCATCCGCGTCCAGCGGCATTTTGGCGACCGCCTTCAGCACCTTACGAGAGAACTCCACACGGTCTTTCGGAACCACCTGCTTGATGGTATCCGACAAGACTTTTGAGTCCTTGGCAGCCTCCCCTATCAGCTTGCCCCACTGCGCACGCGTCAGCATGGCATCTTCTTGGGCAACGCCCAGACCGGCACAGAAAAACACTGTACAAGCCGTTATTCCTAATCTCCGTTTTAAGTGCATGTTACGACTCCTTTTCCTTTGCTGTTTCGACATTAATACCATGACTCTGGAACCCCGACCACATCACCGGGGTTCAGTTTGATATCCAAATCCCAACGCCCTTTCTCGATTTTCCGAACATTCACCTTAATCCGCGTAAGGCTCTCGTCCCTGTTCCGCCGGTAAACGCTGATCTTCGTCTTGTCGCCTAACGGCGTGATCCCGCCTGCCAGCATCAAAGCCTTCATCACCTTCAAGTCGCGCGTGGGCGGCATATTCACCGGCCCGGGCCGGCTCACCGACCCCGCCACCAGAACCTCCCCCCACGGGGACTTCCCGAGCTGCCCGCTCACGGAATCGTGGTTGTACGCGAAGCCGACCGTCACCTGAGGCTCCATATAGTATTTCCTATAGGCCTCCTCGATCTTGTCCTGCGCCGCAACAACTGTCATGCCCGTACACATAATCGCACCAACCATCTGCATCAAAACCTCGCCCTTCAGGCTGACCTCTTGCACCGTCTCCTGAATCGGAACCCCGGATGCCGTCGCGCTGATCCTCAGGTACAGCCCCGGTCGGATCAGCGGGTCACCGTCCTCGGTAAACACCGCAAGCTCTGCCTCACCCATCGGCGGCTCCGGAGTAAGCCAGTCCACCAATATGCACCCGCACAGCGTCTGGACAACGCAGAACACCGAAGCCAACAAACCAATCTGCAACATTCTCTTCCAAGAACCCACACGGCCCTCATCCGAAAATCCCACTACCCTTTTGAAAATCATGTTCGCACTATACCCTACCTTGCCCCGCAAGTCAAGCATGAAACAATAATTTTTTTCGAAAAATTATTGCCCCGCTCATACCGGCGCCTCCCTGTCCCGCTTCAGCATCCGCGCGCAGACCGAATCCCTCCGCTTCAGGATGCGCGAGCCGCGCGTGATTTTGCAGAGGCTGATCTGCAGGCCGTCCGCGATCCTGCGCTGCGGCACGCCCTGCGCGAGAAGCCCCAGCAGCTGCCACCGCAGCGTGACGTCGCGCAGCTCGCTGTCCGTCAGCAAGTCCCGCAGGAAACGCTCCATCTCCTCCGCCGACCCCACCGACGCCAACGCCCCCGCAAGCTCCGCGAGCACGTGCGGAACCATCCTGTACGGCACCTGTTTCGCCTTCGCCATGCGCGCTACCTCAGCCTCCCCGCCGCCGCGCGCTTCGCCGCCTCGTCCGCCTCGATCTGCTTCCGCCGCTCGTCCAGCTGCATGAAGCTCGTGCGGTTCTTGTAGAGGTCCGCGCACGTCTGCGCGTCAAGGAAATAAACGCCGCCCTGCTGCAGCCGCGCCATCAGATCCTGCGGCGACTGCGCAGCCCGCAATGCGGCCGGCAGCACCCCGAACAGCGTCTTGGCCGACCCGTACGTCCCGTTCACACGGCTGTGCTGCTGCGCGAAGAAGTAAACCTCCCCGCGCCCCAGCGCGACCTCATAACTCTTGCGGAGCGCGTCCAGCTTGCCCTTCAGCTCCTGCACCTGCTGCTTGGACATGACCTCCGCCGTCGGCTGCGGCGGCGCCGCCTTCCGCTCCGGCGCCTTCTTCTTGGGCGCCGCAACGTCATCGAAGAGCGCGTCAATCGCGTGCGCCCCGCCCTTCGCGCCGTCATCCGCGTCCCCGAACAGAAGCTCCTCCTGCCCCGCCGCCTCGGCCTCCGCCGCTTCCCCCTCCTCTTCCTCCTCGACCACCTCGAAGTCGCCGTCCTCATCCAGCGCCTTCTTCGGCGCGTCCGCCGCCGCCGCGCCAACCCACGGCACGGGCTGGACAACCTGAATGCGGTTGATGAAGATGCCGTTCCCCCGGCGCGTCACCGTATAGGGCGGCGGCAAATACTTGCCGTCAACGAACACGAACCCGTTCATCTGCGGAGTCCCCGTCGTGACGCCCAGCGCCGCGACCGCCTCCTCAGACACCTCCGGCAGGGCCGCCAGCCCGGCGCAGGCCGCCAGCGCGACCGCCCCCACGACAAACCTCCTCGTCATCTGTGTCATCGTTTTACCCTCTTTACGTCCACCGTAAATAAAACCCCACCCAGCCGTATTGCAGGACCTCTGAAACCTCGTCGATGAGGTGGGCACTCTAGTCGGCGGCCTCAAGTCCCTGCCCGAAGGCAGGCTTCTCTCTTCCGCCGCGTTCAAGCTCCCGTAACTAAATGAAGGTCAGAGAAATTTCTGCTTATCCGCGAGCAAAGCAGGGTCACTTCGTCCATCTCACAGGGGCGCCCCTGCGCGCCCCCGCTACCCAAAATCCACATCAGCCCTCGCGCACCTCCACGCGCAGACCGTCCTTCAACGCCTGCACGATCCGCGCGAACGCCGCGTTCACCTCCGCATCCGTCAGCGTCCTCTCCGGCGAACGGAACGTCAACGCATACGCCAGGCTACGCTTGCCCTTGCCGATCTCTTTTGACTGGAATATATCAAAAAGCTCGACCCCCGTCAACTCCGCAGGCCCAGCCTTTTTGATTGCCTCCACCACATCGCGGTGCGCGACCCCCGCATCCGCCACGAACGCCACATCGCGCCGCGTCGCCGGGAACTGCGGCGACGGCTTAACCGCGCCCCGCGCACCCGCACCCGCCAGCAACGGCGCGAGCCTCAGCTCCGCCACCGCCATCGGCGACGCCACACGCCACTGGTGCCGCAGCCCCGCCGACACCAGCCCCATCCGCCCGACCGCAACACCGCCGAGCGAAACCTCCAAAACGTCTTGGAGGGCGAGCGTCCCCGCGAGCCGGGTAGCGCACGGCGCGAAATCGAGACCGCCCGCGCCCGCCGCCGCCGCCAAATTTTCAACCGCCCCCTTGAGCCACAGCATCGCCTCCTCGTTGGACACCGCGCGGCGGCGGTCGACCGCCGAACGCCCGAACGGTCCCATCAGCCCGATCGACACCCGCTCCTCCTCGCGCGGGGCGCCGCCCTCTTCCATTAAGAACACGCGCCCCATCTCGAACAGCCCCGCCGACTCCACCTGCCGCGACGCATTGCGCCCGAGCGACCCCACCAGCTGCGGCAGCAGCGAATCCCGCAACACCCCGTAATCCGCGCTCACTGGGTTCGGCAACACCACACGCCGCGACGCATCGCACGTGTCGAACGCATCAAGCTCCTGCGCCGAAAGGAAACTGTAGTGCATCGCCTCCGAGAACCCCATGCCGATGAGCGCGTCACGGATTTTCGCGCGCGCGTAAAACGGCTTGTCGTCCAGCGTGGAAATCGCCGTCGAGCGCGGCATACGGTCGGGAATCGCGTCCAGCCCGTGCATCCGCGCAATCTCCTCAATAAAGTCCGCCTCCAGCGTCAAATCAAGCCGCCACGACGGGACGCGGAACACCAAGGTGGTGCGGGCATTCCTGCCCGCAGGCTCCTCCGCATCCCCCCCATCCCACACCTCCACCTCCAACCCCAGCGACTCCAAAATCGCAACCATCCTCTCTTCTGGCAAATCGATACCCAGCACCTCGCGCACACGCTCAAACCGCAATGCGATTTCCTGCGGCACGTAGTCGCGGTTGTCAATATCGATGACACCCCTCGCGACCTTCGCCCCGCCATGCCCCTGCAACAGCGCCACCGCGCGGCGGCTCGCAGTGTCCGCCAAATCCACGTCCACGCCGCGCTCGAACCGCCGCGACGACTCGCTCGACAGCCCCAGCTTCGCCGCCGTCCACTTCGTCGACGCAGGATCGAACAACGCGCTCTCCAGCAGCACACAGCCCGTCCCCGCCGCAATCTCGCTCTCCGCGCCGCCCATCACGCCCGCGACCGCGTTCGGCGACTCCGCATCCGCAATCACCAGCATCGAAGCATCCAACGTGCGCTCCACGCCGTCCAGCGTTTTCATCTTCTCGCCGTCCCTCGCGCAACGCACCACCACCGTCCGCCCCGCGAGCTTCGTCGCATCGAACGCGTGCAACGGCTGCCCGCACTCCAGCATCACATAATTCGTCACATCCACGATCAGGCTGATCGGGCGCACCCCGCACAACTCCAGCCGCCGCCGCATCCACTCCGGCGAAACACCGTCGCGCACATCCGTCATCACCCGCGCCGTGTAGCGCGGACACTTCACCGCGTCCTCCACAACCACCTTCGCCAGCGACCCCACCGCCTCGCCCGACTCCTCGAACGCCAGCGACGGCATCTTCAACGGGCGACCCAGCAACGCCGCGAACTCACGCGCGATACCGATGATGGAAAGGCAGTCCGGTCGGTTCCACGTAATCTCCAAATCCAGCACCACCTCCGGCGGCGGCAGCACATCGCGCATCAGCGTCCCCGTCGCGAGCGACACATCCAGCACCATCAGCCCCACATGGTCATCCGACAGTTTCAATTCACGTTCCGAGCACAGCATCCCGAACGACTCCACACCGCGCAGCTTCGCCTTCTTGATTTCAAAACCGCCCGCCGGAATGACCGCACCTATTTTCGCAAACGGCACTTTCAGCCCCGCCGCCGCATTCGGCGCACCGCACACGATTTGGAACTCCTGCGCCCCGTCCGACACCTTGCAGATATGCAGGTGGTCGGAATTCGGGTGCGCCTCGCACGTCAGGATTTCGCCCACCACGAAACGCTCATCCAGCGCCGCCCCGACCTCCTCGACGCCCTCCACCTCAACGCCCGAAAACGTCAGCCTGTCCGCCAAATCCTTCACGGACAAATCCGACACCTCCACAAACTCATTCAACCAGCTCAACGGCACTTTCATAAATCAACAAATCCTTCGCATCCTTTCAGCACACTTCCCACAGAAAGAAACATAGAGCATACACGATTCCCCCGCGAGAATCAATAACCTTCCGTCATAACCTAGAGCGTTTTGAGGCGTATCATTGTTCCGCATTGACACGACTGCTGAAATTCAGTAATGTTGAAAATATGAATACGACATTAAAGGTTAACTCAAGAGGGACGGTGACGCTCCCGAAAGCCCTGCGCAACGTGCTGGGCGTGGTCAACGGCGGCACGCTCATGTACACGTTCCGCGATGGCGACGTGGTGCTGCAACCCGCGATGACCTACCCCATCGAAATCTACACCGACGAACGGATCGCCGAGTTTCAGGAGGACGAGGAAGCCATGGGTATCCTGCTCGACAAGTTCCATGAAAAGAAAGGATGGGAGTACGACCCCAAAACATGGAGCATTCGCGAAAAGAAAACGCCCTATCGGGCAAAGAAGAAAAAGGCATGATGTATCGCATAGATAATGCGAGAATGAGAGTCTTTCTCGATGCCAACATCCTGTTTTCCGCTTCGGATTTACAGAGCAGGACAGCGAACACTTTTAGGACGCTCATCCAGCTAAACCATGAAGCAGTAACCAGCTCTTACGCATGGGCGGAAGTACGGCGCAACATGACAAGAAAATGCCCTCATCGCCTGAATGACCTTGACGTGTTACGGAATGCGGTGACAATCGTCGATGCCTTTGTGATGCCCGTGGGCGTTGAATGCGCGGAGAAGGACATACCCATCCTCGCCGGGGCGATCGGTGCGCGGTGCACTCATCTTTGGACAGGCGACAAGGCGCATTTCGGGAAGTTCTACGGCAGGAAAATTTGCGGCGTGACGGTCGTCTCCGGCATCCAGTTGGTTAAGCTGATCATCAGCGAGTGAGACACCGAGGGGTGTCTCACCCCCAAACCTTGCATATTTGCCCATTCGGAGGAGTCGGTGTCGTTCAGATACTCAAGCCCCTTGAAAACACCTGTTATCTCCGCAGTTTTAGTTCTGCCAGCCTTCCACGCGCTACATCACGAAGGTCTAGGGTATGGGTTTCGTATTCAGTAGTACCCAAATAAGAGTCAAATGTCCTTTCTCTCCACTCATACCGATATCCCGCCATATCACCACTATTTGCAATACCAGTCAACACCCTCTGATTAGTCAGTCTCAAAACCGCCTCCCTGCGCCTCCATTTATCCGCGTCACTTTTCGCAACGACCGTATACACCTCTTGCGCAAGGGCTTTATCGTCCAGCTTGTCCGCTGCCGCCATACGCATATCGCAACTCCCGTCATTTTTCGCAACGACCGCCAGCACCCCTTGGTCATCCAGCCGCTCCACCGCCGCCATAATTACCACCCAGTCCCCGTCTTTCTGGACGACGTCCGCCAGCACCCCTTGGTCTTTCAGCTTCTCGACCGCTGCCTTGCGCACATATTCGTCCTTGGCGTTTCTCGCGATGTCCGCCAGCGTCTTTTGGTCGGTCAATTTCTCAACCTTCCTCATCGCCCTTCTGTGTTTACTCAGTCTGATTGCGCTGCCTTTCCCCATATAATTCCTCCGCCCCTTCCCCCTTCGGAGAGGTTTTGTTTTTTATATTACCGCATCCCCCTCGCCAAGACGAGACGTTTTTCATGCAAACTGCAACATTAAATGAACCACCCCGAGAACGGGAAGGAAAAAGGCTTGAAAAACGGAGGCGTTTGCCTTATCAATGATGCTTCCAGACAAACCAAAGCAAGGGATGCCCCCGTGAGAGAACCACGCCTCCATCACGCGCCGGTGAGACACTTCACCGAAGGCCAGAGGATCATGCTCCAGTGCCTCTGGAACGTCAACGCCAGACGCGGGCGCGTGTTCGGCCTGGGCAACCGCGCCGTCATCGATTTCGTCGAGACCGACGGCGCGGACTTCTACCTCATCGAACGCGCCGACAACGGCGGCGCGTTCAAGCCGCTGCCTGGAGGGCGAGCGTCCCCGCGAGCCGTCGACACCAGCGTGAGGCCGGGCGAGCGTTACGCCTACCGCGCCCGCGCCAAAAACGCGCAACACGAAAGCCCCTTCTCCGCGCCCGTCACGTTCATCGCCGAGGCTGGCGAAGCGCCCGCGGGCTGGACGGACACCGGCATCGGCACAGGCGCGGGCAAGGGCGGCAGCCTCGCGACGAAAGACGGCACGCTCTTCGCGATCACGGGCGGCGGTCACGACATCTGGGGTCCCAAGGACGGCCTGCGCTTCCTCTACAAGAAAGTCAAAGGCGACGCCACGCTCACCGCCCGCGTCCTGCATTACGACGAGACGCACCAATACATGAAGGCCGGCATCATGGCGCGGCTCAGCGAAGATGAATCCGCGCCCATGGCGTTCATGGGGCAAAGCACCGGCTCCTCACCCTTCAACTGGCGCACCGACCCCGCGGGCGAATGCGGGCAGGTCGGCACGCACAAATCCGCATGGCACAAGCTCGAGCGGCGCGGCGGTAAACTCATCGGCTACGCCTCCCCCGACGGGACGCTCTGGACGAAAGTCGCCGAATCCGACCTCCCCGCCGACGCGGAAATCCTCCTCGGCCTCGCCCTCTGCTCCCACGCCGACCGCCTCTCCACCGCCTTCTTCGACAACGTCGAAATGAAGCATGAGAAATGAAGGATGAGACGTTACCTCGATTCAAACCGATTCGACTCGAAATAACGCTTCATCGCCAAAAAAATTTTCCTGCGCCCTTTTCATTCCTGTTGCAATCGCGGGCGGAACGGTGTAAACTTGAAACTTACATTCGTAAAAGGGAGGCAAGAATGAAGAGAGTCACACGCAGGACGTTTCTGGAGATCAGCGCGGCGACAGGGGCCGCGGCGATGACGGGTTTGGCGCAGACGGGCATCACGCCGTCGCGCGCGCCGCGCCTCCGCAAGGCGGGCGAGAAACTCAACATGGCGTTCATCGGCTCGGGGGGGCGCGGAAGCGATAACCTCAACGAGTTCCACGCGCTGGAGGAGAACATCGTCGCGCTGTGCGACATTGACAGGGGCCGCCTGAACGGCTCGGTCAACAAGGTCAAGGAGCGTTGCCCGGAGGTGCGCGCGTATCAGGACTGGCGCGAGATGCTGGCGAAGGAGAAGGACCTCGACGCGGTGGTCGTGTCCACGCCGGACCACATGCACGCGGCGTGCGCGATCGCGGCGATGAAGCAGGGGTGCCACGTCTATGTCGAGAAGCCGCTCGTGCGCACGGTGTGGGAGTGCCGCCGCTTCGGGGAGGTCGCGAAGGCCTGCGGCGTGTTCACGCAGATGGGCAACAACGGCAACGGCACGGACGGGCAGCGCCGCAACATCGAGATTTTGCAGTCCGGCATCCTCGGCGAGGTGTCCGACATTTTCATCAGCACCGACCGCCCCATCTGGCCGCAGGGGCTGGACCGCCCCGAGGGCGAGGACCCCCTCCCCGAGGGGTTGAACTGGGACGGCTTCATCGGCGTCGCGCCCGTGCGCCCCTTCAAGAAGGATGTGTACCACCCGTTCAAGTGGCGCGGCTGGTTCGACTTCGGGACGGGCGCGATGGGCGACATCGCCTGCCACGGCATGAGCTTCTTCTTCCGCGGCCTGGACCTGCGCGAGGTGCTGACCGCCCAGACCATCAAGAGCACGCCGAAGTTCCGTGAGACCTACCCCGCCGCCACCACGGTCAAGGTCGTGGCCAAGCGCGCCGGACAGGACAAGCCCGTCACCATCTACTGGCACGACGGCGACACGCGGCCCGACCCCGACATGCTCCCCGCCAAAGTCAAGGCCAACTTCGGCGACAAGGTCGGCGGCACCGTCATCGTCGGCAACGCCGCGATGTTCGCCAACGGCGCGGTCTCGCTCGCGGACGAGGAGAAGTTCCGGGGCATCGCCCAGCACGCCGCCACCAAGGATTTGCCGCAGACCCTGCCGCGCGTGAAGAACCACCACTGGGACTTCGCCGAGGCCATCCGCGGCGGGGCGCGCCCGCTGTCGGACTACGACCATTCCGTGCCGCTCACGGAGCTCGTCCTGCTCGGGTGCATCTCGCAGCAGATCGACGGCGAGCTGAAGTGGGACGCCAAGGCCGGCCGCTTCACGAACAGCGACGCGGCGAACAACCTTCTCAAACCGCTAGTGCGTAGCGGCTGGGAAATCTGACGGGCGGCCGGGTGGCCAGCCTTAACAACGAAAAGGAGAACAGGAAAACTGTCATGAGAGCATCATCACGCATCGTCGGTTGCGGCATCACGGCCGCAAGTCTCATCTTCGCGGCCGCACCGCTACACGCGCAAGACGCGGCCAAGCCCTACGTCGCGCGCTGGGCGCTGACCCTGCCGGGCGGCGGGGCCGGGTGGCTGGGCGTCGAGCAGGGGGCGGACGGCAAGCTGTCCAGCAGCCTCCTGTGGGGCGGCGGCAGCCCGTTCAACCTCGAGACGACATCCGTCAAGGATGGCGCGCTCGTGCTCACGCGCACCCACAAGTTCAAGCGCGACGGCCAGGACGCCAAACGCTTCGAGACCATCACCGCCACCGTGGACGGCGACAAGATCTCGTTCGTTAAGATCATCCTTGAGGAAGACGGCAAAGAGGTCAACAACGAGAAGTTCGCCGGAAAGAAAATCCCCGCCATCCCGCCGAAGCCGGATCTGGCGAAGCTCAAGTTCGGCACGCCCATCAAGCTCGTGGACAAGGGCATGGCGAGCCTCGACGGCGTGTGGGAGGTCATGAGCAACGCGTTCAACGGCTGGAGCCTGAAGGACGGCGTGCTCTCCAACAGCGTGGTCGGCGAGGACGGCAAGAACAAGCACGGCACGAACCTGCGCACCGTGGCCAAGAATTTCGAGGACTTCAACCTGAAGACCGAGGTCAACATGGCCAAGAACGGCAACAGCGGCATCTACCTGCGCGGCATCTACGAGATACAGATGGCCGACACCCACGGCAGGGGCGTGGACTGCCACAACATGGGCGCGCTCTACGGGCGCATCACCCCGACCGTCGCGGCCGAGAAGCCCGCCGGCGAGTGGCAGACCGTGGACATCACCCTCTGCGACCGCCACGTCACCGTCATCCTCAACGGGCAGAAGATTATCGACAACCAGCCCGTGCTGGGCTGCACTGGCGGCGCGATCACGTCCGACGAGTTCATCCCCGGCCCCATCTACCTGCAAGGCGACCACACGGACGTCAGCTACCGCAACATGGTGCTGACCCCGATCGTGAAATAAGTCCTGGAAGTGCAGAAAGGAGGACAGGCATTCTTGCCCGTCCTCCTTTTTTGATTGCCATCGCCCGTAAAGGGGACGCAGGGGAGACGTGAGGGGACATGGAAGACCAAGGGGACAAAGGTGTATTTCCCCTATGTCCCGCTAAGTCCCCACCGTAGTCCTGTAGTCCCGTAGTCCCCCGCCCCTCATTCCTCTTGCAAGGCGGAAGCCTTGCGCTCCCAGCGATTCCTAATTCCCCAGAAACACGGGAATCCCATGTTTCCGCTTGTTGACGGTCGCGGTGCCGGTGCCGAGACCGATGAGGGCGCCCTCGTGCGGTATCATCAGGCCCGCGTAGGGGACGCTGACGGCCTTGTGCTGGAGTGCGCCCTTCGCGTTGAGGCCGTCGTAGTAGAGGTTGAACTTGCCCTTGAACACGCCCGTCTTGGCGGTGTAGGAGAGCGTCGCGAGGGCGGGGTTGCGGTCGCGCACCGCCTCGTAGTCGTATGCGTCCTCGCCCTTGGGCTTCTTGGGCGCGGCGCCTTTGTCGATGGAGAGTTTCAGTCCGCTGGGGGTCGCGAGCAGCCCTAGCGGGAACGCCTCCTCAATCCAGCGGCCGCCGATTATGTTCGGGAGAGACGGATAATCATCCGTCTCTACAAATGCGCTGAAGGACAGCCCGGAGGGTGCGGGGACGGCGGTCGTACCGTTGCCGAAATACCCGCCCAGCACGTCCAGCGCATACGCGAACGGAACCTTCTGCGGGTCTGCGTAAACCCAGTCCACGAGCCAATCATAATCCGTGTCCACGAGAACCTGCTGGGTGTCGGCATCGATCCACAGCAGGCCGCCGATGAAGCCTTTCTTCGAGTACAGCGGCCTGAACAGCGCGACGGCCAGTAGAGACGGATGATTATCCGTCTCTTCACTCAGCCCGTCCAGCAGCTTGCCGCTGCCCGACACCTTCGTGCCGTCGGAGAGGAGACCCGCGTATTTAACGGAGCCGAGATTGCCGACGGTGAGGGAGACGTATCCCCTCGGTAGAGACGGATGATTATCCGTCTCCATCAGCGCGACATTGTACACCCCCCTGAACTCGTCGAGGCGTTTCTTCGCGCCCTCGTCCTTCTTATCCGCGAACACCGCCCTCGCGCCGTCCACGGTGAACGTCCCGCCGACCTTGCCGCCCGAGACCGTGCCGAAGAAGCGGTCGCCCTGCATGAACACGTCCAGCCGCTCGCCGTTCTTCGTCGTGACGTCGAAATGCTCCAGCACGCCCACGGGCTTGCCGGAGAAACTCACCGACGCGGCCTGCATCACGGCCTTTGCGGAGACCGTCCAGTTGGTCGTCGCGATGCCCGTCTTTTTATCCGCCTTCACCTTCGCCGTCGCCTTCAGCGTCACCGTCCCGCGCACGGTGTTGTTGGTGTCGTAGAGGAAACCGTCGTAGGCCGTGGTGATGAGGAGCGGCGCGGCATCCTCCGCGTCCTCGGGGTCGGAGAGGTAAGGGTCGGGGTCTGGGGTTTGAGGCTCGCCTTGATATTCATACGCGCCCATGTCCACCGTGCCGTTGCGGATGCGCGGGTTGCCGTCGAAATCGAATTCCCAATCGGCATAATCATTGCTCCCCGTGTCGATGCACGGCGACCCTGCTTGCAGACGGAAGTCCCCATTCGCCGCATCCACGAAGAGCGGGTCTGCGTCGGTGTTGCCTTCGCCATCGGGCAAGAGGAAGGTGCAGGAATAGGTGTATGTGCAGTAACTCGAGTAATTGCTGGGTACGCCGCCCGTAGTGAGGTTCCCCCAGACGATGCAGTTCTTCACCGTACCCTGATAAGTCCCTCCGCCAAGGTTTGCCCTGTTGCCCGTCACCGTACAGTTATTTAACGTACTTTTAGATGCCCCGCCGCCATCGCCTGCTTTGTTACCCGTCAGCACACAATTATTCAACGTAGCATCAAATGCCCCGCCGCCATCTTGGGTTGCCGTGTTACCCGTCAATACGCAGTTGTTCAACGTGTTGCCGCCACACGTTCCGCCGCCGCGGGTTGCCGTGTTACCCGTCAACATACAGTTGTTCAGCGTACTGTAAATCGCCCCTCCTCCATAACTTGTTGTCGTGTTATTCGTCAGCGTACAGTTACTCAACGTACCGCCAAACGCTCCACCGCCGTGAGAAGTTGCCCATCCGTTCCTGAGCGTGAACCCCATAAGGATAGTATTAGTATATCCCCCCAGCATCGCGCAACGGTTGGTGCCGCCGCCGTCGATGACGGTGTGTTCCGCGCCGTTGACGCTGATGATGGTGATGGCTTTGTTGTCGGTTGTGATGGGGGCGTACACGCCGTTGGTGACGATGATAGTGTTGTCCCCGGCGGATATGTTGATGGCTGCCTGAATGGTCTGCTTTGCGGTCGCCCACGTCAGGCCGCTGCCGCTGTCGTCGGGACGATCCGCATCCACATACCATGTCGTGCCGGACAGGGGGATTTGGTTCCACTGCGCGTAGAGCGTGTGGTCGGAGATGCCCGTGATCGGCGCGTTGGTGGACACCCATTCGCCGCCGTTCGCGGCATCCGCCCATCCCGCGAACGCATAGCCCTCGCGCGTCGGGTGGGGTGACGGGAAGACGTAGGGGCTGCCGGCCGTCTGCGTGATATTGGTCAGATCGGGCATCCCGCCGTTGCCGTTGAAAGTCACCGTGTACGAATAGGTGTCCTCGGCCCACCCCGCCGTAAGCGTGTGGTTCGTGGCGGCCGTCACGGTCGTCGTCTCCGTGACGGGAGCGCCGTCGAGCGCCCACCCCTCAAACGTGTGCCCCGCCTTCACGGGCGTGGGCAGCATCCCGTAGGGCAGGCTCACGGTCACGCTCATGCCCGTCGGCGACACCTCGCCGCCCTGCGCGTCGAACGTCACGGAGACAATCACATCCCCCCCTGTCTGCCAAAACGTCCCGCCTCCTGCCGGATACCGCACCCCTGTCTCAGGGGCATACGCATATCCCTGCTCCGTGTAGTCCGGCGACTGATAGATGGTGTCCCTTGAAACGACAAAGTAATACTCCAGCACACTGGCAGGGGTGAACGGGATACCCGCTGTTTCCCAACGCTCGCCGTCCCCGTCCGTTCCGGTGGCGGGCTGGTACGCCATGGAGGCCTGTTGCCACGCGCCTGTCGCCGTGGGCGAGAACCAGCGATAGCAGAGTTGCACTTCGCGCGTCGTGTGATCCGTCGGCGTTGGCGCCCCGGACGCGTTGCTGACGTCACACGCGACGAACGTCCCCCCGCTGTCCACGACGGCATCGATGTCCGACAAAACGATATTCGCCGCGGACGGCGACACGCGGATGTTGTCGATGCAGATGTGCTGATTATCAATTGCTGGCCCAAATATATTCGCGCGCCTGATCCGCAGTGCCGCAGGTTGGCTGATGTCGAATTTCTCCGCGACCCGAATGAAGTCATTCGGGGTGAGCGCCTCCAACGTTTTTGAAAACGCGAACTGCCAATCCACATTCGCGTCCGTCATGTCACCCGAAAGCTCCATGCCACCGATCATGTTGGTGGCGATGTCAACCGCGAATTCTGGCGAATACACTTGTGAGATGTAAACGCTATTGATTGCCTCGAAATAAACCGTCCCGATGCCGTTCGTGAATATCGGCGAGCAAATCGCCGCGTCCAGCGTGTTCATCAGGTGGGCGGAGTAGTTGGTGGTCAGCACCGACGGGATATAGTTCATGGACATCTGTGGCGGTATATACATGGCGGGAGGCGAAGGATACCTCTGCCCCATCCTGCAATTCAGGAATACCCATCCCGTGCGGTGGTAGTGGTTACTGCAGGGCAATAAGCCCGCAGTCATAGGATTGTACAGTGCTGCACCCTCATGCACCCATGTCGGGGGCGCGTTGTTCGTGAGGGCGTAGTCGTCGAACAGGAGGATGCGGCTCTCCTCCAGCTGGCTTGTCACGGCAACCGCAGACACCGCGGCCTGGGCATACGCCGCCATCCAAAAAAGCGCAACGTTTCTGAACACGTTCATAACGACCTCCTCTCAACGGATTCTTTTACACGATTAAATATGCCGCCATAATATCAGACAGGGCGGCGGAAAGCAAGGGGGAAAAAGGAAGTGCCACGTCCGGAGCACGGAGTGTGATGCGTTTCGCGGTTCTCACATAAAGGCACAAAAACACGCAGGAAATTCTGGGTTTGAGATTGAACACCAATCCTGTTCATCCTGTCTAAAATAAAGCTCCGTTTTTTTCTCGCGCAGAGGCGCGGGGACGCGGAGTTTTTTTCAGAAGTTGGCCATGCAACATCTCTGCGCCTTTGCGTCCCTGCGCGAAAATAATCCTGTCAAAAATAAACCTCAGTTTTTTATCCTCACACAAAGGCACAAAGGACACGAAGGGGATTTTTGGATTTTAAGATTTGGGTTCAAATCCCGTCCAAACACGTTGTGACCTTTGTGCCTTTGTGTGAGATTATTCATCCGTTTTGATTTAACCGCAAAGGGGACGATACCTCTGAGCCTCCTTTTCTCCTTGCTTTTTAGGGCGGGGATGCTTTACCCTAACTTCACGTTGTTTTGTAACCGAGAATCACGATGGAGGGCGGTGCCCCCGTCATCACGTGGGAACCGAAATTCAGGAACCGCGCCTACACGGTCGTCGGCAAGGAGTCGCTGGCCGACACCGCCGATTGGGGCAAGACGAACAGCCTGACGCGCTTCTTCAAGGTGCGGGTCGAGCTGCCGGTTGCCGAGGAACCGCTGAAGTGATGAGGATTTTGGGAGATGAATAAATGTTACACAGAGAACCACAGAGATTTCACAGAGGTTCACAGAGAACCTCAACAAAAACTCTGTGCAACTCTGTGACCTCTCTGTGCAACTCTGTGTAAAAAAAGGCAGCCCATGTTTGACCTCATCATCACAAACGGAAATGTCATCGACGGCACGGGTGCGGTCTCGCGGCGCGTTGACGTGGGCATCACGGGCGACCGCGTCACCGCACTCGGCGATTTGTCCGCCGCAGAAACCTCGGTGACCCTCGACGCGCAAGGGCTGATTGTCGCGCCGGGGTTCATCGACGCGCACGCGCACTCGGACACCTACCTGCTCATCGAACCCGACGCGCCGAGCAAGCTCGCGCAGGGTATCACCACGGAGGTCAACGGGCAGTGCGGCGGCTCCGCCGCCCCGCGTCTCGGCAAGGCGAAACTGCCGTCGGATTGGGCGTCGCGGCTGGGCGCAAAAGGTCCGGCGTGGGCGACGATGGCGGAGTACCGCGTATTGTTCGAGAGCGTCCGCCCCGCCATCAACACCGTGCAGTTCGTCGGACACAACACGCTCCGCGCTGGGGTGATGGGCTATGAGCCGCGTGAGGCGACAGCGGATGAGATTGCCGAGATGAACCGCCGCCTCGAACAGGCGTTGGACGAAGGCGGCTGGGGGCTGTCCACGGGACTGCTCTACCAGCCCGGCAAGTACGCAACGGAGGCGGAAGTCGAGACCCTTGCGCAGACGACCGTGCGCAAGGGCGGGATGTATGCCTCGCACATCCGCAACGAGGGCGACACCCTGCTGGAGTCCGTCGATGAGGTTTTGCGCCTCGCACGGGCAACAGGGATACAGGTGCAGATTTCACATTTGAAAACCGCCTCGCCCGCCAACTGGCACAAGATTGACGCGTTGCTTACCGCCATCAATGCCGCACGGGCAGAGGGGTTGAACGTCAACGCCGACCGCTACCCCTACACTGCCGGCGGCACTGACCTCGACGTCGTCCTGCCCGACTGGGCATCCGCCGGAGGGCGCGACGCGATCCTCGCCAACCTGCGCGACTCCGCCACGCGCCTCCGCATCGAGCGCGAGATGGACGCGCGCGGCTACGACTGGGCAAACGTCATGCTCGGTGGCGGTTGGACAGCGGAGACCCGCGCCCACAGCGGGCAGACCGTGCCGGAAGCCGCGCGCGCGCTCGGGCTGACACCCGCGCAACTGACCTGCCGTTTCATCGACCTCGACGACACGCGCACGGGCGCGTTCTTCTTCGGCATGAGCGACGCGAACCTCCTGCGGATTTACGCCGAGCCGTGGGTCATGCCCGGCAGCGACGCATCCCTCCGCGCCCCGTGGGGTGTGCTTGGCGACGACCACCCGCACCCCCGCGCCTACGGAACCATGCCGCGCTTCCTGCGCCTGATGACGGCGGACGGTCACAGCATCGAAGAGACCATCCGCCGCATGACCGCCCTCCCCGCCGCCACGTTCGGCCTTCGCGACCGCGGGGTGTTGTGCCAAGGCGCGTTCGCGGACATTGCCATCTTCGACCCCGCCGCGTTCCGCGACACCGCCACCTATGCCAAGCCCCACAGCTTCGCCGAAGGTATGCGCCACGTCATCGTCAACGGCGCGTTGTCGTACACGCACGGGGCGTTCACGGGTAACCGAGGGGGAAGGTTCCTTGGGGGACGGGAATAACTATAGACGTGTTGTGAAATGGTTTGTGTCGCTTTGCATGCGCAAAGAGGCGCAGGGCAAGGTGGCACGGGTATTCCTGCCCGTGATTCTTTCTTCTGCGGGCAGGAATGCCCGCACCACCTTTTGCGCTCCCCTTTACCGTATCCCTGCCAGCTTGTGCGCTTGGACGGAGAGCAGCCATTTGTTTTGGCGGTGCGCTTGATTGAGGATGCCGAGCTGGCGGATGGTCTCTTCGATGTTCATGCGGCCCGCGCGGTCGCAGGGGGTGAGGAAGTAGGCGGGGGCGGTGATGCGGCGGCGGATGTCGCGGCAGAAGTCCGCCACGTCGCCGTCGGCGACGACGCGCACCTCGTCGGCGTGGCGGAGCATGCGCTCGTCGGCATAGAGGTCGGCGTACATGGCCTTGGGGGAGGCGGCGACGTAGTTGAGGCTGCGCCGCACGGCTTGCGGGATGTCCGTCAGGCCGTTGGTCTCGAGGGCGATCCAGTAGCCGAGCTGTTTCAGGCGTTCGGCGCATTCGGCGAGCGCGCGCTGGATGAGCGGTTCGCCGCCGGTGAGGATGAGGCTCCGGGATTTGAACGGCAGGATGCGGTCGAGGATGACCTGCCCCGTCAGCACCTCGTATGCGCGATGGTCGGTGTCGCACCAAGGGCAGGCGAGGTTGCATTTGCCGAAGCGGAGGAACACGGCGGGCAGGCCGGTGTTGGCGCCCTCGCCTTGGAGGGATTCGAATATCTCGGCGACGGGGTAGCGGATGGCCTCGAAGGGGGTGTCGTCTGGGAGTGGCATGGGGGGCGGTTCACAGTTGCGGGCGCCGGTTCGGCCCGGCGCGGATCGTTCAGGGGTAAAGCAGGTCCGGCACCTGTTTTAGCACGCGCTCGCGGCAGATGGCGAAGATGGCGTCGGCGGTCTCGGAGGACATCGCGAGGGCGTGCCCGGCCAGGGCCTGCGCCTCCGCGTGCGGGACTTTGCTCAGCGCGTGCTTGACCTGCGGTATCTGGCTGGGCATCATGCTGAGCTCGTTCACGCCCAGTCCGGCGAGCAGCACGGCCAGCACGGGGTCGGAGGCCATCTCGCCGCAGACGGCGACGGGGCGGCCGCATGACGCGCCGGCCCGCACGGTCAGGTCAATCAGTTTCAGCACCGCCGGGTGGGTGGGCTGGTAGAGGCGCGAGACTTTCTCGTTCAGGCGGTCCACGGCGAGGGTGTACTGGATGAGGTCGTTGCTGCCGATGGAGAAGAAGTCGGACTCTTTGGCGAGCGCGTCGGCGATGAGCGCGGCGGAGGGGACCTCGATCATGGCGCCGCGCGGGAGGGCGGGGTCGAAGGGGATGCCCTCGGCGCGGAGCTCTGCCATGCAGCCGGCGAGGATGCGGTTGGCGGCGCGGAGCTCTTCGAGCGTGGAGATCATCGGGTACATGACGGCGAGCTTGCCGTGGGCGCTGGCGCGGAGGATGGCGCGGAGCTGGCGGCGGAAGGTCTCGGGGGCGTGGAGGAGCAGGCGGATGGAGCGGTTGCCGAGGAAGGGGTTGACCTCGTTGCCGCGGCTGTCGGGGGCCTCTTTGTCGCCGCCGAGGTCCCATGCGCGGATGACGGCCCTCTTGCCTTTGAGGATGCGGGCGATGCGGGTGTAGGTCTGGCACTGCTCGTCCTCGGTGGGCTCGCGGTTGAGGGAGAGCCACTGGTATTCCGTGCGGAACAGGCCGACGCCCTCGGCGTTGACGGCGGTGAGCTCTTCGGGGAGGGTGCGGAAGTCGGCGTTGGCGAGCAGGGGCATGGGGTGGCCGCAGCCCATCTGGCTGGGGCTCTGGATGAGGGCGGCGCATGGCTCGCTGGGGGCGGGGGCGCTGGCGCGGGCCTGCTCGAAGGCCTGCTCGCTGTCGGCGCCGGGCTTGACGGTGACGGCGCCGGTGTTGCCGTCGAGGAGGACGAGGTGGCCGTTGCGGACGCTCTGGGAGAAACGGCGCAGGCCGACGACGGCGGGGATGCGCAGGGCGCGCGCGAGCAGGGAGGCGTGGGAGGTGGCGCTGCCGTGGTCGGTGGCGATGGCGAGGATGAGGTGCTTGGGCAGGGCGAGGGTCTCGGACGGGAGGAGCTCGTCGGCGACGATGACGCAGGGCTCCTTGCCGATGTCCAGGTGGGGGTCGGCGGGCCCGCCCTGGAGGTTGCGCAGGATGCGCTTGACGATGTCGCTGACGTCCTTGGCGCGCTCGCGCAGGTAGGGGTCGCCCATGTCCGCGAAGAGGGCGGCGATCTTTCGGGCGGCTTCGGCGACGGACCACTCGGCGTTGTGCTGCTTGGCGACCTGCTCCTTGCAGGCGTTCGCGAAGAAGGGGTCGTCCAAGATCATCAGGTGGCTTTCGAGGATGGCGGCGGTGGTGTCGCCGATCTGCTGGCGGACCTGGGCGGCCTGCGCGGCGATCTGCTCGCGCGTCTGCGCGAGGGCCTGCTCCAGGCGCTCCGTCTCGGCCGGGATGTTCGCCCGGGGGATGCGGCTGTCGGAGAGCTCGCCGCCGCCGGTGCGGCGCACGATGCGGGCGGGCCCGCGCGCGAACCCGCGCGAGACGGGGATGCCCTTGAACTCCTTTTGCGCCGCCTTGCTGCCGCTGTTCGGTTTACTGCTCATCTGGAATGTCAAACTTGCGCGCGATTAATGCCTCCAGCTCGTCGAGCACCTCGTGCGCCTGCGGCCCGGTGGCCGTCACGCGCAGCGTCGTCCCGCAGGTGGCCTCCAGCGTCATCAGCGCCATGATGCTTTTCCCGGACACAATCGCGCCGTTCTCATCGATCTTATCGACCTCGACCTCCGCATTGTAGCGTGATGCCATCTTCGCGAAAAGGCCCGCCGGACGGACATGCATCCCGTACTTGTTGCGCAGCACAAAGTCGCGCGTCTCCGTTATCGTCTCCGTTCGCCCCATATCCTTCTCCTCCTTTTTAAACCTCTGCATGGCGCTGCTTGACCCGCGCGTCCAAATCGTCAATCGCATAATACCCCGACGCGCGCAGGACGTACTCCTGCGCGGCGGTCTCCACCAGGTTCACCAGGTCGCGCCCCAGCGCGACGGGCAGCACCAGCTGCCGCACGCGCACGCCCAGGCACTCGCATTCCCGCGGCGTGCCGAGGCGGTCGAGCTCGTCAAGGTCCTCTTGCCGCTTCAGCGTGATGACCAGGTCGAGCTGCTTCTCGCCGCGCAGCACGCCGATGCCGAACGCCTTCGTGACGTTGATCATCCCGATGCCGCGGATCTCCATGAAGCCGCGCGTCTGGTCCCGCGCGGAGGCCATCAGCGTGGCATTGCCGGTGCGGCGGAAGTGCGTGAAGTCGTCCGCCACCAGCGCGTGACCGCGCTTGATGAGGCCCAGCGCCGTCTCGCTCTTGCCGATGCCGGCGGGCCCCTCGATGAAGATGCCCAGCCCGCACACCTCCAGCATGGTGCCGTGCAGGTTGCAGTACGGCGCGTCCAGGTCCTCCAGCAGGGTCCCGGCCTTGCGCAGGAACTCCAGCGTGACCATCTCCGTGCGCAGCACCGGGGTCTCGCACTCGGCGGCCATCTCGCGGATCTCCTCGAACACGGAGAGGTCCTTCGTGACCACCAGGCAGGGGATCCCCTGGTCGAACAGCCCCTTCACGCGCTGCATCCGGTTTTTCTTCAGCGACTTCAGGTAGGCGTGCTCCGCCAGCCCGACCACCTGGATGCGCTTGACCGCGAAGTGCTTGTGGAAGCCCGTCAGGGCCAGGCCGGGGCGGTGGAGGAGCGCCTCCTCCACCACGTTGGCCAGCCCGTTCTTGCCGGCCACGACCTCCAGCCCGAAGCCGCGCGCGTTGCACTCCTCCAGGAAGCGCTTGACCGTGACGGGCGTCCGCAGCTTCTTCACCTTGTTGTAGATTTGCTGCAACATTAGACGTGCTTCTGCTGATGCACGATCGCCTTGTCGTGCTTGCTTTTCGCCTTCTGCACCTGCTTCATGACCCGCGCCACGGCGGTGTCAATCGCAGCCGTCGAGGACTCCGCATGTTCCTTGGCCTCCGCGAGGATATGCCCCTTCTGCTCCACGATGAGCTCCGCCTCAAACAAATGCCGCTGGCGGTCCAGGACCACGCGCACATTGTCCACCCGTTTCAGTTTCTCGATCAGGTGGGCGGCGCGCTTCTCCGCATACTGGCGGTCGGCCTCATTGGCTTTTTCATGACGCACGGTGATTTCTATCGGCATAGTCTGCTCCTTTCCTTTTGTTTGTTTTTACATCCTGAAATTGGCCCCGAGATAAAGCCGCCGCGCGGCCTCATCCTGCACGAGGAACGCGCTCGTCCCCTCGCACAAAATCTGCCCGTCATAGACCAGGTACGCGCGGTCAACGATCGAGAGCGTCTCGCGCACGTTGTGGTCCGTCACGATGATCCCGAGCCCCCTGTCGCGCAGACCGCGGACGATCTCCTGAATGTCGTGCACCGCCAGCGGGTCCACGCCGCTGAACGGCTCGTCCAGCATCAGCACCGACGGCCGCCGCACCAGCGCGCGCGCGATTTCCAGCTTGCGCCGCTCGCCGCCGCTGAGCGTGTACGCCCGCTGCCGCGCCACCTTCAGCAGCCCGAGGCTCCCCAGCAGCTCCTCCGCGCGGGCCATGCGCTGCGGGCGGCTCAGCGGCAGCGTCTCCAGGATCGCCAGCACGTTCTCCTCCACCGTCAGCTTGCGGAAGATCGACGCCTCCTGCGCCAGGTACCCGATGCCCAGCCGCGCCCGGCGATAGACCGGCATCCGCGTGATGTCCGCGCCGCGGAAACTCACCTGCCCCTCGTTCGGGCGCACCAGCCCCACCAGCATGTAGAACGTCGTGGTCTTGCCCGCCCCGTTCGGCCCGAGCAGCCCCACGATCTCGCCGCAGCGCGCATTGATGGAGATGCCGTCCACGACCGTCCGCGCCCCGTACTGCTTCACGAGGCTAATAGCCTGTATGTCCGGCCCGCCGGAGGCCGGAAGCTGCGTCATTGTCATTTCGTCTGCCATGTGCGGATTATTTTTGGCGTTCCCTTTCCGCGTCCGGCTTCGGCTGCTTCCTGCCCTCGCCGTCCACCACGTTCTTCAGCCCCCCGCCGAGCGCCGGCACCCCGACGCTCGCCTGCTCGCCCGGCCGCCCGATGATGCGGACGCTCTCGGTGTCCAGCGAGTACACCACGCGCCGCCCTTTGGCCATGCCGGCCGTGTCGCCCTGCGTCACCAGATGCACGTACCTGTCGTCGCCCTCCGCGTCCAGCACGATCTGCGCGTCCTTCTTGGTATAGACGGCCTTGTCGCACGTCGCGTGGCGCATCTCGTTCGTGATGCTCACGTTGCCGACCGCCATGACCTGGCTCGCCTCCTGGCCCTCGTCGTCCATGAACAGCATCAGGCGGTCGCACCGCAGGATGAACTGCGCGTCGTCAACCATCACGTTGCCGTCGAACAAGACGACGCCCTCCTTGTAACTGCCGTCGATCTCGTCCGCCGTGATCACGGTCTCGCGCGGCGGCGCGTCCTTGTCGCCCGCCTTCGCGTCCTTCGCGAAGAGCCCCAGCGGGGGCTTCTTCTTCGCCTCCGCCTCCGCCTTGGCCCCGGCGTCCGCCGCCTGCGCGCACGCCAGCCACGGCACGAGCAGCACGCCCGCCGCCGCCAGACCAACCTGCATCAACCTGTCCGTATTCCTCATCTCAACCTCCCGAAACTTGCCGGAATGCGAAACGTGCGGAATTCGCATTCAGATAACAGTTTAATAAAATCCTCCTCCGTTGAAAAGAACATACCGCGGCCTTTCAGCCGGTCCGGCCCTTTCTGGATATCCACCGCCCCGCGGCAGAAACCGCGCTTGTTCACCCTGTCCAGCAGGCAGTCCTCCGCCGTCAGCACGCCGTCCGGCTTCCCGTCCGGCAGGAACATCTCCACCTTCACGTTCCACGCGAACACGAAATCCTCGCCCAGCAGGTGCGCCTTCTCCGCTTTCAGCAGCGTGTGCACGCGCTGGTTCTTGTCGTGATAGTTGAGCGGCAGCACGAGGCTCTCCACGGGCGTCGTCGTCGCCGCCCCGCTCGCCTCCTCCCACTTGCCGCTCAACGCCCCGCACGCCTCCGCCATGACCGCGCACATCGCCAGCCACCGCTCGTCCCGCGAAACCTGCGGCGCGTCCTCCTGCGCACACGCGCACGCCGCCGCCAGGCCGAGCCACACGCCCGCCCCCCTCAGCACCCGCCCGCACCTGTGCGCAACACCCATCATCCCCGACTCCTAACTCCCGATCCCCAATTCCTAATTCCTGATTACTAATTACTAATTCCTAATTCGCCACCCGCCCCACGACCCCGTGGATCGCGACCAGCGTCTGCCACACGCGCTTCAGGTCCTTGAGCGCGATCGCGTTCGCCTTGTCCGACAACGCCTCCGCCGGGTTCACGTGCGTCTCCATGAACACCCCGTCCACGCCCGTCGCCACCGCCGCGCGCGCCAGCGCGGGCGCCCACCGCCCGTCGCCGCCGCTCTCCTTGCCCGCGCCGCCGGGGCGCTGCACGCTGTGCGTCGCGTCGAACACCACGGGGTAGCCGAACGCCCGCATCACCAGCAGGCTCCGCATGTCCGCCACGAGGTTGTTGTACCCGAAGCTCGCGCCGCGCTCCGTCAGGATGATCTTCGTGTTCCCCGCCGCCTCGATTTTCGCGATGACGTTCGCCATGTCCTCCGGCGCGAGGAACTGCGCCTTCTTCACGTTCACGGCCTTGCCCGTCTCCGCCGCCGCCACGACCAGGTCCGTCTGGCGGCACAGGAACGCGGGGATCTGGAGGATGTCCACCGCGTCCGCCGCGAACCCCGCCTGCCACGCCTCATGGATGTCCGTCAGCACCGGCACGCCGAAGCGGTCGCGCACCTCCTTCAGGATCTCCAGCCCCTCCAATATCCCCGGCCCGCGGTACGCGTCCCCGGACGTGCGGTTCGCCTTGTCGAACGACGCCTTGAACACGAACGGCACGTCCAGCTCATGCGCCAGCCTCACCAGCCGCGCCGCCAGGTCCATCGTGCTTTCGACCGACTCAATCACGCACGGCCCGGCGATGAACACCAGCCGCCTCCCACCGAAAACCGCCTTGCCAACCTTAACACTCATGCATGCCTCTCTTGGTTTCCATTTTTGTACGCAGGGGACAGTATAGCACAAAGGCAGAACGGAATGCCAACACAAATCTCCACATTACAACATTCATGCGAAGCGGCATGAAAGGGCAGGCTCGCGCGCGTTCGCGGATGCCAAGCCCCGCCCCCCATTGCGGCAAAAACCCATGTGCGCCCGAAGGGAAATCCTGTCAGTCCTGTCTAACAACCTTCATCCGCTTTCGCGCCTTTCGCGGTTCGTTTCGCCTAATCTCGTGGCGGCACACTTTAATTCCGAATTGGCCCTGCGAAAAAAAACGGGAAAAAATGCGGATTGGGCTTGACCCGGCGGGGGATTTGCGCAACACTATACGGATACCGCGCCTTATGGTGTGGTACAAGATGTCTGCTCGATGGGAATAGCATACAATGTTTGATAAGTTCTTGTCTGTGTTTTCAAGCGATATCGGGATCGACCTCGGTACCGCGAATACGTTGGTTTATGTGAAGGACCGCGGGATCGTCATCCGCGAGCCGTCTGTGGTGGCGATCCAGGAGGGGACGAAGCGTATCCTGGCGGTGGGCGAGGAGGCCAAGCGCATGCTCGGCCGCACGCCCGGGAACATCGTGGCCATCCGCCCGATGAAGTCGGGCGTGATCGCGGACTTCGACATCACGGAGGCGATGATCCGCTATTTCATCCGCAAGGTGCACGTGTCGAAACTGATGAAGCCGCGCGTGATCGTGGCGGTGCCGAGCGACATCACGGAGGTCGAGAAGCGGGCGGTGCAGGAGTCTGCGCGGCACGCGGGGGCCCGTGAGGTGTTTCTGATCGAGGAGCCGATGGCCGCGGCCATCGGCGTGGGGTTGCCCGTGTCGGAGCCGGCGGGCAACATGATCGTGGATATCGGGGGCGGCACGTGCGAGGTCGCGCTGATCTCGCTGGCCGGCATCGTGTACTCGCGGAGTGTCCGCGTGGGCGGGGACGCCATGGACGAGTGCATCGTCCAGTACATGCGAAGAGTTTATAACCTGATGATTGGGGAGCGGACCGCAGAGGAAATCAAAATCACCATCGGTTCGGCGTATCCTCTGGGAGAGGAGTGCACGTTGGAGGTCAAGGGCCGCGACCTGGTGGCGGGCCTGCCCAAGACCCTGACGGTGACGTCGGAGGAGATCCGCGACGCGCTGCAGGAGCCGGTGTCCGCGATTGTGGACTCGGTGCGCATCACGCTTGAGAAGTGCCCGCCGGAGCTGTCCGCGGACCTCGTGGACCGCGGGCTGGTGCTGGCCGGCGGCGGCGCGATGCTGCGGGGGCTGGACAAGCTGATCGCGTCGCAGACGGGGCTGCCGGTGACGCTGGCGGATGACCCGCTGAGCGCGGTGGCGGAGGGGGCCGGGGTGGTGCTCAACGAGTTGAATTTCATTGCCAAGTCGAAGGTTGGCAGGTGACGTGATTGATATGGGTTTCCGGTGCGGCTGCTGGCCCGGTCTCTACCCGAAAAGGCGGGGGAGCGTCCCGGGGTGAAACAGTCGAAATTGAAGATAGGTTTTGTGCTGGTGTCGGTGGGGGCAATGCTGTTCCTCCACAGCGGCGTGCGCACGTTTGCGCGCGAGGCGGTCTATCCTTTCTCTAACGCCTGGGTGTGGCTTGACCGGAAGGTCGGGGTGCGCGCGAGGGCGGCCTTTTCCCGTGCGAGCGAGGCGGCGCGCAACGCGCGGCTGGAGCATGACCTGGCGCGGCTCCGGCTGGCGGCGGAGGAGGCGCGGGCGCTGGAGGCGGAGGTGGCGCGCCTGCGGGGGCTGCTGGAGTATGCGCCGCCGGTGCGCGCGCGGTGGACGGCGGCGGCGGTGGTGTCGCGCGGGGGCACGTCGGCGGTGCGGCAGACGATCCATGCGGGCAAGGGCTCGCTGCACGGGGTGCGCAAGGGGGACCTGGTGCTGGCGCAGGAGGGGCTTGTGGGGAGGGTGTCGGACGTGGCGCCGCACACCTGCGAGGTGTTGCTGGTGACGGACCTGAACAGCCGCGTGGCGTGCGAGCTGGACCTCCCGGCGGACGAGGGCGTGGGGACGGTGCGGGGCATCCTGTCCGGGGGGGGCGTGGCGCGGCCGGGGGCGGACGCGCGGCTGGCGCTGCTGTATGTGGTGGAGCCGCTGAGGCTGCGGTACATGGCGCGTGAGTTCGAGCCCGCGCCGCGCACGCGCGTGATGACGTCGGGGCTGGGGGGGGCGTTCCCGAGGGGCCTGACGGCGGGGTATGTGCTGGGGAGCGCGCTGGAGGCGAACGGGCTTTCGCGCGAGGCGGAGGTCATCCCGGCCGTGGATTTCGCGGCGCTGCGGGACGTGTTCATCCTTTCGGGGGGCGGGGCGCAATGAATATCCAATATCCAATATTCAACACGGAATATCCAATGTCCAAGTGGGGTGCGCTCTGGGGGGCGGGCGTAGAGACGGATGATTATCCGTCTCCCGAAGGCAATGACACGTGGAGACGGATAATCATCCGTCTCTACGGGGGGGGCGGGTGATGCGCGTTGACGTGAATGTGGTGCTGGGGGCGGTGGCGGTGCTGGGGGCGGCGGCGGCGCAGGACCTGGTGCCGGCGACGCGGCTGGTGCCGGTGAAGTGGCCGTTCCTGACGGCGGTGGCGCTGTATTACGCGCTGACGAAGCCGGTGCTGGCGGCGGCGGCGGCGGGGGTGTGGGCGGGGATGCTGACGGATGCGCTGGGGGGGCTGCCGCAGGGCGGGACGTGCCTGCTCCTGGCGCTGCTGTATGTGGCGGCGCGGCTGGTGCGCAAGGTGTTCGGGGAGGAGGCGGCGGTGCAGGGCGTGGCGCTGATGGGCGTGGCGGGGGCGGTGCAGCAGGTGTGGATGCGCGCGTGGGCGGGCGGCTCGGGGGTGGCGGCGCTCTCGCTGGAGATGGCGGTGCTGGCGGCGGCGGGGGCGGCGGCGGGGCTGGCGGCCGGGGGCCTCGTGTTCTTGGCGATGGGGCTTTTGGATGCCACCGTGAACAGTGGACGCGTAGGAATTAGGAATTAGGAATTAGAAATTAGGAATCGGGAATGGGGAATCGGGAATTAGGAATGGGAACACGGGGATGATGTTTTTTTTGACAGGATTAACAGGATTTTACGGATTATGGTTTTAAAGCCATGATTCCTAATTGCACCGGAGCGGAGCGACATAGGAATGGGGGCAAGGGGATGATGTTTTTTTTGACAGGATTGACAGGATTTTGCGGATTGACGGGGTTCTTTCGTTTTGGAGGCGGGAGAGCGGTTTTAAAGCCATGATTCCTAATTCCTAATTCCTAATTTCTCATTCCTAATTGAACTGGAGCGGGGCGGTAATCAATGGAGCATTACGCGGGAGAGCGGCTGACGGACGGGTGGCGCATGGCGCTGCTGGCGGCGGCGTTTGGCGCGGCGGTGGTGTTCCTGGCGCGGGCGCTGCATCAGGTGCAGGTGGTGCAGACGTCGGACTTCACGCGGGACCAGGCGCGGCAGAGCATCCGCAGGGTGCAGGTGCCGGGGCCGCGGGGGCGCATCTTTGACCGCAACGGGGTGTGCCTGGCGGAGAACCGCGCGAGTTATTGCATCGCGTATTACGTGGAGGAGCTGCAGCAGCGGGGCAGGTGGGTCAACACCATCAACGCGGTGAACGAGGACATCGACCGCCTGGCGGCGGCGCTGGGCATCCCGCGGGCGATTTCGCACGCGGCGGTGTCGAACCACGTCATCCGCAGCCTGCCGATGCCGCTGCTGGCGTGGCGGGACGTGGACGAGGTGACGCTGGCGCGGTGGGCGGAGCGGGCGGAGGAGTTCCGGGGCGTGGACGTGTACGTGCAGCCGGAGCGGTCGTACCCGCAGGGGGCGCTGGCGGCGCACGCGCTGGGGTATGTGCGGCGCGACCGCCCGCAGAAGCGCGCGGGGGGCGGCCCGGACCCGGTGCTGGTGGAGCGGTTCGGCACGAACAGCATCGAGCGGGCGCATTTCTACCTGCCGGAGATGCTGGGCGTGGAGGGCGTGGAGCGGGTCTATAACGACCTGCTGATGGGGCGGCTGGGCGAGCAGCTGATACGGGTGGACGCGCGGGGCTACAAGCACGCGACGTGGCAGGGGCGGGAGGCGGAGGCGGGCGGTGACCTGCGGCTGACGCTGGACGTGCGGGTGCAGCTTGCGCTGGAGCGCGCGCTGCAGGGGCTGCGCGGCGCGGGGGTGGTGGTGGACCCGCGCAACGGGGAGGTGCTGGCGATGGCGAGCGCGCCGGCGTTCGACCCGAACGATTTCCTGCCGAGGATCCCGCCGGACCTGTGGGCGCGGCTGAACGAGGATGAGGCGGTGCCGCTCTTCAACCGCGCGGTGCAGGGGCGCTACGCGCCGGGCAGCACGTTCAAGCCGGTGACGGCGATGGCGGCGCTGGCGCACCCGGGGTTCTCTCCGGCGGATGAGTATGTGTGCCACGGCGCGTTCGAGATGGGCAGCATGCGGCTGCGGTGCTGGAACACGTACGGGCACGGGGGCGTCGCGCTGCGGAAGGCGATCGAGCAGTCGTGCAACTGCTATTTCTGCAACATCGGCAACGCGATCGGCTATGGCGCGATTTATGAGCAGGCGCGGCAGCTGGGGCTGGGCGCGCGGCTGGGCATCGACCTGCCGGCGGAGAACCCGGGGCTGCTGCCGACGGACGCGTGGAAGCGGCAGGCGCGGCGCGACCGGTGGCGGCCGGGCGACACGTGCCAGATCGCCATCGGGCAGGGGATGCTGGTGACGACGCCGCTGCAGATGGCGGTGCTGACGGCGACGATCGCGAACGGGGGGACGCTGTACCGCCCGCACCTCGTGCGGCCGGAGGGCGGGCCGGAGGTCATCCGCACGATCGCGTGGGCGCCGGCGGCGGTGGCGGCGGTGCATGAGGGGATGCGCGACGTGGCGGCGCAGGGCACGGGGCGGCGCGTGCAGCTGCGCGGGACGCAGGTGTCGGCGAAGACGGGGACGGCGGAGGTGGACGTGCGGGGGCGGCGGCAGAAGAATGTGTGGGTGACGGCGTTCGCGCCGTCGGAGGCGCCGCGCGTGGCGGTGGCGATCGTGGTGGAGGACGGGATGTCGGGCGGGCAGACGGTCGCGCCGATGGTGCGCGAGGTGCTGCTGGCGGTGTTCGGCGAGGCGGAGGGCGGCGCGGAGGCGGTGCCGCCGGAACAGGTGAGGGGCGACTGATGCTCAAGAAGGCATTCGCGCGCCTGCGCCTGTTCAACCCGCTGCTGTTCGCGTGCATGATGGCGCTGATTGCCGTCGGGGTGCTGTTCATCTACAGCTCGTGCTCGGTGCGCGAGAGCGCGAGGATACAGGTGCAGTACCTGGACCACGCGGTGGCGGGGGTGCTGGGGCTGTTTGCGTATGCGGCGCTGGCGTGCGTGGATTACCGCCGTGTGCTGAAGTGGGGCTGGCTGGCGTACGCGGGGACGCTGGGGCTGCTGGTGCTGGTGCTGCTCATCGGCGAGGAGACCATGGGCGCGCGGCGGTGGCTGTTCGGCATCCAGCCGTCGGAGGTGGCGAAACTGGGCATCATCATGGTGCTGGCGTGGCTGTACGGGCGGCGGGGCGTGTGGCGCGGCGCGCGGGCGTTCTTCCTGACGGGGGCGCTGGTGGGCGTCCCGGCGGGGCTGATCCTGATGCAGCCGGACCTGGGCACGGCGATGGTGCTGGCGCCGACGGCGCTGTGCATGATGTTCGCGGCGAACGTGGCGCCGAGGCTGCTGTGGACGACGCTGCTGACGGGGGTGACGGCGGCGGGGCTGCTGCTGGGCGTGATCTACGCGGCGGAGCGGGCGGAGATGCCGCCGGAGCGGCGGGGGGCGCCCCACCAGGG
>WRJS01000008.1 GCA_009778475.1 Kiritimatiellota bacterium | reverse complement strand
TTCGTGCGGCCCTTCACCACATCTTTGCTGACCACATAATGTTGGTGGCCATAGACGGCGGATTGCGGCAGGTGCGTGATCGAGATGACCTGGTGCGTCTGCGCCACGCGGCGGAGCTTCTGCCCCACGGCGCGGCCGACCTCGCCGCCGATGTTCGCGTCAATCTCGTCGAACACCAGCACGGGGATACTGTCGTGCGCGGCCAGCACGGCCTTCACCGCGAGCATGACGCGCGAAATCTCGCCGCTCGACGCGATCGCGCGGAGCGGCCGCATCGGCTCGCCGGGGTTGGGCGCGAAACCGAACGCGATGTCGTCCGCGCCGTGCGGCTCGGGCTCGGCGGGCGCAAGGTCCACCGCGAAACCGGACTTCAAGAAACCGAGGTCGCGAAGCTCCGCGACAATCGCCTTCGCCAGCTTGGCGGCGGCAGAGGTGCGCACGCGCGTCAGGTGCGCGGCCCGCTCCGTCAGCAGACGGGTCGCCGCGTCAATCTGCCGCGACACGTCGAGTATCTGCTCCGAGCGCGTCGCGAGGTCGTCCAGCCGCGCCTGGCTCTTCGCGCTGGTCGCCAGCACGGCACTGACCGAACCGCCGTATTTGCGTTTCAGGCGCTGCACCAGCGCCATGCGGTCTTCGAGCTGCTGGAGGCGTTCAGGCTCGGCCTCGATCTGGCTCAGGCGTTGGCTCAGCGCGCGCCCAATCTCCTGCAACTGCGTGACCACGCTTTGCGTGTCGCTTTTCCATTCGGCGGCCTCGGGCAGGATGTGCGCGAGGTCCGCAAGCTGCGCCTGCGCGGACACGAGCAGGTCGAACGCCGACGACTCGCCGTCCGTCAGCGCGTTGCTGATGACCGTGCCGAGCGACAGGATCTGCTCGGCGTTCGCGGCCTCCGCGTGCTGGCGGACAAGCTCCTCCTCATCCGCCTCGGTGAGCGCGGCGCGGGTGATTTCGTCCGTGATGAACTGCAAGCGGTCGATTTCCTCGGCCACGTTCGAGAGCCCGTCCTGCAGCTCCGCGAGGCGTTGCCGCAGGGCGTTGCGGTCGCGCCAGATTTCCGAATAGGCATTCAGCGCGTCGCCGCACTGGCCGTAAGCGTCCAGCACCTGACGCTGGAACGCGGGGTCGAGCAGCGACTGGTGGTCATACGGCCCGTGGATGTCCACCAAGTGGCAGCCCAGCTTGCGGAGGGTCTGCACGGTGGTCGGCGCGTCGTTCACGAAACAGCGCCCTGAGCCCGTGGCGGAGATTGTGCGGCGGATGAGCAGCGCCCCCTCCTCGCAGACGGGCAGGCCGCCCTCCGCCAGCACGAGGTCTGCGGCGGACGTGTCCGCCAGCGCGAACACCGCCTCGACATTCGCCTCCGCCGCGCCCTCGCGGATCGCCGACTTATCCGCGCGCCCGCCCAGCACCAGATCGAGCGCGCCCATCAGCACGGACTTCCCCGCGCCCGTCTCGCCCGTGATGATGTTCAGCCCGCCCCCGAACCCGACGGCGGCTTCTTCAACGATGGCGAGGTTTTTGACTGAGAGGTGGTTTAACATATTGATATTGTCTCACACAAAGGCACAAAGGTCACAAAGTTTTTTTGACAGGATTTTTTTGCTCGCGCAGAGACGCAGAGGCGCGGAGTTTTTTTGACAGGATTAACAGGATTTTTTGGGAGGATGCCCTTATGGAGTGCGGCGGCTTGCCGCCGCTTTCACATAGGCAGCTTGCTGCCGTAAAAGATATTATGGTGTCGAGAAACGGGGACAAGCCCCCGTTCAAAAAGCGGCGGCGAGCCGCCGCACTCCATAACAAGGCAAGAGGGCTTTCGGTCTTGTTAGCCCTGAAAGGGCTGAATCTCATAGCGTAGGGCAACGCCCTACGAGCCCAAGCGTAAAGGAATAAGCCCTGTAAGGGCGGCATCCATTTAATTACGCCCTTGCAGAGCTCAAAAATTCTATTCCCCTCAAAAATCAAAAAAGTATATAGCGAAAAAAACATATCACAAGTATAGCCCTGCCGGGAAAATTATGCAAAGGGAAAACTCCCTGTTACACATAAAAACAAGGGATGCGAGCATTCAGTTAGGAATACCACTCTCGGCAGGGGTATCCTGACGGGATGCCATGATTTTTTTCTCCCGCGTTTTCTGCCGAGAGACACATCCCTCTGGGATGTGACAAGGCCGAAGGCCTTGCGGATGACAGCGTAGGGCAACGCCCTACGTAACGGCGAGTAAAATATTCAAGGCTGTAAGTCTTGAATAAAAGGACGCAAGGCTTTCAGCCTTGTGTTGTTGCACATCCCATACTTGCATTCAATAACAAGGGACAGGATTTGCTTGACATCGTGTGCAAAAATCTGTTATAAATTTAATCTTTAGCTAGACAAGGGTCTTGGGAAATTGGGGCAAGGAGTAGCAAGGAAGTATGAATAAACAGATGATACAGAATATCGGGCGCGGAATACTATGTGGATTTTTTGCGTTGACACTCACTGCCATGGCAATGTCTTTTCTGAGCGGTTGCGGTGAGTCGTTTACTCCTGCGGAAAAAGCGGAAGTTGATAAATATATCAAAGAGCATGGGAGGAATGTGTTGAGGTACTATCTGGCGGAGGCTGACACGAGAGAGGAACAACGTGTCCTGAAATACCTCAAGCACTTTGTGTCCCAAGGGGTGGACGTGAATGTAAAAAACGATATAGACAGAACTCCGCTACATATCCTTGTAATACATGGCAATATCGAAAGTGTCAAATTCCTTGTTTCCAAGGGAGCAGACGTGAATGCAAAAAGTAGGAAAGACTATGCCCCGTTACATCTTGCGGCAGAAGATGACAATCCCGAACTCGTCAAATTCCTTGTCTCCCAGGGAGCGGATGTGAATGCTGTGACAACGAGAGGCGAGTCCCCGTTACATATTGCGGTAGAGAAAGGTAATATCGAAACCGCCCATATCTTTCTTGCCAATGGAGCGGATGTGAGCGCTGAATTACAAGACGGCTCTACTCCATTACATATTGCGGTAAGAACTGGAAATGCTAAAGTCGTTGATCTTCTTGTTTCCAAGGGAGCGTATGCACTCGCAAAAGACAAAGACAGCGTAACCCCCTTACATCATGCGGCACGGGGAGGTAACTCCGAAATTGCCCAACTTCTTATTTCCGTAGGTGCTGATGTCCATGCAAAAGATAAAGACGGTTGGACTCCGTTACATATTGCCGTAGTGAAAGACAACCACGAAATTGCCAAACTCCTTATTCATAAGGGGGCGGACGTGAACGTAACAATAAAGGACGGCGAGACATTGTTATATTATGTGATAACGGAGGGAAAGCTAGAACTAGTCAAGCTCCTTGTATCCGGGGGTGCGGACGTGAACGTTAAACTACAGGATGGAGAAACTCCGTTACATCGTGCGGTAGAGCGAGACAATATCGAAATCGTCCAATTCCTTATTTCCAAGGGAGCGGACATGAACGCAAGCTACAGAGAAGGCCATACCCCGTTACATTATGCGACAGGGATTAATAATATTGAGATTGCCTCGCTTCTTATTTCCAAGGGGGCGAACGTGAATGCAAGTAACGGAGAAGGTCATACCCCGTTACATTATGCGGTAGATAGAAACAACATCAAAATCGCTCAACTTCTTGTTTCTAAGGGAGCGGATGTGAATGCAAGCAATGGAGAAGGTCGTACCCCGTTACATTTTGCGGTAGGGGGGGATTCGGATAAAATTGAAATCATCAAACTTCTTATTTCTAAGGGAGCAAACGTGAATGCGAAAAACAGAAAAGACTACGCGCCATTATATATTGCCGTAGAGGGCAATAAGATTGAAACCACCAAACTCCTTATTTCCGAGAAAGCAGACGTGAATGCCAAAACACAGGAAGGCTGGACTCCGTTACATAGTGCGATAGGGGTGGGCAACATCGAAATCGTCAATTTCCTTATTTCCAAAGGAGCAGACATGAACGGAAAGTACAAAGACGCTTGGACTCCGTTACGTATGGCTATAGAGCAAAACAACATCGAAATCGTCAAACTCCTTGTTTCCCAAGGGGCGGACGTGAACGCAAAAACACCGGATGATGGGACTCCGCTAAAAAGAGACATCTTCGAGGTCGCAATCGCCAAAGACACTGACGAAGCTGGCTGGACTCCATTACATTATGCGGCACAGAAGGGCAACAGAGGAATCGTCCAATTCCTTGTATCCAAGGGAGCGGACGTGAATGCAAAAAGTAAATACGGTCGCACTCCGCGTGATATAGCGAAAGCTTGGGGTCACAATTGGGCCTTCTATTGATTACGCCCTTACAGGGCTTCATTTTTTTATGCCTGATTACAAGGACGTTACGTTGCCCTACGCTAAGGGATTTCGCGCTGTTGGGGCTAGACATTAACATGAGACAACACAAAGTTGAAACACGATAGAATCTCTGCGCCTCCGCGTCTCTGCGCGAACATCCCCTCGCCTTTAGTCGGTGGTTTCCAGCGCGACGCCATGCGAGCGGAGGTACGGCTCGGCGTCGTTGCCCATGTAGCGGCGGAGGGTCTTGAGCGGGGTGCGGGCGAGGTCCACGACGATCAGGCCGTCCACCACGGAACTGAAATCGGGATCCACGTTGAACGAGAGCAGGCGGCCGCCGAGCTTGAGGTACTGGCGCAGGAGCACGGGGATGTCCTTGCCGTCTGGCTCGATCTCGGAGACGTACTCGGCGACGTGCTCGATGTCGTTGAGCAGGTAGCGGTATTCTTTCAGCGACCACTCGGCGCGGCGCGGCGGGCGCGGCGGGAACTTGGGCTTGACGAGCGGCGCGAGCTCCTCGTCCATGCACGTCTGGCGCATGGAGGCGAGGATCATGCAGCGCGAGGCCTCGCGGTATTCGTTGGTGATGCTGACGGGGCCGAAGAGCGCGCGGTAGTGGGGGTTGCGCGCGATGAAGGCGGCGATGCCGCGCCACAGCAGGAAGAGGGAGGTGTACGCCTTCTGGTACTCGATGCGGATGAAGGAGCGCCCCATCTCGATGGTCGGCGGCAGCTTCTCCATGAGCCGCGCGTCGAACTTGAACAGGGTGCGCGTGTAGAGTCCCTTGATGCCGTGCTCGGCGACGATGGTGTCCGTGAGCCCGAGGCGGTACGAGCCGACGATCTCCTGCCGCACGGTGTTCCACATCACCAGGTGCATATAGTACGGGTCGAACGCGTCGAGGTCGATCTCGTTGTTCGTGCCTTCGCCGACGGCGCGGAACGTGACCTCGCGCAAGCGGCCGATCTCGCGCACGCACGCGGGTATCTGCTGCGCCGGGGCGATGAAGACCTCGAAGTCGCCGGCGGCCACGAGCTTGCACGTCTCGGGGAGGGCCTGTATCTCCTTCGCGAGCGTCTCGGACGGCACGGGCGCGACGATCGGCTCGGGCGGCATCGGCTGCGGGTGCAGGGTGATGAAGCGGCGCGTGCGGTGCGTCTCGCGCTCGGCCTGCAGATAGGAGCGGAAGCGCATGTAGGTGATGAGCTGCACGTCGTCCGTGGAGAACGGCTCCAGCAGTTTCTGCGTCAGCGCGGTCCCGACGCGGAACTTGAGGATGCGCCCCTTCTTGTTCACCAGCTGGCGCGGCAGCAGGCCCGTGCGCAAGCGCGGATGGATCAGGCCCATGAGGTTGAAGAAGAGGGTGTTTCGCCCCGCGAAGAAAATCGGCACGACCGTCGCGGAGGCCTTGCGGACGATGGCCGCGATGCTCGCGCTCCACTGCGGGTCGCGCACGCGCATCGCGCGCTTGTGGAAGCTGGAGACCTCGCCGGACGGGAAGACGATGAGCAGGTGGCCGTCCTTCACCCACGCGATGCTCTCCTTGATGGAACGCAGGTTCGCGCGGATCGCGTCCTTCGACCCGAACGGGTCCACGAAGATGAAGTCCTCGCGCATATCGGGGATCGCGGCCAGCAGGTAGTTGGCCATGGCCTTCACGTCCGGCCGCACGCGCCGCAGCACGGACAGCAGGATGATGCCCTCGATCCCGCCGAACGGGTGGTTCGCGACCACCACCACGGGCCCCTCCTTCGGGATGCGCGCCAGGTCGTCGTCCGTGAAGCCCGCGCGCACGCCGACCGCCTGGAGGGTGCGGTCGCAGAACGGGATGTCGTGCGGCATACGGTACACCCGCGCATAGACGCCGTTCATCACGCGCAGCCCGAGCAGGTGCTCCAGCGGGCACTTGAAGACGTACCCCAGCACGCGCAAGAAACGGTTCCGTATCTTCGCGACCGGCAGCTCGAAGATGCGCGTGACCGTCTGCGCGTCCGTTTCAGGCCTCTCCCTTCCTTTTGTATTCATGCCCGTAGTATATACTTTTCCCCGCCGCACGGCAATAGGCAATGTGGAGGGGGGCTATTGAATATCCAATATCCAACAGGGAATGTCCAATGTCCAAGTTATAGCATTTTAACCTGATGTTGTCACATAGCACCGCAGCGTGCTAAACATGAGTAACCGTCGGTGGAGCGTAAGCGGAACCGGCGGCGGGGGCAGTCAGAAACCCCAGCCCTGCAAGGGCTGAATGATGTGTCTTGTTCAACCCCTGCCGGGGCTGATGGCGAGCATCTGCCGTCCGCCGGTTCCGCTCGCATACGCTCGCTCCACCGACGGTTACTTACGTTACACGCCTTCGGCGTTTTCATAGATAATGCATAATTCATAATTCCTGCGCGGCTCGCGGGGACGCTCGCCCTCCAATTGGGGCACAAAACCGAAGCGCATTTCACTTGGACGTTGGATATTCCCTGTTGGATATTGGATGTTCCCGAAGGCTTTCAGCCCTCGCCTTGTCCTCGGGCAGGAATGCCCGAGCCACCTTCACTTGGACATTGGATATTCCCTGTTGGATATTGGATATTCCCGGGGGCTTTCAGCCTTCGGGCGGTTCGCGAACCGCCCCTACATATTCCCCTTCGCGCGCTCGCGGGCCGCTTTGACGGCGGTGGCGTCGTCGAGCTTGCCGGCCCGCACCAAGTCGGACTGGAGTTTCTCGAGGGCTTGCGCGTAGCGTTTCGTGAGGTCGACCGTCCGCGCGAGCCTGTCTTTCTCCAGCGCGGCGAAGGGCTTGGCGGCGGTGGCTTGCAGGGCCTTGATTTCAGGGATGGCGTTCTCGTCGGGCGCGGGCGGGACGCTCTTGGCCTCCTCGAACCGCTCCATCTCGGCGACGACGGCTTTCGCCTTGTCCAGATTCCCTTGTCCCTGAACTTTACCTCCGTCTCTCTTCTCCTTATTTACCTGAATCGTTTTTGACAGCCCCCTGCCCAGCGAGGCACTGCGCCAGCGCCAGCGCGAAGACCAGCGGCAGGCCGATGCCGCGCACGATCAGCGGGTGCCACACGGCGGCGAACGCGAACGCCGTCAGCGCGCCCCCGACGCCAAGCCCGAGCGCGGACTGGAAGCCCGCGCCGTGCGCCGCCGCCGCGCGGGCCTTGCGCACCGCGCCGCCCAGGAACACGATGAACAGCAGCAGCGCAGGGAAGCCGGCCGACACCGCCAGCACGAGGTACAGGTTCTGCGTGTCCGCCTCGGACGGGCCCGTGCGCTGCGGCACGTTGTCGTAGAACTCCCCTACACGCTTCTGGTAGTTGCCCATGCCCACGCCCAGCCACGGGTGCGTCAGCACGGTGTTGTACGCCGCCTGCCACTCGGGGTAACGCTTCGTGGCCACCCCGTCCCCGTCGTACAGCGCCACCGACCAGAAATGCTCCACGTCGTTCTCGCGCGGCAGGTTCGGCAGCACGAAAACCTGCGCCAGCAGCAGGCACGCCGCAACCGGGATGAACACCTTGTGGCCGCGCCGCGCCGCCATGCACGCCACCACCCCCGCGACCGCGAAATACGACGCGCCCGAGAGGTTGACCAGAAAGCCCGCCGCCAGCAGCAGCCCCAGCGCGGCCTTCGCCCACACCTGCCGCACGCCGAGCATCACCCCGAGCGCCATCGGCAGCGCCAGCGCGAGGTAGCCGCCCAGCACGTTGCGGTTGCCGAACGTCCCGCGCACCTGCATCACGCCCTCGCCCGAGAAATACTGCGCCGCCGCAATGCCGACGTTAACCGCCGTCGCAACGAACAGGACGGCGAGCGACTGCCTCAGCGCGCCCTTCTGCTCGCGCAGGAACGCCGCGAACACGACATGCCCCACGATGAAGAACTCGACGAGTTGCACGATGTCCTTCACCGCGAACGCCTTGTCCTGCGCCACGGCGAACGACAGCCCCGCCGCCAGCACGAACAGCACCTGCGCGCACGGCGGCGGTTTCAGGCGCCGCCACTCGCGCCGCAGCAGCACGTCCAGCAGCCACGCCCCCGCCGTGAGCGCCAGCGACAGGTCCGCCAGCGACAGGTTGAACTTCGGGCGCGGCTGCCACGACCACTGCGTCGGCGCGATGAACAACGTCAGCAACACGCCCGCGCGGAACGCGTGTTGCAGGAAAAGGTGAATACGGTCTTTCATGTGAATCGACTCATACTAAAATTCCTGCCCTGAAAGGGCTTCATCAGCAGCGTAGGGCAGCGCCCTACGGAACGGCGGGGAAAACGTTTCAAGGCTGTAGGCCTTGCATCAACGTTGCGGGGTGATACCCCGCAACAATGATAGTAGGCTTTCAGCCTACACATCGGGCTGGCCGTCAACGTAGGGCGTTGCCCTACGCTATTGATTTCAGGGCGTTGCCCTGATGCCCGCCCGGCAGTCAATCCCGTTTCAGCACACATCGTGTTACGCACCCATGCACTGCGGTCACTGGCTCGAGCCGACTTTCTCGATGTCCACCGGCACGAAACGCTTGTCCGCGCTCAGCAGGATCTGGTCGATGGCCACGCCGTCCTCGCGGTTGTGGAACGTGATGGTGTGCTTGCCCTTCAGCAGGCGGATGGGCTTCGCCGTGCGCGACACGGGGTACTTCACCCAGTGCCACACCTTGTACGTCGCGTCCTCCCCGAAGATGAACCCCGGCTGGTCGTCGATGACGACCGTGAAGGAGTTGCCGCACTCGTCGTCCCAATTGGCGCGCGCCCACAGCGTGTAGTCCGCGTCCGCCGGGACCTCCACCGTGTAGGCGGCCTTGCCCGTCACCACCTTCGGCGGGTTGCCCGCACCCTCGGGGATCTCCAGGTACGGCCCGGACGCGCCCGGCACCTTGTTCGTGACCACCGCCATCGGCGCCTCGACCGTCTCGGCCGAAACCGCCGCGAGGCAGAGCCTGTGCCCTGCCGCCATCCCCCTGCCGCACAGGCCCGCGGCCAGCACGGCGAAAATAATCCCTTTTGTATTCATGCCCTTAGTATAGCCCTTTCCGCCCCGCCGGGCAACAGGAAAAAGCGATGATAATTCATAATGCACAATTCATAATGCGCAATGGGCGCCCTCTCCCCTACCCTATCCCTGCGCCCGCAGCCTCCGCAACTGCCCGGCGACGGAGAGTTTCTGCATGGCGCTCATCTTGTCCACCAGCAGGATGCCGTTGAGGTGGTCAACCTCGTGCTGGATCGCGCGGGCGAGCAGCCCGCTGGCAGTCACCTCGCGCCGCACGCCCGTCAGGTCCGTGAACGCCACGGTGACGGTGTTGGCGCGGGTGATGGGCGCGCCGATCTCGGGGAAACTGAGGCACCCCTCGTCGTTGCGCTGCTTGCCCTCATGCGCGGTGATCTCGGGGTTGACCAGCGCAAGCGGCATGGCGATGTGCGCGTTGGCCTTGCGGCAGGCCTCTTTCTCGACCTCCAGCGGCACGTCGATCACGCACACGCGCTCCGCGCGGCCGATCTGCGCGGCCGCCAGCCCCAGCCCGCGCGAGGCGTACATCGTCTCCAGCATGTCGTTGACGAGCGCGCGCAGCGCGTCATCAACCTCCTGCACGGGCGCGGCCTTCCGCCGCAGCGCCGCATGTCCAAAAGTCACTATCGGGTGAATCACGGGTCCTCCTTGGTTGCGTAACAGGATAAGCGGCCGGGGGCGCGGTTTGCAACCCTAAAATGCGGGCGGGGCGTCACGGGGCCGGGGAGATGCAGACGCGCACGATGCCGTTGGAGACGCTCGTCTCGACGGCGCTGGGGCAGCAGGGGATGTAGAACCGCTTGACGAACACCGCGTGGGGGTTGCCGATGGCGCTGGCCGAGAGCGACAGGACGTTCCCCTCGGTGGTGACCTGGACACTGCGCTCGTCGATGTGCCGGGCCAGCGCGAACGCGATGTTGTACAGGCCGTCGCGCTCGCGCATGTCCGCGGCCTGGCTCACGGGCGCGCCCTCCCAGCCCACGTCCGTGGAGAGCGTCCGCGCCACGCGGCTCACCCGCGACTCCGTCACCCCGCCGGGCGAGATGGCGATCGTGTGCCGCGAGGCCGCGACCATGTACTCGGGCTGGGGCGCCGCGGCCCGCGGGCGCGGCGCCTCGGCGGCGGCCGCGCTGGCCTCCCCGCGCTCGACCGTCGCCGCGAGTTGCCGCACCTCGCGGTGGAGCGTGAACACGAACGCCACCACGCCCGCCAGCAGCAGCCGGTCAACCCATCCCAAAATATGTTCAAGCCTCGTTTTCACCGCGATGGGCATTTAGCACAATGTGTGCCACGGGGCGCGGGCAGGAAGAGGGGCGGGCCGCGCCGCCCATGCCGCCCCCCTACCCCACCCCGCCTCGCGTCAACTTGCCACGCGCGCGACGCGCCAAGGTGTCACACGCGCCCCTATTTTTCGGTGTCACGAATTATGACGCAATGCAGAGGCGCAATTTTCCGCTTGCAAAGGGAAGGGAGGTGTGGCATACTGTGCGGCATGAACAAGGGGATTCAGGGTTTCGCACTTCTGCTTACGGGCCTGTGGCTGCTTAGCAACCACGGGCGTACTGGTGTGTAACCGCGAATCCCAAACGTTATGCCAGAGACTCCCGTGGAAGATGACAGCATCCCGCGGGGGTTTTCGTTTTCCGGGGTGCAGTCCCAAAGAAAGGTGGGCGAGATGAAAGACGAGACGAGGAAGATTGACATTTTCGACACGACGCTGCGCGACGGCGAGCAGTCGCCGGGGTGCACCATGAACCTGCACGACAAGCTGCTGGTGGTGGAGCACCTCGAGGGCCTGCGCGTGGACGTGATCGAGGCTGGGTTCGCGGCGGCGTCGGAGGGGGACTTCGAGGCGGTGCGGAAGGTGGCGGCGGCGGCGAAGCACGCGGCGGTCGCCAGCCTGTGCCGCGCGTTGCCGAAGGACATCGACCGTGCGTGGGAGGGCATCCGCCACGCGGCGCGGCCGCGCATCCACACCTTCCTCGCGACCTCGCCCATCCACATGCGGTTCAAACTGAAGATGGCGCCGGACGCGGTCTATGAGCAGGCGGTGAAGATGGTGCGGTATGCGCGGAACCTGTGCGGGGACGTGGAGTTCTCGCTGGAGGATGCGTCGCGCAGCGAGCGGCCGTTCATCTACCGCGTGGTGGAGGGCGTGGTCGCGGCGGGCGCGCGCACGGTCAACATCCCGGACACGGTGGGCTACGCCGTGCCGGAGGAGTTCGCGCGGCTCATCGCGGACATCCGCGCGAACGTGGACATGCGCGGCGCGCGGCTGGCGGTGCATTGCCACAACGACCTGGGGCTGGCGGTGGCCAATTCGCTGGCGGCGGTCAGGGCCGGCGCGGACCAGGTGGAGTGCACCCTGAACGGCATCGGCGAGCGCGCCGGGAATGCCGCGCTGGAGGAGGTCGTCATGGCGCTGGCGACGCGGCGCGAGGCGTATGGCGTGCGCACGGGCATCGACGCGACACGGATTTACGCGGCGAGCCGCTGCGTCGTGCAGGTCACGGGCAACCGCGTCCAGGCGAACAAGGCGGTCGTCGGCGAGAACGCGTTCGCGCACGAGGCCGGCATCCACCAGCACGGGGTGCTGGCCAACCCGCTGACGTATGAGATCATGACGCCCGAGTCCGTGGGCGTGCCGAAGAACCGCATGGTGCTGGGCAAGCACTCGGGGCGGCACGCGTTCGAGGCGCGGCTGCGCGAACTGGGGCTTTTCAGTTTCACGCCCGTGCAGGCGCAGGAACTGTTCGCGCGGTTCAAGGGGCTGGCGGACCGCAAGAAGACGGTCAGCGACACGGACATCGAGGCGTTGGCGCGCGACGTCCAGAGCCCCGTGGTCGAGCGCGTGAAACTCACGTCGTTCAACGTGCTGGCGAGCAACGCCGTCACGCCCATGAGCACCGTGCGGCTGGCCGTTGACGGCAAGGTGATGGAGCAGGCCGCGACGGGCGACGGCCCCATCAACGCCTCGCTGGCGGCCATCAACAAGATGCTGCGTTGCAGGGACGTGACGCTGGAGACATTCAAACTCAACGCGACCACAGGCGGTACGGACGCGCTGGGCGAGGTGGACGTGAGCGTGCGCAAGGGCAACCGCGTCGTGCGCGGCCACGGCTCATCCACGGACATCATCGAGGCCAGCATCCTCGCCTACCTCCACGCGCTGAACGCGCTGATGGGGGAAGGGGAGAAGAGGTAGGGCGTAGAGACGGATGATTATCCGTCGCCCGAAGGCAATGACACGTGGAGACGGATAATCATCCGTCTCTACGGGGGGGAGGGGGGGGAGGGAATATCCAATATTCAACACGGAATATTCAATGTCCAAGTTAAATGCGCTCTGGAGGGCGAGCGTCCTCGCGAGCCATTAGACACATTGCGGCGGTTTCCTGCCCCATTGGTCGCACACCACGCCAACGGGGACCCCTGTCTCGCCCTCCAATTGGGACGCTGCCCCGAAGCGCACCCCACTTGGACATTGGACATTCCGTGTTGGATATTGGACATTCCCGCCCGACTATCACTCCCCTACCCTACCTCGCGTCACTTCATGTTCCGCAGGGCGTTGTAGAAAACCTCGACCTGCTGTGGCGGGAGTTCAAAGACGCTGGGCTCGTTGCCTTCCTTGAAGATGACTTCCATGTGCTTCTTGTGGCCGTCGCGAATGACGGTGGCGGTGAACTTGTTTCCGCCGTCGGCATAGATGCGCTTGGACTCGGACTCGTTGGTCTTCGTCGGCTTCTTGAGGTCGGCGATGCCCTCTTTCAGGCCTTCGAGCAACTTGTCCTTGTCGGCGAACGGGATGCTCACCTGCGAGGTGTCGCTGGCGCTGGTGCCGCGCGTCGGGGTCGTGTGCTTGAAGGTGATGATGTCCTCGCCGCCGCCCACCACGACCTTGGTCATCTTGACCAGCACGTTGGAGAGGCGTTCGCGCGTCTCCTCGGGCACGGGCTGCGCGGGCATACCCCGGCCGCCCCGGCCGCCCCTCCCCTGCGCGGCCGCGCGCGCCTCCGTCGTGCGCAAGGGCCAGCGCATATCCTGCGCGAGCGACGTGAACGCCGCGAGCGTTACCACACCGATTGCAACCAACAGTCTCCTCATTTTCCGTTCTCCTTTTTTAGCCATACCACGATTATGAAAATCGGAATACAGTATAGCCTTTATTTCCGTGCGCGTCCACCCATTCCTGCAATTATTTTGCTTTTGGGATTTTCGTGTTTCAAATCGGGGCGGATGTCTGATAAACTGTTTGCTTTCATTTTACGCAGGATAGTGAGTTGATTTATGGATAAGCATTACGACCCGAAGTCAGTTGAAGAGAAGTGGTACGCGTGGTGGGAAGCGAACGGGCATTTCCATGCGGATGTCGCGCAGGGGGGGGTGCCGTACAGTGTCGTCATCCCGCCGCCGAACGTGACGGGTATCCTCCACATGGGCCACGCGCTGAACAACACCATTCAGGACGTGCTGGTGCGCTGGCGCAGGATGCAGGGGCGCAATGTCGTGTGGATGCCGGGTACGGATCACGCGGGCATCGCGACGCAGAATGTCGTGGAGAAGGCGTTGAAGAAAGAGGGCAAGCACCGCGACGACCTCGGGCGCGAGGCGTTCATCGCCCGCACGTGGGAGTGGAAGAAGGAGTACGGCGGCACCATCGTCAACCAGCTCCGCAAACTCGGCGCGTCGTGCGACTGGGCGCGTGAGCGTTTCACCATGGACGAGGGCCTGAGCGAGGCCGTCGCGGAGGTGTTCTGCCGCCTCTACGACGAGGGGCTGATCTACCGCGGTCACCGCATCATCAACTGGTGTCCGCGCTGCAAGACCGCGCTCTCGGATGAGGAGAGCGAACACGTCGATACGCAGGGCAACCTCTGGCACATCAAGTATCCAGTCAAGGCAGCGCACGGCGATTCAGTGGCAGCGCACGGCAATCCAGTGGCAGCGTATGGCAATCCAGTGGCAGCGCACGGCGTTGACGCCGTGCAGTTTCTCACCGTCGCCACCACGCGCCCGGAGACGATGCTCGGCGACACCGCCGTGGCGGTCAACCCCAACGACGAGCGTTATGCGTCCCTCATCGGCAAGACGCTCGTCCTCCCGCTCGTGAACCGCGAGATACCCGTGATTGCGGATGAGTACATTGACATGGCGTTCGGGACGGGCGCGGTGAAGGTCACGCCCGCGCACGACCCCAACGACTTCGAGATGGGGCAGCGCCACAGCCTCCCCTCCATCGACGTGATGAACGACGACGGCACGATGTCCGCCGAGGCGGGCGCGTATGCGGGGCTGGATCGTTTCGAGGCCCGCAAGCGCATCATCGCCGACCTCGAGGCGCAGGACCTGCTCGCCAAGGTTGACCCGCACCCGCACGCGGTGGGTCATTGCTATCGTTGCGACACCGTCGTGGAGCCGCGCCTGTCGAAGCAGTGGTTCGTGAAGATGAAGCCGCTGGCCGCGCCCGCGATTGAGGCGGTGCGCTCGGGCAAGGTCGCGTTCACGCCCAAACGCTGGGAGAACACCTACTTCGAGTGGATGGAGAACATCCGCGACTGGTGCATCTCGCGCCAGATCTGGTGGGGTCACCGCATCCCCGTGTACACCTGCGGCGTGTGCGCGCACGAGTGGGCGGCGAAAACCGCGCCGACCTCTTGTCCCAAGTGCCTGGAGGGCGAGCGTCCCCGCGAGCCGTTAGAAGGCAAGTGTCCGGCTCACGAGGACGTTCGCCCTCCAAGCCCACAAATCACCCAAGACCCCGACGTGCTGGACACGTGGTTCTCGTCGTGGCTGTGGCCGTTCAGCACGTTCGGCTGGCCGCACGACAACCCCGACCTGCGGTTCTACTACCCCACGTGCGACCTGACCACCGCGCCTGACATCATCTTCTTCTGGGTCGCGCGCATGATCATGGCCGGGTGCAAGTTCATGGGCGACGTGCCGTTCCGCAACGTTTACATCCACGGCACGGTGCGCGACGACAAGGGGCGCAAGATGTCCAAGTCCCTCGGCAACTCCCTCGACCCCCTCGACATCATCGGGCAGTACAGCGCGGACGCGCTGCGCTTCAGCCTCATGCTCATCACCTCCACCGGCATGGACGTGTACGTCAACATGGAGAAGTTCGAGATTGGCCGCAACTTCGCCACCAAGATATGGAACGCCGCGCGGTTCATGAAGATGCACACGGACAAATGCGAAGGCTTCGCGCCCGTGCCGATCGACCCCGCCCTCCTGCGCGACGACGACCGCCACCTGCTCGACACCCTCGACGCGGCCATCGCCGCTGTCACCGAACACCTCGAGAAATTCCGCCTGCAAGACGCCGCGCTCGCCATCTACGACTTCATCTGGAGCAACTTCTGCGACTGGTACCTCGAATACGCCAAGCAAGACCTCAACGGCACCGACGACGCGCGCCGCCTCCAAGTGCTATCCCTGATGACCGACGTGTTCGCGAAATCCCTCAAACTCCTCCACCCCTATATGCCCTTCCTCACCGAAGAGCTCTGGCACGAGATGGGCTATGCTGGCGCATCCCATCCCGTTGCAGAGGCGGCGTTCACGCCGTCCACGGCGACAGCCGTGATCCGCGCCCCCTGGCCCGCGCCCTACACCGAGGCTCAGCGCGAGGCGTGGGGTCTCCACGCCGAGACCACCGCCTACGTCACCGCCAAGCGCGAGCTCGTCACCGCCGGCCGCGCCCTCCGCGCCGAGTACAACATCGCGCCCTCCAAATTCATCGCGTATGTGATCGACGCGCTCGACGAGGCGACCGCCACGCATTTGCGCGGCGACGCCGAATCCCTCAAACAGCAGCTGCGCTCCGACAACTTGGAGGTCATCATCGGCGCGGGCGAACGCGCCATGCCCGGCACCCTCTGCAAGCTCGGCACCATCTACCTGCCGCTGGACGGCCTTATCGACGTGGCCGCCGAAGCCGCCCGCATCAAGGCCGAGCTCGCCAAAGAGCAAGGCTTCCTCAACAATGTCAACGCCAAGCTCGCCAACGAGAGTTTCGTCGCCAAAGCCCCCCCCGCCGTCATCGAACAGCAACGCGCCAGACAAAAAGAACTCACCGAAACCATCGCGCGGCTGGAGAAGCTGCACAAGACGTTCGGCGGGTGATGTGAGGCAATGAGGAATTAGAAATGGCTCTGGGGGATTTAGGTGACGAAGGTGTTTTCCCCTTCGTCACCTTGGTTCCCTAAGTCTCTTTCTGTCCCCTAGCTGCTCTCCCCCCGATCAGGTATGCGGCGGGGAGGGCGAGGAGGTTGAGGAGGGTGGCGGTGACGAGGCCGCCGAACTGGACGATGGCCAGGGGGGCGAGGAGTTCGCCGCCGGGCTTGTCGTGGGCCAGCACGATGGGGAGGAGGCCGAGGACGGTCGTGAGCGAGGTCATCAGGATGGGCACGACGCGCTCCATGGAGCCTTCGGTGACGGCCTCGCGCGCGCTGCGCCCGGCACCCTCCAACTCGCGGTAGCGGTTGAGCAGCAGCAGCCCGCTGCGCACGGCGAACCCCACGACGGTCACGAACCCGACGAGCGAGGCGACGGAGAGGATGGGCGCGGTGTACGCGCCGCCCAGCCCGAGCAGGGCCTTGGTGTTCGCGAGGAGCGGCGCGGGGGCCGCGAGATAGACGGCGACGATGCCGCCGATGACGCACAGCGGCAGGTTGAGCAGCACCAGCAGGGCGGCGCGGAGGGAGCGCAGCGCGTGGGCGAGCAGCAGGGCCATGGCCAGCAGGATGCCGCCGCCGAGCCAGGTGAGGCGGCCGGCGGCGGAGCGCTGGGCCTCGTAGGTGCCGCCGTAGGTGACGGTGCAGCCGAGCGCGTGGGCGATGGGGTCAACGCGCGTGCGCAAGTCGCCCACGAGGTCGCCGAGGTTGGCGCCGTCGGCGACGTTGCAGGAGATGAGGGCCTTGCGTCGGAGGTTGTCGCGGATGATGAGGTTGGAGGATTCCTCGCGGAACACGTCGGCGACCTCGTCGAGGCGCACGCGCGCGCCGGAGAGGGTGGCGAGTTTGAAGGCGGCGACGCTGGCGAGGCTGCCGCGCTCGGGGGCGTCGAGGCGCACCACGATGTCCCAGCGCCGCTGGTTCTGCGCGACCTGCCCGACGGTGACGCCGTTGAAGGCGGCGGAGACTTGCCCGCCGGCGTCGCGGAGGGTGAGGCCGGCGCGGGCGAGGTCGCCGAGGCGGTAGCGGATGCGCAGGGTGTCGATGAGGACCTCGCGGTTGGCCTGCGCGTCGGCGACCTGCGGGAGCGCGTCCAGCACGGCCTTGACGCGCGCGGCGGCGGTGCGCAGGGTGTCGAGGTCGTCGCCGAAGATGTTGATGGCGAGTTCGGCGTTCGCGCCGGAGAGCACGGCGCTGATGCGGTGGGCCATGGGGTAGCCGATCATCGTGGAGACGCCGGGGATCTGCCCGGCGATGCGGCTGATGGCGCGTTTGAGTTGCGCGGGGTCGCGGGTCACGTCCACGCGCACGAGGAATTCGGATGCGCTGACGGGCTCGGCGTGCTCGTCGCGCTCGGCGCGGCCGGTGCGGCGCGTGACGCTCTTCACGCCGTCGAGGGCGCGGATGGCGCGCGCGGCCTGGCGGGTGACGCGCTCGGTCTCGTCGAGTGAGGTGCCCATGGGGGTGTTGACGAAGACGGTGTAGCAGTCCTCGTGGAAGGGCGGAAGGAAACTCGTGCCGAAGGTGGCGGCGAGGTACAGCGCGGCGGCGGTGGCCAGCGCCATGACGGCGCAGACGGTTTTCGGGAAGCGCGTGGCGAACGTCAGCGCGGGGCGGTAGGCGCGTTTCAGGAGGGCGACGCCGGGGCCGTCGCCGCCGGGCTGGCGGCGGCGCGGTGCGCGGTAACTGTGCAGCAGGACGCACAGCGCTGGCACGGCCGTGAGCGCGACCAGCAGGGACGCGGTGAAGACGAGCAGGTACGCCAGCCCGAGCGGCCGGAAGAACTGCCCCTCCAGCCCGGACAGGAACAGGAGCGGCAGGAACACCAGCACGATGATGAGCGTGGAGAACGTGACGGATTGCAGGATTTCCGCGGCGGCCTGCTGGAGCACGGCGGTTTTCGTTTGTTGCTGCGCGGGGGGGAGGCGGCTGTTCGCGTCCAGTTTGCGCCAGGCGATCTCGACGAAGATGATGGCGTTGTCAACCACGTCGCCGACGGCCACGGCCAGGCCGCCGAGGGTCATGATGTTGATGCCCAGCCCGAAGCGCGGGAACAGCAGCAGGCCCGTGGTGACGGACAGGGGCAGCGCGAGCAGGGTGATGAGCGTGGTGCGGACGCGCAGGAGCGTCAGGCCCAGCACGAGGATGACGATGATGGCGGCGTCGCGGACGATCCTGCGGCCGTTGCTCATGGAGAGGTTGATGAAGTCGGCCTGGCGGTAGGCGTCGGCGTGGAGGGTGACGCCCTTGGGCAGGCGCGAGGCCTTGAAGTCGGCCAGCGCGAGGTCCACCTGCCGGGTCAGTTCCAGCGTGTTGCCGCCGGGGGCCTTGAGGATGGTCAGCACGACGGCGTCCTGGCCGTCGAACCCGGCGGAGCCGCGGCGCGGCGCACCGCCGAGGCGCACGTCCGCGGCCTGCCCGAGCAGGAGCGGCGGGCCTTTCGCGGCGGGGATGACCGCGCGGCGCAGGTCGTCGATGGTCTCGACGCGCGCGGTCTGGCGCAGGGGGATTTCCTGATGGCGCACGTCCGGCAGGTAGCCCGCGCTCGCGAGCGTGTGCGCGTCCTGCGCGGCCCCGATGATGTCGCGCAGGTCCAGCCCCAGCGCGGCGAGGCGGTCCTGCGACACGTTCACCTGATACTCGGGCAGGCGCCCGCCGATGACCACCACCTGCCCGATGCCGGGGATGGCCATGAGGCGGTTGTAGAGGTCGTACTCCGCCAGCGCGCGTAACTCGAGCGGCGAGACGCTCCCGTCCTCGCACGTCAGCGCCACCAGCATGATCTCGCCCGTGATGGAGACGATGGGGGTGATCTCGGGATGCGCGTCCTCGGGCAACAGCGGGAGCAATGCCGCCAGGCGTTCGGCGATGATCTGCCGCGCGCGGTAGAGGTCCATGCCCCAGTCGAAATCCACCCACACGAACGAGAGCCCGCCGCCCGACGACGAGCGCACCGCCTTCACGCCCGGCAGGCCGTTCATCGCGGACTCAACCGGGACCGTGATGAACTGCTCGACCTCCTCGGCGGTCAGCCCGCCCGACTCGGTCTGCACCACCACGCGCGGCGCCTTCAACTCGGGGAACACGTCCACGGGCAGCCGCCGCGCCACCCCCACCGCCGCCACCACCGACACCGCCACCGCACACAACGTAACCCACGGGTTCCGCAAACAAAAATCAATCAGACGTTTTAGCATGGTAATCTCCTTTAGAGTTTTTAGTTTATAGTTTTTAGTTTTTAGAATAATCCTGCGAAACCCATTTCTAAAAACTGCAATCTGCAATCTGTAAACTGTAAACTAAAAACTAAAAACTGTAAACTAAAAACTATAAACTAAAAACTCTCCCCCTAATCCTCCCCCTCATGAAACTGCCCGTCGGCATGGAAGTGTCCGGCGGCGCGGGGCGCGTTTGCGCCGCGTGTGGCGGCGAAGGCGAGTTTCAATTCATACGCGCCGTGCAGGACGATGACCGCGCCGGTCTCGACGCCCGTGACCTCCACCCACTCGCCATCGCTCACGCCGAGCGACACCTCCTTGCGGATGAACACCTCATCGTTATGCGCATCGCGCACGAACACCACGCGCTCCAGCCCGTCCTCCACGACGCACGACACCGGCACCGCGACCGCGGCCTCGCCCGATTCCTCGGTGATGATTTCCAGCACCCCCGGCACGCCGGGCTTGACCCACGGCGGGTGCGCGTTGAGCGTCAGGTACAGCGGGCGCGTCCGCGTGTCCGCATCCGCCGACCACGCGACGCTCACCACCCCCTCCGCCACGGTAGCGCACGGCGTCCCGCCGTGCTTCGGTGGTGTCACGCACCCGCGCAAGCCGTCGCAGACACCCGCGAGTTCGCTCACCAGCCCGTCGGCGCGGAACCACACGCCATCCTCGCGCACGACGCTCACAATCTCCGTCCCCGCCTGTATCCACGCCTCCGCGCCACTGCACGTGCAAGCCCCCGGCGGACACTCGCGCGAGCCAATCTCGATGCGTTCGACGATGCCCGCCTCGCGGGCCTTGAAGACCAGTTCCCCCGCGTCCTCGTCGTAGTACGCCAGTATCGCCTGCCGCGCCTCCGCCGCGCTCTTGAGTGCCGCCTCCGCCTTCGCCGCCTCGGCGTTTTTGAGTTTCAGCGTCATCTCGAGATCGGCGCTCTTCGTGCCGGCCGCCGTGAGGCGTTCAAGGCGCTCGGACAAGATTTTCGCCTCCGCCTGCGCAAACGCGAGCGCGGCCTCCGCCTCGCGCACCTGCCCCGACTGCTGAACCCACGACGGGGACATGAGGCGGAAGAGGACATCCCCCTCGGCGACGCGCTGGTACGGCTGCACATACGCGCGCGCAACGCCTTCGAGAATCGCGCTATAGACGCGCCGTGCGCTGGGCCGGACCTCGAAACGCCCGGGGAAACGCGCCGTCCCCTGCACGTTGCGTTTCTCCGCCGTCACGGAGGTCAGCGCCAGAAGTTTCTGCGCCTCTCGCGTGATACGCACGGGCAGCCCGTGATCCTCCCCGCAGTCGCAATCGTCGCCGCCGCCGTCAGGCTTCACCGCTTCCTCGTGCGAACACGCCGGGCCATGCACATGCCCCTGCTCCTCTTCCCGCGAGCACCCCCACAAGAGCGCCGCCATCATCAAAACGATATAAGGTGTTCTGTTCATCATCAGTCTCCGTTTTTCTTTATCTCGCGCAGAGGCGCGGAGACGCAGAGTTTTTTTTGGTGGACTGTTCCAATCTCTGCGCCTTTGCGTCTCTGCGCGAAAATGATTCTGTCAAAAAAAATCATCGGCGTTCTACTCCGCAAACCTCTCCAACTCGATTTGCGCTTCCTTCCGCGCCTGTTCCGCGTCGAGCCTGTTCAGGCGGGACGTGAGAACCGTCTGGTGCGCCGCGATAACCGCCATGATGCCCGTCTCCCCCGCATCATGCAGCGCGACGGCATCTACCAGCGAGAGTGACGCCGTCATCCATTCCATTTCGCTGCGACGCTCCTCACTAATCGCCAGCCCCAAAACCTTATCGGCGAGGGTCATGTCAGCGACAAGCCGCTTCCACTCGTTGACCGCCTCCGCCCGCACCTGCTGCCGCTCGCCCTCCGCGATCGCGATGGCCTTGCGGTTACGGTTCCACAGCGGCAGGGTCATGCCGAACGTCAGGCCGCCGCGCGTCACGCCCTCCTCGCTCTGGAGCGCGGGACCGATTTTGAGGTCCGGGTACTGGCGGCGGATCTCCGTGCGCAACTCCGCCTCCGACGCGCCCAGCCGCGCCAGTTTCTCCTGCACGCGCGGGTGGCGGATGAGCGCGTCCTCACGCTCGGCAGTGGCGCGAGAGACGGGAACCTCAGATTCCCCTGCGTCCTCAAACGTGACGCGTGCGGACGGGTGGAGTCCCATCAAGCGGAGAAGCGCATGACGCCGCGTCTCCATCAAAACCTCATGCTGGCGGATATCCGCTTTCATGCGCAAGACGTCGAGGTTGAAACGCGCGCCCTCCGCAGCATCGAGTTCCCCGGCCGCAACCAGTTGCTGTACCGTCTGGTTATACTCCTCGAAAAGGCCCAAGTGATGCGAGAGCGACCGGTGACGATCGCGGGTATGCTCATGCTGCGCCCACGCAAGGGCAACCTCCGTCATCAACTCGCGCTCCGCCGCGACGATGGCGCACGCATCCGCGAACGCGTATGCCTCCGCCGCCTTGCGCTCCAGCGCAGGCACGCCGTTGACCGGGATTGTGAACGCCAGCGCCGAGTCGAGAATCCACGGCTTGGGGACACCCTTCATCATGCGCAGCGCGTCAACACCGACCTCGGGGTCCTCCCACCAACCCGTCTGCGCGGCCGCGTTCGACGACGCGAGATGACGCGCGCGCAGGGCGTTGATTTCAGGGTTCAGGAACAGCGCGTGACGCTGCGCCTCCGCGAGCGACAGGAGCATCGCCCCCGCAGAATACTCACTCCACGCCGTGCGCTCCCGCGCCCAGTCGATGGGGTCGGGCGCGTAACTGCGGCACCCGGACACAACACAAAACAAAATGAGGAAATGGATTAACTTCATCGCAACAGCCTTTGAGATTGGACACACACATCACCTGCCCGGCACACGCCGGGCGTGACAACGCAGGGTCCTTATCTCAACAGATCTGCCGCTGGAGGAAGGTCAGCGAGGGGGGGGCATGGAAGGGCAAGGCGCGGGGCCCCGCCCGTTGCCGCCATGCGCCGCTGAGCGCGCACGGCGAAGGTCTCGGCGCAAGGGCCGCGCAGAGGGGTAAGGGAGTAGTGGCCCGGGATTCGCCCGCGTTGACCGTCCGCTCCGCAGGAGGGAGGGTGGAGAGCGCGAGGTGGTCGCAGACATGAGCCGGAGCGGACAGGACAGGGTGGGCATCCGTAGGGTGGGCGGTCGCGCCGTCATCGTGCGGGCGGCAATCGTGGCACGGGCAAGCATCTTGAACGCGCACAGCAGCGGTCGGACACAGGCAGAACGACACCCCCTGCAGCACCGTCGCGCCAAACAACGCGACCGCACCCGCGAAACTGACCAGTCTCGCAGGAACATGTTTCCGCCGCATCTGTCGCACAAACCGCCGCATCTGAAATCCTGTCCAAACGTTGGTGGGCCCAGCAGGGCTCGAACCTGCGACCAAAGGATTATGAGTCCTCCGCTCTGACCGACTGAGCTATAGGCCCGTGAAATAAATCAGTATAGCACGGCCACGGCGGGGATTTCAAGAAAACAAATTACAACAAATTGATTTCGAGGCGCAGCGTTAGAAGCTCGTTATGCACGGGCCGTGTTGTCGCCGTTACGGAAATACGGGGCGCAAAGGTAACGCATGACGACCTCGCCATACGCGGTGTGGGCTGAGCCGTAGATTCGGCCTATCGAAAGGTCTCGTGGTGCTCGAAAAACGGTTGCAGTTTTGCCGTGAATCTGTTACCGTGTAACGTCAAATAACTGGAAGAGGATGATGTCATGAAACAGGAAACATTAACGGTTATCGGGGAGTCCCCGTTGGCTGTGGACGGCGGCGGGAATCTCATCAGCCGCATCGGGACGCTTTTTGTCAAGGCCAGGGTGCTGATTACGTTGCCGCTAAAGACGCATGCGTTGCAACGGAAATACTACTTTGATTTATTGAAGGAGGCGTGCGAGGCGGAGGGCAGGCCGCCGCCGGATGAGGGGGAGGTCCTAGTGGATGCCGTTGACCTCATCATGGGCAACGCGGCGGTGCAGATCCGCGAGGACGACCCGTCGCGCATGGGTCAGGCGTTTGAGGCGGACGATTTGCTTCAGGGCATCGTCCCGAAGCAGCGCATCCGTTTCCTCCACGCGCGTAAGAAGGCGGTGCAGGAGGCCATCCGCATGCGCGGCGAATACTGGCGCATCAGCCCGCACCCGAAAAAAATCGAGGATGTGGTGTCGGCCATCGGGCAGTCGAAGATCGCGCTCGGCGGCCTGCCCATCTACTATTACAGCCCGGTCACCGGCACGCGCTACCTCACGCGCCAGGCGTTCAGCGATTTGGGCGGTCTTGCGGAAGAGCCGTTGCGCCTGCACCTCACGGAGATACAGGCGTATTTGAAGCTGCGCAACAGGCACTACAACCTCGAGGTGGCGTTCTTCGGGCTGAAGCCGGGGTGCCGTTTCAGCGCGGAGGCGTTTCAGGCGTACGATTTCACGTCAGGGGATGAGGGGACCCTGCGCAGGTGGCATCGTGAGCTGTGCGAGGCGTTCGGGGAGGCGGTGGAGGAGACACTCTTGCGTGACGACGTGACGCATGAGTTCTGGCGCAACCGCATGTTCGCGTGCCTGATGGACGAGCGCAACGAGACGCTGGCGGAGAAGCTGGTGAGCGGCCTGTCAGAAGAGTTCTTCCGACAGATCGAGTGGCTCCCCGGCGGGCGCGTCGAGAACAAGGAGCTGATCTTCGACCCGATTTTCGACGACCCGAAAGCCGTGGAGACAGGGCTTTGCGACTCCTATGTCAAGGGGTTCATCTTCAATTACGTCCGTGAGTTCGGGGATCTGGAATGTGTCAACATCGGGCGGCTGCTGCCGGGGCTGCGCAACCGCCCGGCCGAGGGCGCGCACCGCGCGTACCTTGCCGAGGTGAAGCACCGCAACGCGCCCGAGACGGTGCTGCGCATCTTGCGTGTGCAGCGGTGGGGCATCAAGGAGCATTTGGAGAATTTCAATGGGGACTTGCTCCATGCAATCATGGAGACGCAGGACTATACGGAGTACACGCTCGACCGCCGCCTCGGGTGCTGGGAACTGGGGCTGCCGCTGGCCGAGCGCTACGACATGAAGATCATCCCGGATGAATACATCTGGAACGAGAGGCCGGAGTACGTCTCGCGCATCTGGGTGACGTACTATGAGCGTGACTTCATTGAGGGGCTTGCGACGGACAAGGTTTCGACGGCGCAGCTGCAGGACCCCGCGTTCGCAATCCCCTTCGCGCGCTTGCTCGGCCGCGCTGCCGCGCCGAACATGATCGTCGGCCGCACGACAGCGGCGAAAGAGGAAAAGGACTGCGAAGTCATCTTCGACCAAGGCGACGAGATGCTCCGCCTCGACGACAAGGGACTCCCGACCGCGATTCTCGTGGCCGACCATGCCGGGACGTTCAACGCCTACAAAAGCCCCCTGCTCATGTTCGCCGATGCTTACGCGCGCCCCGTGCTCTCACGTCTCTCGAAAATCCCGAAACCCGACCAAGCGAAATTCATCGCGAGTTATCTCTCGAGTATGGAGGAGCAGCTGGTCCAGATGCAGGAGAAGTACAGCCGCTACCGGCAGGGCTTCGACGGGCTTTTCCGCCACAGCAAGCAGGCAGAGGAGTCGTTCGCCGACCGCTGGAGGCATGTGCTTGACCGCCTGTGGACAACGAACATGAAAGCGGTGGTCGAGAAAATCGGCGAGGCAATCGAGGCTCACAAAAATGCCTGACAGGATAAACAGGACACTTGTTTCTCGGCGGGATTCAGAGGATTGAATGACTGGACGCCATTGCCATGAAAAAAAATCCAGCCAGCCCTGCCAACCCTGTTAACCCTGCTTCCCACGCGCGTTACCTGCGTCAGGCCGCGGTGACGGCGTTCGGGGAGGGAACGCAGGCCGCGCTCGCGTCCGCCACCATTGCAATCGTCGGGTGCGGTGCGCTCGGGAGCCTGCTCGCCGAGACGTTTACGCGCATGGGGGCCGGTGCCCTCCGTATCGCCGATGCCGACACCGTCGCGCTGTCCAACCTGCACCGCCAGTTCCTCTTCACCGAGGCCGATGCGGCCGCAGGGATTCCGAAGGTCATTGCCGGGGCAGACCGTTTGCGCCAGATCAACGCCGACGTGAAAATAGAAGTCCTGGACGCGCGTGTCACGGCCGAAAACATCGACACCTTCTTCACGGGCGCGGATGTGGCACTGGATGCGACGGACAATGTCGTCACGCGGTTCCTGATTAACGACTGGTGCGTGCGCCACCGTGTGCCGTGGGTGTATGCTGGCGTGTCCGGCGTGTCCGGGCTGGTGTTGCCTGTCCTGCCTGACGGCCCCTGCCTCCGCTGTCTCTACCCCGACCTGCCGCCGGATGGGGACACCGCCCACCCCGACCGCAACGGCATCCTCCCGCCCACTGTCACGCTCGCGGTCTCTCTCCAGACCGCGCAAACCCTGCGTATCCTCAACCGCACCGCCCTTCCCCGTATCCTCATCCGCCTGAACGTCTGGGACGCATCCGTGCAGACGGTGACGCTGGAGCGCAACCCCGCGTGCCCGTGCTGCGGAATGTGCTAGTGTCCTGTAAAATACAGACGACGAGATAGAGGATTACCCTGTTTGGATGGCGTGATAATGGAGGGCGAGGACGCTTGCCCTCCATCGTGCCTAACGGCTCGCGAGGACGCTCGCCCTCCATCGATGCACTGCAAAGCACAGACAACGATATGCGAATCAAAGGCGATTTCGGCAATATGGAGTGCGGCGGGGTTTGTTAACCCAGCCTGATGCGCGAATCGGCCTCGATTTCGGCGGCTTCGAAAAGTGTCACATTCTTCTCGGCGAGCGCGGGGCGTTTCGCGAAGCTGTCCACCAGTGCGCGGATGAGGTTGTCGCGGGTGACGTGCGTCACGCCGAGGCGCGAGAGCGCGGCGAGCATCATGGTGTTGGCGGCCTTGGGGACGCCCAGCTTGGCCGCAAGGCTGATGGCGGGCATGATGACGAGCCTCACGCCTTCGGGCGGCGCGACGGTGCGGGTCACGGTCTCATCCACAATGACTACGCCGCCCGGCACGACCGTCCCGACGAAGCGCTCGTAGGAGGGCTGGTTCATGCAGACCAGCACGTTGGGGTGGTCCACTGCGGGCGAGCCGATGGGCTTGCCGGAGATCACGACGGAACACGCCGCCGCGCCGCCGCGCTGTTCGGGCCCGTAGGTGGGGAACCATGTGATGAAGCGTTTCTCCATGCGCGCGGCTTCCGCGACGCACAGCCCGAGGCTCAGGATGCCCTGCCCGCCGAAGCCGCTGAATTTCAGGCGTATCTCGCCGAAGGCCTCGTCCACCTCTGCGGCGGGCGCGTCGTCGTCGTGGGTGTCGGCGAAGAACGCCATGGGCGTGGGCGCGGGCGGGCGCGGGGGGCGCGGCACGGCCTCGGCGGTGCGGTCGCGGAAGCACCCGAGGGGGAACTCGGCCTCCATCTGCGTGTTGCAGAACTCGGCGGCCTTGAGCGAGTCGGTGCCCATGTTGGTGGGGCAGGGCGCGATGATCTCGACGAGGGCGTAACCTTTGCCGTCGCGCTGGATTTCGATGGCCTTGCGGATGGCCTTGCGGGCCTTCATGATGCGCGGGGTGTCGGCGACGGAGACGCGCTCGATATAGACGGGCGCGTCCAGCTGGCTGAACACTTCGCAGACGTGTAGGGGCAGGCCCGCGGTGGCGGGGTCGCGGCCGCCGGGGGTGGTCATGGTTTTCATGCCCGTGAGGGTCGTGGGGGCCATCTGCCCGCCGGTCATGCCGTAGATGGCGTTGTTCACGAAGAACGCCGCGAAATGCTCGCCACGGCTCGCGGCCTGGAAGGAATTGTTGAAGCCGATGGCCGCGAAGTCGCCGTCGCCCTGATAGGCCAGCACGACCGCGTCGCGCTCGGTGCGGTTGACGGCGGTGGCGACGGCGTGGGCGCGGCCGTGCGCGGCGCTGATGTTGCCGCAGTCCCAGTAGTAGTAGCCGAACACGCCGCACCCGACGGGGCCGACGATGATGGCGCGATCCTGTAGCCCCATGTCCGCCAGCGCCTCGGCGATGAGCTTGTTGATGATGCCGTGCCCGCACCCCGCGCAATAGTGCGTCGCGCGCGTGTCGCGCCCGCTGCGCGTGAAGTTGTCGTACATCCCGGTGGTTTGTTTGGTGGTCATATCGAAATCCTTTTTGAGTTTTTAGTTTACAGTTTTTAGTTGTTAGAATATCGGCATCAGTCGAAACTAAAAACTGTAAACTGTAAACTAAAAACTAATCCTCACTGCTTTCACAACCTCATCCACGGTCACGACGACGCCGCCCATGTGGTTGACGAGGCTCACGGACTGGTAGCGTTTGCCCTCCTTGGCGATGTGCATTTGCACGTCGTCGCGGAACTGGCCGTTGCTCATCTCGACCACCAGCGCCTTGCGGCCGTCCAGCGTTTTGCAGAGGGCTTCCGCAGGGAACGGGTTCAGCGTGACGGGGCGGAACACACCCGCCTTGACACCCTGCGCCCGCAGTTCCTCCGCCGCCGACCGCGCCACGCGGCTGGAGATACCGTAGCCCAGCAGCACGACCTCCGCGTCGTCGCACAGGTACGCCTCGTGCGCGGCATCCGCCCGCATGGCGGCGTACCTCTCCTGCAGGTGGCGGTTGTGCTGCTCCTGCTCGTGCGCATTGAGGAAGATGGACTTCACCAGATTGCCCCGCGTCTCGGGCGTGCCTTGCACCGCCCACGCGGTCATGTCCGGTCGCGGCGGCATCTCTTGCGGGAGAACCAGCGTCTCCATCATCTGCCCCAGCAGGCCGTCCGCCAGCAGGATGGCCGGTGTGCGGTGCTTGGCCGAGAGCGCGAACGCCCGCAGGGTCAGGTCGCACATCTCCTGCACACTCGCGGGGGCCAGCACGACGCACTGGTAATTGCCGTGGCCGCCGCCCTTGACCGCCTGATTGTAGTCGCCCTGCTCGGGATAGACGTTGCCGAGCCCCGGCCCCGCGCGCATGATGTTGACGAACACGCCCGGAAGCTCCGCGCCCGCCATGTACGAGATGCCCTCCTGCATCAGGCTCATGCCCGGCCCCGACGTCGCGCTCATCGACAGCCGCCCCGCGGCCGCCGCGCCGAACATCATATTGGCCGCGGCCGTCTCGCACTCCGCCTGCACGTACTCGCGCCCGAGCGACGGGAACCACGCCGCCGCCGCGTGCGCGATCTCGCTCGCGGGCGTGATGGGATACCCGAAATACACATCCGCCCCGGCGTACAACGCGCCGACGACGACCGCCTCATTCCCTTTGATGAACTTCGTCATAGCTATGGTTTCTCGACACTGATTGCGTAAGGCTCGGGGCAGGTGTAGAAACAGATCGCGCACCCTGTGCAACCCTCGCCCGCATATTCCACGGGATGCACACCACGGCTGTTCAGCCGCGCCGTCATGCGCAGACACTTCTTCGGACACGCCGCGACGCACCGCCCGCAGCTCTTGCACTCATCCTCATCTATCACCGGGCGCGGCAGCTTGACCTCCCCGTCGCCCGCCCCAATTTCAGACATCGCCTATTTCTCCAAAAAATTTAAAAGGCATTTAATATACCAAACCCCCCCTCGGAAAAACAAGCCGAAAACGAACAGGGGTTAGCGATTAGTGATCGAGGGAGATAGGGGACTGAGGAGACATAGGAGACGAAGGGGACTTTGGGATTAAAGAATCTCAGGGACGAAGGTGGTTTCCCCTGCGTCCCCTATTCAGGCATCACTGCACGACGGCATTCCAGCTACTCGACTTCAAGGGTCACCGGCTCTGAGCGCATGAGCTTGTAGGTCACGGGCTTTGCGCCGCTGGCGTCGATGCGGGTGTCGCCGAGCAGGGAGTGGCCGACTCCCGCCCCCCAACCCGCGAGGGGTGTGAGGATTCCCTGATAACTGACAGGTATCGCCTTGAGCCGCGACGCACCACCCTCATCGGGATATTCGTAATAGACGTTGAACTTGCCCTTGAACAGCCCCGTGGCGGGGGTGACATTGAAGGTCGCTTGGGCAGGGTTCCAGTGGTCAAAAATGTATGCGCTGGCAACTGGGTCATACACGGGTACGGTACCGGTGGGGAGGGTCAGGTTGCCCTTCTTGTCCCCGACCATGACAACTCCGTCTTGCGGCGGCGGCAGGGGGCTGGCGGTGACGCTGTACTTGCCCTTGGTGTAGGTGTAGTCGGCATCGGTGGGACCAGCTTTGAAGAAGGGGCCTTGGGGGTAGGTCGCGAGCGCGGCGGCGGCGGGCGTGTAGGCACCCCCTGCAAGGAGGATCGAGAGCGTGAAGCGGTCGGCCGTCAGGGGGACCTTGGCGGCCGGGGACAGGCCGGGGTACACCCAGCGGCCTTCGCCGGAGGCGGTCAGGGCGGGGGTTAATTCCAGCACGCCCGAGTGGTAGCCCTGCGCCGCATAGAGGGGGAAGAAGTACGGCACGAGCACGTTGCCCGCCCCGAAGGCGATGGGGCAAGTGCCGCTGAACGCCTTGCCGTCGGCGAGACGCCCGGCGAGTTTCAGCGAGGGCTTCGTCCCGACCGTCATGGAGAGGTAGCCGAAGCCTCGGGGCGGGAAGAGGAGAGGGCCGTGGCCATCCAAAATGCAGTCGCCGCGGATGCCGACGGTGTAGTAGCCCATGTGCGCGGCGAGGGCCTCCTGCGCGGCCGCGAAGTGGGGGTCCTCCTTGACCTTCAGGGCGTTGCGCTGGGCAAGCGCGGGGGTGTCGCCGAACGCGCCCGTGAGTTGCCAGCTGCCGAACGCGGCGGTCGTGTCGAGCGCGACTGTAAGGGGGATGCCCTTGGCGGAGACCGCCGTGGCACGCAACACGCCGTTGCTCAGGCTGTCCCACGCGGGGATGCTGACGGACTGCGCCCCGGACGCGGCGGCGACAACCTTCGCGCTGGCCTTGCCCGAGGCGGAGGCGGTGAGCGTGAGGCTGCCGAGGTTGACGGGGCCGTGGTCGTCTGTGCCGTCGAGGTAGCCGTCGAACGTGCCGATGGCTCCGGCGGGCAGGGGGGCGACGACCATGCGGAATGTCTGCTCCGTGTAGGCCTTCCGGTTGGACAGGCTCGTGGCGCGGACGGTGACAGTGTGGATGCCCACCTTCTTCGGCACGCCGGTGATCTCGCCTGTAGAGGGGTTGAGTTTCAGCCCCGTGGGGAGTTTCTGCGCGCTGAGTTTTGACGGCATGGAGGACGGGCGCATGACGACCTGCCCGAGGTAGGTCACGCCGACGGTAGGCGGCGGCGCGTCAACGCCCGCAATCTCGGGCGCTGTCGCCGAGACCCATTGCGCGGTGAGCGCCGCGGCGTAGTTGGCGTCGAGGAAACGCATGCCGTTGACCACAGGCTGGCCTGTCCGGGTGACCCAGCCGAGGAAGGTGTAGCCGGGGCGGTCCACGTCCTCCGGCAGGGCGTTGTAGGTGAAGTCCGTGCAGACCACGGAGGTTTCGCACACGCCCCCTGCGGGGTCGAGCGTGACCGTCATCGAGCCGTCCGAGGAGACCGCGCCGTCGCCTGTGACGACCGAGCCGTCCGGGTTGGCGGTGATGCCGCTCGCGTCGTCCGTGACGCTTCCCCAGACCGTGTAGAGCGTGACCGTCGCGTCGGGCGTTCCCGTCAGGTCGCAGACGTTCTGCCCGTCGGTGAAAACGACATCGCCGCCCGCGCTGGCCGCCCACCCGAGGAACGGGAACTCCGTCGGCACGGGGAGCGCGGTACAGGGGAACCTGAACGCGTTGAGGTTCAGGTTCTGCGCCACGCCGTTGGTAAAGGGCTGATTGTACATCACGCCGCCGCCGTCCAGCGCCGTGCTGACAAACGCGACTGCGTAGGAGTACGGGGGAGTGGGCGGCTCGGAGAACAGGATCGGGTAGCCGTCGGGCGAGCCGTCGAGCGTCCAGAGCCGATAGACCTCTGCGCCCAGCACGGCGTTCGTCGCGTCCACCCAGCCGTTGAGCGCGTCGAGGAGGCTCGTGGTGCCGTAGGTCGGGTGCGAAGACGCGAACTGCCCCGGGGGGGCATTCACCGAGAAGAGGTTGGACGAGTAACCGTAGTTAACCCCAGCCGCCGCCCGGTTGAAACCCGCTGTCCCGTCCGCCTTCCAGTAACTGTCGCGAGCCAAGTTGCCGGAAGGAAATCCCAACACGCCGTTCTCTCCAATTACACCGCCTAAATAGGTCGTGTAATTGGAGACGGATGCGGTCACGTTTCCGCTGCTCCAGCAATTCGCGGCAACACCCCGATTCCAACCCACCACGCCACCGCAATGGGTGTATTGGTGACAGGCGGACGATACCGCCCCGCGGTTCTGGCAGTTCTCCGTTACGACGCGATAGTCGTTCAGCCCCACCACGCCGCCGATGGTGGCGCTGCTGGTGGAGGCGGCGGACACCGCCGCGCTGTTGACGCAATCTTTGACCCTGCCGGCATTATAACCCACAATGCCCCCGCAATGGGTGTAATAAGGGGGGCGGGAAAAAAGGCATGACACCGTCCCGCTATTCCGGCAGTTGGCCACCGTGCCGCGGACGTTCACCCCCACTATGCCGCCAGCGCGGATGTCCTCCCTGTCACAGTATATGGCAATATCGGTATCCACCAGATTGACGTTGCAGACCATACTGCCCTCGCCGATGGTTCCGAAAAGCCCGGCGTATGTCACCGTGTTCGAGGCATGAATCGTCATGCCGTAGATCGTGTGTCCTTGACCGTCGAACGTGCCGTGGAATATCCGTGCCGGGTTGTTCGTCCCTGCCGGTGTCCAGCCATGGGCGGAAAGGTCGATGTCGCTTGTGAGCACGACGGTGACGCCGCTGAAGAAATCATTCCCCGTCGTGTTCACCAGCCATGCGAACTGCGCCAGTTCCTCCGCCGTGCCGATGTGTAACGTTTCGCTGAGTGCCGCACCCCACGCGGTGTCGCGGTTGTCTTCCCAGTTGCCGCCTTCCGTATAAGTGGATTGTGTAAAGTCAAGGATCGGGTAGCCGTCGGGCGAGCCTTCGAGCGTCCAGTGCCGATAGACCTCTGCGCCCAGCACGGCGTTCGTCGCGTCCACCCAGCCGTTGAGCGCGTCGAGGAGGCTCGTGGTGCCGTAGGCCGGGTGCGGGGCCGCGAACTGCCCGGGGGGGGCATTCACCGAGAAGAGGTTGGACGTCGCGGAACTCCAATAACTAATCCCTATTGCAAGGCTGTTGAACTCCGCCGTCCCATCCGCCTTCCAATAACTGTCCCCAAATGTGCCGTTGTTTATCCCAGCCGCACCACCGCAATAAAACGAAGAGGTCACAGCACCAATGCTCATACAGTTCATAATCGACCCATAATAGTTCTCTCCCACCACGCCGCCACAAGAGTCTTTGAAAGAGGAGGCGCAGGAGAATGCCACAGCGCCACGGTTTGAGCAGTTTTTGATTGTACCTCGGTCGTTGTGCCCTGACACGCCGCCACAAGAGGTTGATTGTCCAAAGGGAATACCAGCGCAAGCAGCTGCAATATCACCATTGTTTGAGCTGTCTGCGACCGTACCTCGGCTCAGCCCTGTTATACCACCGACAAAGCAACGACCAGAGGCGGGGGAGGTTACCTCGCCGCTATTCCGGCAATTCTTGACAATGCCAATCACGTTGCTGCTAGCGGCATCGTTCACCCCAGCGATACCACCGCAACAGACTAATTTTACGCTAGACATCGCACATACGGATCCATTATTCTGACAGTTTTCAATCGTGCCGCAATAATTATACCCCACCACGCCACCAACGAAGAGACCTTGCGTGCTATTGTCATGGAACACTATAATGTCTGAATCCACAAGGGTGACGTTGCGGACAACACCACCAGTCTTGATGTACCCGAATAATCCGACGCACCATACGGTGTTGGACGCATGAATCGTCATGCCGTAAACCGTATGCCCCTGACCATCAAACGTGCCAGAAAATTTAGGTGAGTGCAAAGTAAAATCTTCTATCCCAGCAGGAGTCCAGATGCGACCTGACAAGTCGATTCTTTTTGTGAGGGTGACGGTCTTGCCCGTGAAGTCCTCGCCTTTGTTCACCAGCCACGCGAACTGCGCCAGTTCCTCTGCCGTGCCAATGCTCAGCGTTTCGCTGAGTGTCGCACCCCACGCGGCGTCGCGGTTGTCTTCCCAGTTGCCGCCTTCCGCATGTGCAACGAACGCCGCCATCGCCAGCAGAGCCGCAAGCAGTACATTCAGCTTTTCATTTGTGCCATCGGACTTATTCATGATAGATGCTCCTTTAGGTAATGTTTCGATAATAGCATGACATATTCTCGAAGAAGCCGCAAGACTTAAATATTGGGATTTTCACGCAACAGCAAGGGGTAGTTTTTATTTGACCTTCCGGGCGAAAATGTGCTAAAGTCTGGCTTTTAATTGGACAAGAACCATTCTAATTTGTGATGAGGCATGGGAGGAGGGACACATGGGAACGTTACGGGCAAGCGGCGCAGGTTGTGCTTGTGACTGCAAAAGGATACGCGGATGAGTAAGCGGAAAAACGGGTACAAAAAATTTATCGTCATCGGGGGGGGCGCGGTTGTCGCGATTGTTCTGGCCGTTGTCTTTTGGACACGCAAGCCGAACGACGAGACCGTCCCGACGGCGAAGGTGAAGGAAGGGCCGCTGAGCATTTCGGTCACGTCCTCCGGCTCGATCCAGAGCCGCGACAAAGTCATCCTGACCAGCGAGCTGGAGGGCAACAACACCGTCATCTGGGTTGTTGACGAGGGTGTGCGGGTGGCGGCGGGCGACTTGTTGCTCGAGTTCAATTCCAGCGACCTGCTGGAGAAGCACAAGGAGCAGGAGATCGTCGTGGCGAATGCGGAGACGGCGGTCATCGTCACGGATGAGCGGCTGGGCATCGTGAAGGGCGACTGCGAGGCCGCGTTGCTGGATGCGGAGGTCGAGCAGAAGCTCGCCAAGATGGAGCAGGAGAAATACGACGAGGGCGATTACCCGCAGCAGCTGCGGCAATTCGTGGCGGACATCGCGCTGGCGGAGGAGGAGGTGGAGCGCGCGACCGAAAAGCTGGCGGGGTCACAGCGGCTGGCGGAGGCGAACTTCCTGACGCGCACGGAGCTTCAAGCCGATGAGCTGGAACGTAAGCGTAAGGACATCAACCTCGAGATGGCTAGGACGAAGCTGGACGTGCTGACCAACTACACCGTTCACCAGCAGCAGGCCGCGCTGGAGGGGCGCATGCGCCGCGCGGATCGCGCGCTGGCCCGCGTGGCGTGGCAGAACAAGGCGACGCTGCGGCAGGTGGAGTCCGAGCTCCGCGCGCGCAACCGCGAGTTTGAGCGCGCGACGAACCGCCTGTCTGAACTCAACTTCCAGATTTCCAAGAGCAAGATTTACGCGCCGACGAACGGCATCATCCTCTACGCATCAACGGTGCAGATTTCGCGGCGGCAATGGTGGGTCCGGCCGCTGGCGGTCGGCGGGATGGCGGTGCAACGCCAGGAACTCATCTACATCCCGCTCGATTCGGGCATGGTGGTCGAGGTGATGATACCCGAGGCCAGCCTCACGAAGATCGGCGTCGGGATGCCAGCGAAGGTGAAAATCGATGCGTTCCCCGGACGCGTCTTCAACGGCCAGCTCGTCAAGATTGCGATCCTGCCCGACGGTCAGAGCGCGCAGTTGAATCCGGACCTCAAGCTCTACAAGTGTGAAATCGAGTGCGACTTCAAGGAGCTCACCATCCGTCCGGGCATGAGCTGCGACGTGGAGCTCATCAAGGAGACTTACGAAAAGGCGCTGTACATCCCCGTGCAGTGCGTGGTGCGCGAGGAGGGCAAGCCCGTCGTCTATCTGAACTCCGGCGCCCGTTGGGAGCCGCGCGTGGTCGAGGTCGGGTTCGACAACAACCGCATGATTCACATCCTCGATGGCCTGCGCCCGGGCGAGGAAGTCATGCTGGCGCCGCCTATCAAGGAGAAAGGCGGGAAGCCCACACCCGAGGACGAGCAAGAGAAAGAGGAGGCCGTCAAGCAGGAGGGCGAGGAGAAGCAGAAACCACTCGAAGAAAAGGTAGAGAAGCAAGACGAGAAAAAAGAGGAGAAGGAGGAGAAGGAAACGAAAGACGAGCTCCTGCCCGCGATCGTCACGCCGGTCGAGACCGCCAAGGATGCCACCGCATTATGAGCGGCACGCGCCAGAGCGGTCACCCGCAAGCCAACGAGGTTGTGCGCCTCGACAACGTGAAGCGGCATTACCTCGTCGGCGATGAAATCGTGCGCGCGTTAGACGGCGTGAGCTTCTCCATCCGCAGGGGTTCCTATTGGGCCATCATGGGTCCCAGCGGCTCGGGCAAAAGCACGATGCTGAACATCCTCGGCTGCCTCGACCGCCCCTCTGAGGGCGCATACTGGCTCAACGGCGTGAACGTCGCAGAGATGGAGGACAACCAGCTCAGCGACCACCGCCTCCGCAACCTCGGATTCATCTTCCAGAGCTTCCACCTTATCCCCGAGCTCACCGTCCGCGAGAACATTGAGGTGCCCATGCTCTACCTCGGGATGCCGCACAGCGAGCGCACCCGCAAGGCGAAGGAGCTGGCAGACCGCGTGGGCATGTCGCACCGCCTCCGCCACCTGCCTTCCGAGCTCTCCGGCGGCCAGCGCCAGCGCGTGGCCGTCGCGCGCGCGCTCGCCAACGACCCCGCCGTGCTGCTGGCCGACGAGCCCACGGGCAACCTCGACAGCGCCACCAGCGTACAGATCATGGCCCTCTTTCAAGAACTCTACGAGCAGGGCAAGACCGTCATCGTCGTGACCCACGAGCACGACATCGCGCAATACGCCAAGCGCAGCATCATCCTGCGCGACGGGTGCATCGCCTCCATGCACGGGGAGGACACATGACGAACATCCTCATCATGTGGCCCTTCGTCCGCCTCGGGCTCACGGACGTGTGGCGGCACAAGACCCGTTCGCTCCTGACCATGCTGGGCGTCGTATTCGGCGTCGCCAGCGTCATCGCCATGCTTGCCGTCGGCGAGGGCGCGAGCCAGCAGGCACTCGACTCCATCAAGCGCCTCGGCAGCCAGAACATCATGGTCACTTCCGAGAAGCCGACCGCCGAGGAAGGCGGCAACGTCAACGCCGTGCAAAGCAAGCTCGCCATCTACGGCCTGCTCTACGACGATGAGGCCCGCATCCGTGACATCCCCGGCGTCGAGCTCACCGTCCCCGCGCGTATGGTGCGGCGCAACACGCGCTTCGGCGAGCGCCAGCTCGAGCTGCGCGTCGTGGAGACCATCCCCGCGTGGTTCGATGTCGTCCAGCGCCCCGTGCTGCGCGGTCGCGTCCTGACGCAGAACGATCTGGATATGCACGCCAACGTCTGCGTCCTGACCGAGAACGGCGTGCGCCGCCTGCTCGCTGCGGAAGAGATGAACGATCAACGCATCCGCATCGGCGCGGGCATGTTCGAGGTCATCGGCGTCGTCAAGAACGAGGACGGCGGCTCCATCCGCGCCCCCGACAGCGAGGCGGATGTCTATATCCCCATGACCACAGGCAAGAAGCTCTTCGGCGACGCGAACATGCGCCCCACCGCCAGCGGCATGGAAGGCGAGCGCGTCGAGCTCGGGCAGATCATCGTGCGCATGAACAGCGTGGAGGTTGTGGAGAAGGGGAGCAAGGCCATCGAGTTCATGCTCGCGCGTTTCCACAAAAAGAAAGACTACCGCATCGATGTCCCCCTCACCCTCCTGCGCGAGGCCGAGCGCACCAAGCGCACCTTCAACATCGTTCTGGGCGCGATAGCCGGCATCAGCCTGCTGGTCGGCGGCATCGGCATCATGAACATCATGCTCGCCTCCGTCACCGAGCGCACCAAAGAGATCGGCATCCGCCGCGCCATCGGCGCGCGCCGCAGCCGCATCGTGATCCAGTTTTTGATCAACACCTGCGTGCTGTCTCTCGGTGGCGGGCTTGTGGGCCTGCTGCTCGGCATGGCGATACCGTTCATCATCACATGGTCAACGGGCATGGTTACGGTGGTGCAGTCCTACAGCCTCGCGCTCGCCTTCGGCATCAGCGCGGCGGTCGGCATCGTCTTCGGCCTCTACCCCGCCATGCGCGCCGCCTCCCTCGACCCCATCGAGGCGCTGCGGCATGAATAACTAGAATTCGGAAACGTGTTTTACAGGACGCTAGAACCCCTTCTCCGGCGCAGGGTTGTATTGGGTTTTCGCGCCTTTCGTGATGGCGACAGGGGGTTCCGAATTTTCAATCACGGACAGCATCTTGGCCTTGACGGTCTTAAAGTTTGCGTCTGTCCCCAAGGACCCGTAATTGATGTGCGTGTCGCCCTGCATCTCCCCGACGGCATCGGTCGAAGGGCGCCCCCCCATGTACAGGATTTCCCAGTCCAGCACCTTCAGGATGCGCGGGGGGTCATCCAACGTCCAGAAGCGGAAACTGTAAGGGCGCGTCATCACGCCCCTGACGCGCGACCGGTCAACGCGCTCCAAGGCGCCCATGTTGCAGATCACGTCAATCTTGTGCGTGTCCGTCTTGAACGACCCCAGCAGCATCCACTCCAGCGGGTTTCCCGCCTCGATGAATTTCGCGAGCGCCACATGGGCGAAGTCAACCGCCTCCTGGTGCTTGCCCGCGGCGAACAGGGCCTTGCACTTCTGGTAATACAGCATCGGGTCGTCCGCCGCCACCGCGAACAGCGCCTCGATTTGCTCCAGCGTCATCACCTCCTGCTGCTCCTGCCCTCGCACGCAGGCCGCCACCGCAACACACATTGCCCAAACACAAACAGACCGTCTCATAAACCACTCTCCTTGCCGCAATCAACCTCACTTCCAGTTGAGCTCGTCCTTGACTTGCTGCACGTCGTCGGCAAGGTCAAGGCGCTCGGCCGCGACCCTTTCGAGCAACGGCCTCACGCCGCCGTTTTTCTTGGCGTAGAGCTTGAGCGCGTCAATGGCCGCACTGCGCTCCGCACGGCGGGGCGCAAACCAGATGACCTGCTCCAGCGCCGCAACCGCACGGTTGCTGATGCCCATCTTCTCCTCGCGCTTCGCGACGTCCACCAGCATCCGCCACGCAAGGTTCTGCACGCCGAGGTCGCGGTCGCTCTTCCCCACGAAGGCAAGCACGGGAAGGGCATCCTCGTTCGTCCATTTGCCGAGGTTGCGGGCCGCGTCTTTGCGCGTCTCCACATCGCCCGCCTCCAGCCGCTTCGAGAGCACGGACAGCGCAATCGGCCCCTGGCTCGCGCCGAGCAGCGCCGTCAGGACGGGCACGAAGTCGGGCGGGCAACTCTGCAGCAGCTTCACGATGTACTGCTCGTTCGCGACCTTTTCCTTCGATTCGTTGAGCGTCGTGGTCAGCGTCCCCAGCAGCAGATCGGCCGCCGACGGCGAGAGCTTCCGGGCGAAGTCGAGCAACGGGCGAAAACCGCCTTCGGGCGCGTAGGTGCGGATGACCGCCGCCGCGCTCTTGGTCAACGCCATGTCCGTCCCGTCAAACAGCTTCGGGTCCATCGCGAGGCCGAGGACGCCCGCATAGCGCCGCGCCGCCAGCAGGTCCAGCACCGCCGCGCGGTGGGTATAGACTTTCGTGCCAAGCGTCTTCACCAAGGCGCGGTCGATCGACGGGCTGGGGATACGGCGCAAGGCCTCGCGGATTTCCTCCGAGGCGGGCGCCTTCCTGTACATCTCGAGGAGCGCGTCCGCGGCCTTGTCGTCCCGCATCAGGCCGCAGGCGATGACGGCGGCCGTGCGGACATCGCTGTCTGCGTCGCCCAACGCCTTGCGGACAGCGGGCGCGGCCGCGGGGTCGTTGCGCTCCGCCAGCACCGCAATCAACTGCACGCGGATCTCCGTCGATTTAAGCGCCGCGAGCGCATCCGCCGCCGCGCGCGTGAGCGCGGGGCGCGCGTCGTCGCGGGCGATCTGCGCCAGCGCGGCCTCGCGCTCATACACGTCCTTGCTCGACAGCATGTTGACGACGGCCTTGGCATCCGCGCCAGCGAGCTTCGCCTGAATCGCGTTCCAGTCCTGGGCAAGCACTGCCGCGCCCATGAGCGCGAAAACAGAAAACAGTTTGACTTGTTTTTTCATCATCACCTCCCGAATGCCGTTATGCCAGATTCCACTTGTCGCGTTTTTCGCGCGAGAGCATCTTGTCCGCATCCGGCGCGTCGATGAAACGCTCCGCCTGCGGGTTCCAGCGCAGCGGCCGCCCGCACGCGATGGCAATGTTTCCGAGGTGCGCGAGCGTGATGCTGCGGTGCCCCTTCTCCGCCGGCGCGTAGGCCGACGCGCGCGTCCGCACGGCATTCACGAAGCTGACATGCTCGCCGTCCGTCGGCGCGCTCACAAGCTGCACCTCGCCCGGGCCGACAGGCTCCAGCAGCTTGCGGTGCGACGCCTGCAGCGGGTTCCGCCAGCCGATGGACTCGACCCACCCGTCGTCGCCCTCGAACCGCAGCGACGGCTGGTTAGCGTCCACCACCAGCTCCACGCCGTCCTCATACTCATAGCGCACGCAGAAGCTGGTGTAGGTGTCATACAGCTCGTGCTGGGGCTTCCAGCCGAAGCCCTCCACCCTCACCGGCCCGCTGTACTCGCGGTCCAGCGCCCACTGCGCGATGTCGAAGAGGTGCGCGCCCCAGTCCGCCAGCATCCCCCCGCTGTAATCCGAAACCCAGCGGAAATGGAAATGCACCCGCCCCGCCGCATACGGCTTCACCGGCGCGGGCCCCAGCCACATATCGTAATTCAACGTCGGCGGCGGGTCCTCGAACTTGACCGTCCCTGCCTGGCTCGGGTACCCCCCCCCCGGCAGGCCCACCGTCACGCGCCTGATCTTCCCCAGCCGCCCGCTCCGCACGATCTCGCACAGGTGGCGGTACTCCGGCGCGGTGCGGTTCTCCGAGGCCGTCTGGAACACGCGCCCCGTATTCCTGATGACGTCCACCAGACGCCGCCCGTCCGCGATGTTATAGGTCAGCGGCTTCTCACAAATCACATCCTTGCCCGCCTGCGCCGCCAGGATGGAAACCATGACGTGCCAATGGTCCGCGGTGGACACCATAATCGCGTCCGTGTTGTCCAAGCCGATGATGTTGCGGAAATCCCCGTCCGCCCGGATGCCCTTGCCATAGACCTTCTCCATCTCCGCCAGCGCCGTCGCCTGACGCTCCGCGTCCACGTCGCACACCGACACCAGCTGGATGTCCTTCATGTTCCTCATGATCGCGAAATTGCGCCCCATGAAATGGTCGCCCGCGCCCACGCACCCGATCGTGACGCGGTTCGACGGCGCGGTCCAGCCCCTCCCCAGCACGCGGCCCGGCACCACCATCGGCGCCGCCCCGGCCATCAGCGCGGCCTGTAAAAATTTCCTGCGAGGCATCCCAGAACTCATAACCCTCTCCTCCTTTAAAGGGATTATCATACACATCTGCGCCCCCGTGCGCAACAAAAATCGCACTGGAAATTCCAAGGGAAAAACACCCAACGTATTCCGCTTGCGTTGCCCGCAGGAAGGTGCTAAACTGTTTTCACGTTTTTGAGAATACTAACCTGAAGGGGAGAGATTATGCGCACAATGAAACGGCGTTCATTTCTGAAGACAACGGCCTCGGTCGCAGCAGCCTCCGCATTGCCTGCGGTCGTGAGGGCGGAGGACGAGCCGGCCGCAACGGTGGTCGTGGTGCACGGCAAGGACATCCCGAAGATGCTGGAGGCCGGCATCGCGAAGATGGGCGGGTGGGATAAGTTCGTGAAGTCCGGCGCGAAGGTGACGCTCAAGCCGAACGTGGCGTGGAACTCCAAGCCGGAGGAGGGCGGCAACACGCACCCCGACCTCGTCCGCGCTTGCGTCAAGGCGGTCGAGGCGAAGGGCGCGTCGAAAATCAGCATCCCCGAGAACACGTGCCATGACGAGAACGCGACGTTCAAGACCAGCGGCGTGGAGGAGGCGCTGAAAGGGACCAAGGCGCGGCTCTACCGTCCGGCGGCGGGCGACTACCAGAAGGTGGATGTCCCCAAGGGGCAGATCTGCAAGTCCGCCGAGGTGCCGAAGGACGTGCTGTCATGCGACTGCCTCATCAACATGCCCGTGGCCAAGCACCACAGCGGCGCGACGCTGACGCTCTCGATGAAAAACTGGATGGGTTCGGTCTCGAACGAGACGCGCCGCGCGTGGCACCGCGACGGGCTGCACCAGTGCATCGCGGATTTCAGCACGTTCATCAAGCCCAAGCTGGTCATCATCGACGCGACGCGCATCCTGCTGACCAAAGGCCCGCAGGGCCCTGGCGACCTGGACCATCCCGACGAGCTGATCCTCAGCACCGACCCCGTGGCCGCGGATGCGTATGCCGCGACGCTCTTCAAGAAAGAGCCGTTCGACATCCCGCACATCAAGCTCGCGCATGAGGCGGGCGTGGGGTGCGGCGATCTGGGCAAGGTCAAGATCGAGCGCGTCGAAGCCTAGCTTTATCAGGCGGGATTATTTTTTGACAGGGTTAACAGGGTGGTGCGGGCATTCCTGCCCGCAGAGCGGGGAACCGAGGTCCGGAATGTCTGTCCCGCCTTCATTAAATCCTGCCTAAGGAAAAGGAAACAATGGTATGCCAATGCCCATGAAAAAGAGGACCGTTGTTCGCATCGCCTTCTTCGCGCTCTTCTCGGTGCTGGCGCTGTGCGTCCTGCCCGAAGCCGTGAGGGGCGCGAACCGCATACTGCCGGGGTTGAGCCCTTTGCTCAACCTGGGCGGCGCATTGGGTGCGCGGCGGTTCATCGGCCTTCTGTGGGTCCCCCTCCTGATTGTGCCGCTGTTCAAGGGGCGGCTCTTCTGCTGGTGGGTCTGCCCCATGGGGTTCGCGGCGGAGACGGCCAGCCGCGTCAGCCCGTCCAAACTGCGCCTCGCGAAAATCCCGTGGGTCGGCAAGGCCCTGGCCCTGCTGATCGCCGCGAGCGCGGGCGCGGGCTACCCGCTGCTCATCTGGCTGGACCCGCTCTGCATCTTCAACGGCTTTTTCGCGGCGTGGCGGCAGCCCGTGACGTGGGCGACCGCAACCCTCTCGGCGGGCTTCTTCTCAATCCTCACGCTGAGCCTCATCATCCCCAACGTGTGGTGCCATCGGCTGTGCCCGCTGGGCGGGCTTCAGGAGTGGCTCACGCACTGCGCGCGCGCGTTCCGAGGGCGGGGCAAGGGCGCGTCTGCGGGCGACACGGCTTCGCCATGCGTCAACAGGCGCGTGTTCATGGGGTTTGCGGTTTCGGGCGCGGCCGGGCTGGCCGGGAGCAAAACCCTAGGGGTACGGCAAACGACGGTGGTGCGCCCTCCCAGCGCCGCCGAGACGGCGTTCAACGCGCTATGCTCGCGGTGCGGCAACTGCATGAAGGCCTGCCCCTACGGGCTGATCGTCCCCGACTTGGGGGAGACGGGCATCGACGGGCTGCTGACCCCCGTCATCAAGTTCAGGAGCAAAAACCCGAAGCAGGAAAAGTTCTGCTTCCAGGAGTGCACCGCCTGCACGAAGGTCTGCCCCACGGGCGCGCTCCACGCGCTTTCCGTGGAGGTGAAGAAAAGCACCCCCATCGGTGTGGCGAAGATCGACAAGGCGAAATGCATCGCGTGGGAGAAAAACGAATACTGCGTCGTCTGCCAAGAGTATTGCCCGTATCAGGCGGTGACGGAGGAAGAGCGCAACGGCGTGCAATGCCCCTCCATCGACGAAAGCAAATGCCGCGGCTGCGGCGCGTGCGAAAGCCAATGCCCAGCCCTCCCCATCGCCGTCACCATCACCGGCGACAAAGCAGCACGTAATGGGTGACAACGAAATTTCTTTTTTGCGCTTGCTTCCTCATCCGACCCTCGCCGCAATTTACGCTGGCTCCTAAACCTCCGAGGTCGGCGGCAAGGTCAAGGCTCGTGTCCGCCCACGCGAGCCAAACTTACTGCCCCAGCGCGGATATCCATGCCTGCATTTTCGCGAGGGTCTTGGGCCACTGGCGCGGGTCGGTGCGCAGGTCAAGGAAGCGGTCGAAGAGGGTGAGCCACGCGCTCCAGAAAAACTCAATCATCATCATGCGCTCCTCGAGCCGCCCGGCCTCTTCGACCTGCTCGCCCTTGGGGAGCTTCAGGCCGCGCACGGCGAAGTCCGCGTCCATCGTGGCGCTGAACACGGAGTCGCCCTGCGCCATCACGACCTTGACGCGCTTGAGCTTTTTGCCGCAGTAGAGCGCGGTCCCGGCCTCGCGGCTGTTGAGCGGCACGCCTTTGCGCAGGGCGACCTCGTGCGCGCCCTGCCCCTCGCGGAAGAAGGTGACGGGGCCTTCTAGCATCACGCCGAACGCGCGGCCGTCGGGCAGGTGATACACGCCGCCGTCCTTCTCCCACGTGAACCAGAGCCACGTCAGGAAATCCATGCCGAGCGTGCCTTCTGCGGGCGGGTCGAGCGCCTCGTCCGGCGAGAACAGGACAGGCTGGAGGTCTTTGGCGTTGACCTGCCTGCGGCGGATGGCGGCGGTCTCGGGCGTGAGGAGAATCGGGAGGGTCCCGGCGGTCTCCTTGAAGACGGGTCCGAGCGCGTCGATCTGCGCGTCGGACAGCGCCCCGGCCACGAGCAGGTCGTTGCGGAAGTCCATGACGACGGGGATGCTGCTCAGCGTCGGGGGCATCTTGGGCTGGAGCATGGCGGTGACGCGGGCCTTGATTTCCGCCTTGGCCTGACGCGGGAGCGCCTCCACGTCGCGCGCCTTGCGCTCGACATCCTCCTCCTGCTTCTGATAGGCCCGCAGCAGCGCGGCCGGGATCTTTTTCTCGGCCTTCATCAGCTGCACGTGCAGGTAAGGCCCGATCACGCATTTCTCGTCCGTAATCACGCGGTCGAACAAATGCCGCCCGGACACCCAGCCGGAGATCGGGTCGCGGTCGAGCGTGTCGATCGGCGGCGCGGCGCGGCGGGCGAAGTCATCCACCACGGCGGACGTGTAGGGCTGTTGCAAGTAGAACAGCCTGAAGCTCACGGTTCCAGAATCAAATGACACAGCCACTCCCTGTGCGCGGGGTGCGCACTAGTTACCTTTATTGAACGCGGGTACGGTCATCCCCAATTTCTCGGCATACTGCGCGAAACCGGGTATCTGCGCCTTGTAGCGGAAGACGAGGCGGCGCATCGCACCGCGCTGGCGCGGGGAGAGCGTCTGCTGGCGCGCGTACTGCCCCGCGAGGCTGGCGTAAAACTCCTTGTCGTCGAACGTCCGCTTGCCGCGCATCACGGGCTCCTGCCAGTCGGTGACCTGCTGCAACATCTCCAGCAGGGCCGGGCTCTCGTGATCCGGCTCGTGGCTGGGCTTCTCGTGGATCAGCCCGATCTTTTTGCGGATGCGCTCGAAGTCCGCGAACTGCACGGCGTTCTGCACGATGATGCGGTCCAGCGCGGCAATCTGCCGCGCGGAGAGCTTGCGCCCGTTGGCGACCTGCTCACGCAGGGAGGAGATGAATTCCACCTGCGAATCCGAAAGCACAATCATGTCCAAGGTCTCGAAGCGCTGGGTGGTCTCCTCGTTGCTTGCCATCGCCTTGTCGCTCTCGATTAGCTCCTGGTAGCCCCACGCGGCAAGCCCGGCTTCCACGTCGGGGATTTGCGAGCGGTAGCGCAGCACGATTTTTGCCAGCGTCTCGGCCTGCTTATCGGTCACGGGCTTTTCGCCTTTCGTGAGCTGCTCGCGCACGGAGGTTACGAAGCGATCATCGCTGTAGGTGCGCTTGCCACGCTGGATGCCGGGCGCCCACTGCTCCACATGCGCCAGAAGTGCCAGCATAGCCCCGACGCGCTTCATGTCCGCCGGCGGTTCCCGGGCCAGTTCCATCCACTTGCTGAAACGCGCGTAGAACGCTTGCATCATCTGCGTCCACTCAACGTTACCTTCCTCCACATGGTCAAGGTCCCCCTCCATCTCGGCCGTGAAGCCGACGTTGAACAACGCGTCGAGCTTGGCCACCAGCAGGTCGTTGACCATCAGGCCGAGCTCGGTCGGCGTAAGCTGGCGCTTCTCGCGCATCGTATATTCGCGCGAGTTGAGCGTCTCGATGATGGACGCATAGGTGGAGGGGCGCCCCACGCCGTCGGACTCCAGCGCACGGATGAGGGATGCCTCGCTGTAGCGCGGCGGCGGCTTCGTCTCCTTGCGGTCGCTCAGCCAGCCCAGCACCTCGATTGCGTCGCCCACGGCCAGCGGCGGAAGGCGGTCAACCTCATCGACCTCCTCCTCCTCGTCCTCCTCCTTCTTCTTGTGGATGTTCAGCGCCATCACTTTGAGGAAACCGTCGAACACCACCTCCGACGCGGCCGCCGCAAACGTGTAGGCGTGCGCCAGGCCCACCTTCGCCGGCTGGAAGTCGATGGACTTCTGCGTGATTTTCGCGGCGGCCATCTGGCTGGCCACGAAGCGTTTCCAAATCAGCTCGTAGAGGCGCAGCGCCGGCACGTCCAGCACGTTGCGCAGGCTTTCCGGCGTACGCGTCACGTCCGTCGGGCGGATGGCCTCATGCGCCTCCTGTGCGCCGGAGCGGCTTTTGTAGAAGTTCGGCGTCTCGGGGTAATAACGCTCGCCGTGCGTCGCGACGATGAAATCCTTCGCCGCGGCCTGCGCGTCACGCGCGATGTTCACCGAGTCCGTACGCATGTAGGTGATCAAGCCCACCGCGCCGCCCTCACCCACGTCCACGCCCTCGTAGAGCTTCTGCGCGAGGCCCATCGTGCGGTTGGGCGAGAACCCGCACACGCTCGACGCCGCCTGCTGGAGCGTGGACGTGATGAACGGCGGCAGCGGCCGGCGCGACACCTCGCGCGTGCGCACGTCGCTCACGCTCAACGCGCAGCCGTCCAGATTCGCGAGCAGCGCCTTCGCCGCGCCCTCCGACCCGACGGACGCCTTCTCGCCGTCCACCTTCGAAAGCCTCACCATGAACGGGTCCTTCGGCGGCGACTGCCGGCACACGTTCGCGCCCAGCACCCAATACTCCTCCACCTTGAACGCCTGTATCTCGCGCTCGCGCTCCGCCACCAGCCGCAGCGCCACCGACTGCACGCGCCCCGCGCTCAACCCGCGCCGCACGCGGCTCCACAGCATCGGGCTCACCTTGTAGCCCACGATGCGGTCCAGCACGCGCCGCGCCTGCTGCGCGTTGACGCGGTTCATGTCGATCGCGCCGGGGTTCTCGAACGCCGCCCTCACCGCACGCGCCGTAATCTCGTTGTACTGCACGCGGTAGAACGGCTTGCCTTCCGCCGTGTCCGCCAGAACCTCCTGCAAGTGCCACGCGATCGCCTCCCCCTCGCGGTCAGGGTCGGGCGCGAGGTAAATCGCGCTCGCCGTCTTCGCCGCCTTCCTCAGCTCCGCGACGACTTTCACCTTGCCTTTCGTCAGCACATAATTGGGCGTGAAACCATGCTCGATGTCAACCCCGAGCGTCCGCTCCGGCAGATCGCGCACATGCCCGACCGACGACTTCACGACATACCCTGTCCCCAACAATTTCCCAATCGTCTTCGCTTTCGCGGGCGACTCGACAATAACCAACTTCTTACCCATCTTCTCTCCTTCCGCTTTGTGCTGAAAACTAACAACTAAAAACTAACCAACTACACCCGCTTCACAAACCCGCCCGGCAACAGGCGCACCTGCCGCCGTATCTGCAACCCGACCAAAACCGCGTTCACCTTGCCCGCCGCCAGCCCCGTGCTGCGGATGAGCGCGTCCACATGCGTCCCCTCCTCCGCCACGCCCGCCAACACCGCTCGCTCCTCTGCCGAAAGGCCCGGCTCCGGCCGCGCCGCCTCCGCCGCCTCCGCCGGTCGCGCCGCCGCCCGCGCCGGGCGCGCCGCAAACAAATCCTGCAACTCCTCGACGACATCCTCAACCGCCGTCACCAGCTTCGCGCCCTCTTTCAGCAGCTTGTGGCACCCCGCCGACGCCCCCGAGTCAACCCGCCCCGGCACCGCCATCACCGAGCGGTTCTGATCCGCCGCCCAGTTCGCCGTGATCAGCGTCCCGCTCTTCGTCGGCGCCTCCACCACCAGCACGCCCTTCGACAGCCCGCTCACGATACGGTTGCGCATCGGGAACGTCTGGTAATCCGGCTGCCGCCCGAACGCATACTCCGAGACCACCGCCCCGCCGCCCGCCACGATTTCCCGCGCCAGCCCCGTGTTGCTCTTCGGGTACAGGCAGTCCAGCGCGCCCCCCAGCACCGCCACCGTCCGCCCCTTCGCCTTCAATGCCCCCACGTGCGCCGCCGTGTCGATGCCCTCCGCCAGCCCGCTCACCACCGTGTAGCCCGCCGCCGCCAGCTGATAACTGAAACGCTGCGCCGTCTCGCGCCCGTACATCGTCGGGTGGCGCGTCCCCACGATCGCCACCGAGAGCGTGTCCAGCGCCGGCACCTCCCCCGCCACATACAGCACCAGCGGCGGATCCGCGATCGCCTTCAACAGCGCGGGGTAAGCGTCGTCAAGCCACGTCACCAGCGTCACGCCCGTCTGGGACGCGCGCTCAAGCTCCTCCTCCGCACGCTCAGGGATAAGCTCCCTCGCCAGCAACGCCGCGCGCTCATCCCCTACACCAGGTATCGCGCAGAGCTCCTGCGCCGAACGCCCGCACGCGGCGGCAACCGACCCCAGCGCATCAGCGACGCGCCTTGCGGTCATCGCGCCAACACCCTGTATCCTGTTGAAGGCAATCAATGCCTCTCGTTCTGTCACGTTAAACCTCGCATTCCTGCACAGTCCTGTCGGTTAAAGGAAAGAGAAAATATCACATTCCCAATCGCTTGGCAAGAAGAGTGACGAAAATTGTTGCACGTTTATCCGAGTCTCAAACAAATGTTGCACGGGGAGACACGGCGTTTCACAGAGATGCCCTCTGTGCAAATCGAATCTCAAATCTCAAATCCACGATGGGGCGAATCCAACGGTAGCGCCCCGATGGCGTCAAACGGCACAGGCTCGATTTTGCGCCAGCGGCAAGCGTCCTCGGCGGGGCCGTTTTCGGCCGCGAAGAGGTGCCGCCAGCGTTTCTGGAAGAGCAGGCCGTTGCGCACGACCACGGCGGCGTTGCGCACGGTGGGGGTACCTTGCGTGGTGACGCTCTCGAAGTGGTACATCTCCGCCGCTGGGGTATAGACGGCCTCGTGTCCCGCCTCGCGCAGTCGGTAGCAGAGATCGAAATCCTCGAACTGCACGGGATGGAACGCCTCGTCGAACCCGCCGTGTTTCTGGATGAGTCCCGCAGGGATGAGGAGGCACGCGCTGATGAGGCATTGCACAATCTCCTGCCGGTTGAAGCGCGGGTCGTCGATTGGCTCGCCGCGCCCGCGGAAGCAGATGTGGCCGCGTTGCGAGATGCCGACCCCGGCGCACTGGATGGGGTAAGGGCGCCACGGATAGACCATCTTCGCGCCGACCATGCCCGCGCGGGGGACGGCCGCGAGCGCGTCGCGCAGGACAGGCATCCAGCGGCGTGTGCGCGGGGCGATGTCGTTGTCGGCGAACACGAGGTGCTCGCCCTTCGCGACGGCGATGGCGCGGTTGCGGGCGTAGGAGCAGCCGATGTTGCCCGCGTTGTGCAGGACGGTGACGGGTACGCCGTGCGCCTTGCCGAGCGCGACGAGCTCGGTGTCGCACCACTCGCCGCTGCCGTCGGTCGAGCCGTTGTCCACGGCGATCATCTCCCACGGCTCGTCCGTGACGGAATCCGTGATGAGCGCGGAGAGGCAGCGCTTCGTGCAAGAGAGCTTGTTATAGGAGAGCGTGATGAGGGAGAACATGGGGATAATTAGGAATTAGAAATTAGGAATTAGGAATCAAGAGTTGAGAATTGAAATGACGAATGACGAGCATGGGAGATTCCTAATTTCTAATTCCTAATTTCTAATTGCCGCTTCGCGGCACAGACGATGTCGGCGGCGGTGGGGATGCAGGCGGCCTCGAGGTGCTTGGCGGAGGGGACGGGGCAGTCGGGGGAGGCGAGGCGGAGGACGGGCTTTTCGAGGTAGTCGTGCGCCTGTTCCATAATCTGCGCGGCGATCTCGGCCGCGAAGCCGCCCGTCTTGGGGCCCTCCTCGACAATCAGCGCGCGCCCCGTGTTCTTCACGGAATCCACAATCATGCCGATGTCGAGCGGGTTCAGCGTGAGCAGGTCGATGACCTCCGCCTCGATGCCGTCTTGCGCGAGCAGGTCAGCGGCCTGATTCGCGAGGTGCGCCATGTACGACCACGCGATGAGGGTGACGTCGTTGCCCGCGCGGGTGCAGTTCGCGACGCCGAACGGGATGGGCGCGGGGAGTTCGTCGGCGACCTCGAAGCGCAGGGGGTAGAGCAGCTTGTGTTCGAGGAACAGCACGGGGGCGTTGTCGCGGATGGCGGACTGGAGCAGGCCCGACGCATCGGCGGCGTTGGACGGCGCGGCGATTTTCAGTCCGGGGATGCCCGTGAAGAGGCGTTCGAGCGACTGCGAGTGCGTCGCGCCGTAGCCGCGCCCGCCGCCCGACGGTGTGCGCAGCACGAGGGGACAGTCGAGGCCGTAGATTGGGCGCAGCTTCGCGGCCATGTTCACCAGCTGGTCAACCGCTAGCGTGATGAAGTCCATGAACATGATTTCGATGACGGGGCGTTGACCCGCCGCCGCCGCGCCGATGGCGATGCCCGTGAGCGCCTGTTCGGAGATGGGCGTGTCGCGGACACGCGCCGCGCCGAACTCGTCGATAAGCCCACGTGTCACGCCGAACGCGCCGCCGTAAACGCCGATGTCCTCGCCCATCAAAAAGACGGACGCATCCCGCCGCATCTCGGCGGCAAGCGTCTCGCGGATGATTTGTGTGAAAGTGATTGTTCGCATTTTACGCTATTGTCTCCCTTCTTTTGACAGGATTAGATTGCAAGGCAATCCTGTTAATCTGTTCAATCCTGTAAATCCTGTCAAACATGAAGCTAAGCAGTAAGCAGTGACTGTTCGCATTTTATACCATTCTCTCTCTTCTTTTGACAGGATTAACAGGATTTAAGAGGATTTAACAGGATTTTTTTGAGACGCTGGAAACCGTGATAATCCATGACTTGCTCTCTCCTTTTTTTACTAATCCTGATAAATCCTGTTAATCTGTTCAATCCTGTAAATCCTGTCAAAAATGAAGCTAAACATAGTGTCCTGTGGCATCGGCAATGTAAGCGACGGGGTCGGGGAGGGGCGACGACTCGCAGAAGGTGATGGCGGCGTCGATTTTCGCGAGGGCGTTCTGGCGGTGCGCGGAGATGTCCTCGGCGGTTAGCGCGAGGTGTTTCTCCATGCGCAGGATGGGGTCGTTCTGCTGTGCGGCGGCCTCCTCTTCGCGTGTGCGGTAGATGCGCGGGTCGCCGCGTGAATGGCCCGACAAGCGGTAGGTCATGCACTCGATCAGCGCGGGGCCCTCGTTGTTCCGTGCGGCGGCGGCGAATTGCGCGACCGCGTCACGCACCGCATAAAAATCGTTTCCATCAACCGTCACGCCCGGCATGGCATAGGCCTTGGCGCGGTCGGCGATGCAGGGGTTCGCGAGTCCGCTGGCGGTCGGCGTGGACATGGCGTAGCCGTTGTTCTCCGCGATGAACAGCACGGGGAGTTTCCAGAGCGAGGCGATGTTTAGCGTCTCGTGGAACGTGCCTTGGTTGGACGCGCCGTCGCCGAACAGGCACGCCGTGACGCGCCCCGAGCCGCGCATCTGCGCGTCGAGCGCGAGCCCCGTCGCGAAGGGGATGCTGCCCCCCGTGATGCCGTTCGCGCCGTAGAAGCCGATGGAGGTGTCCATCATCATCTGGCTGCCGCCGCGCCCGCGCGAGTAGCCCGTCTCGCGGCCGAAGAGCTCAGCCAGCGCACGGCCTGCGTCCGCGCCGCGCGCGAGGAAATGACCGTGGCCGCGGTGGGTCGTCGTCATCGCGTCCTGCGGCGCCAGCGCGGCCGCGACGCCGACCGCGACGGCCTCCTGCCCGATGCAGGTGTGGGCCGTCCCCATGATGCGCCCCTCCAGGAACAGGCGCTCGATCGCCTCCTCGAAGAAGCGGATTTCCAACATCAGACCATAAGCGTCAAGTGCATTCATGTGAGCGTTTCAAGCGTTCAGTTAAAGGTTGTCAAGAGGCGGGCGGCAACGTCGCGGGCGGTCTCATCGCCTTTGAGCTGCTGCACGATGACCAGCGCGAAAAGCATCGATGTGCCGGGGCCTTGGCTCGTGATGATGTTGCCGTCCACGATGACCGGGGCATCATCATACGCGTTGCCCAGCAGTTGCGCGCACGCCGGGAAGCACGTCGCGCGGCAGCCGTTGAGGACCCCCGCCGCGGCAAGCACCGTCGGCGCGGCGCACACCGCCGCCACGAACCGCCCCGCCTCCGCGAACGCCTGAACCGCCTCGATGACGCGGTTATCCGCCAAGAGATTCTCCGTGCCCTTGCCGCCGCCCGGCAGGACGATGGCATCGAACGCGTCAAGGTCGAGCGACGGCCACAGCGTATCCGCAACCAGCGTCATCCTGTGCGCGGCGTGGACAGAAAGGCTGTCCGTCAGCGACACCGTCGTGACCTCCACCTCCGCCCGCCGCAACACATCCACTATTGTCACCGCCTCCAGCGGCTCAACACCGTCGGCCAAAAGGACTAATGCTTTCATCGTATCTCTCCTGTTCGACGCATACGATACCAAAAACGCCCTCGGAAGGAAAGGGGATTTCGGGAAAATTAGTGGCCCGCGTTTAAAATGCTAGTGGAGATGGGCCTGCGCCTCTTTCACCCCGACCCTGACGGCCCGGGTGAAGAGCTTGTGGGCTTTCGCGTTATCCTCGGTGACACCGTCGCCGTTCTCGTAACAAATGGCGAGGTTATGGATTGCGGGGGGGTAGTTCTGCCTGGCGGCCTTCTCAAACCACACGAACGCGAGGTTATGGTTATGGGTGACACCGTCGCCGTCGCGGTAGCATTCGCCGAGGGCGTTCTGCGCGATGGCGTACCCTTGGTCAGCCGCTTTACGGCACCAGCGGACGGCGAGCGTGCGGTCCTGCACCGCACCCTCGCCATTATAATAGCAAAGGCCAAGGCGGTATTGCGCGGGCGCGAACCCTTGCGAGGCAGACTCCCTGAGCCATTCCGCGCCCCTCTTGGTATCCATGGGCGTGCCGTCACCGTTAAGATAGCGCATCCCCAGACGGTACTGCTCCTTCTTGTTGTTCACCCCTTGTTTTCTCGCCTTGCGGTAGAGCTTGGCGGACTGGGCGGTCTCCTTGTGGTAGTTCGCCGCCTCCAGAAGCTTCTGGCGCGCGGCAAGCCTGAACCATGCGGCGGCCTGCGCGATGTCCGCTTTCACGCCGTGACCGTGGAAATAGCAGAGTCCCAAGTTGAATTGCGCGTGCGCGTGCCCCTGCGCGGCGACCTTGGCGAAATTCTCGGCGGCATGCTTGTCGCTCTTATGCACGCCCACACCATTCTTGTAACACATCCCGAGGCGGAACTGCGCCTCCGCGTGTCCCTTGGCCGCGGCTTTTTCAAACCATGCGGCGGCCTTTGCGAGGTGGCGGTCGAGCGCCGTGTCCTCTTCGCAGCACAAGCCCATGTAATAGTGCGCGCCGGCGTGCCCCTGCTCTGCCGCCTTGAGAAAGCATGAGACGGCCTGCGCGCGGTCATCGTCCAAACCCTCGCCGTCGTAATAGCACTTGCCCATCTCGAACAGGGCGCCCGCGTGGTCCTGCTCAACCGCCTTCTGGAACCAGTAAACGCCGGTCACGACATTCTTGCCGACGCCGTCGCCCGCGCCATAACGCAGGCCGAGCCGCCATTGCGCGTGCGCGTCCCCGCGCCTTGCCTCGTAGCGCAGCTTCGCCAGCGCAAGCGTGGAGCCCGCGAAACAGCAACCCACCGTCACCATGGAGACGCCAAGGAAGACGAGCGTGTCGAAACCGTTGAACGGGAGATGCGCACCTATCCCGTCCGGGAGGAGGCCCGACGGCAGCAGCGCGTATGCGACGGCAACGGCGGCAGGGACCGCAGCCCAGTACCGCAGGCGCATTTTTTTCCTGGCCATCCACATGATGCTCCCCAGCAGGAGCAGCGCGAGCGAGGCCATCGCGATGGAAACCGTCTTCTCCGAAACGAAGTAGAGCAGATGACTCGAAACCACCGTTGCCGCAGAGGCGAGAGGCAGGGCAATGAAACGGAAAATCGATACCGCCTTTGCGAACAGACCGGGCAAGACAACTTTCACGGTCCACCCTAAGAAGAACATGAGCAGGATGACGACACAGACCGTGAAAACCGTCCGAACCCTTGCAAAACCCCTGCTGGACCGCGCAACCCTTGCACAATCGAGCCCCCCGTCATGATGCCGTGACATATCCCCCCTTAAGCCCTACTGCGTTTGCTACCTGCGCACATGGAAACCCGAGAAAAGGTCGCTGTCCGCAGAGCAAGGTTTGAAGAAAGAAATTGCCTTGACGGCAAAATTTCTGTATAACATAAAATAAGGCCGTGCCGTGCCGTGCCGTGCCGTGCCGTGCCGTGCCGTGCCGTGCCGTGCCGTGCCGTGCCGTGCCGTGCCGTGCCGTGCCGTGCCGTGCCGTGCCGTGCCGT
>WRJS01000007.1 GCA_009778475.1 Kiritimatiellota bacterium | reverse complement strand
GGCCCCGAATGTTGTCAACGGGCCCGGGGGGCCGCTCGCCCTCCATATCATATCACGCCCTCCATATCACGCCATCCCAACAGGGTAATCCCCTATTCCGGCATCTGTATTTTACAGGACACTAGTTTCTAATTTATCGTCAGTCGATCTCGCGCAGCGCGAGGAGGGCGAAGGCGGTGGCGCGGAGCTTGGCGTCGTCGGTCTCGGCGTTCCAGTAGCCGCCGCCGGAAGGGTCTTTGCGCTGGGCGTTGATGAGCGCCAGCCCGAAGTCGTTGCGCCAGTCGAGCGCCTCCGTCCCGCGTATCCACACGCCTTTTTCGCTGCTGTTGATGAGCCGCGCGAAGAACCAAAAGGTCTCCGTGTTCTGCGTGTTCAGCGGGTAGTCCGCCGCGACGGCGGCAAGCCATTTTTTGACCCGCTGGTTACGGGGGGCCGGGACTTCGCATAGACGGCCTACCGCTTCGCGCCAAAGCCATTGGCTGTAGAACGGGGCATCGGCGGCGAACGGCTCTCCGACGCTCATAATATCTCCAATATGCGTCTCGAAGGGCGAATCCGAGAGCGCGTGGAGTATCGCCAGCAGTCGCCACAGGTAGGCGTCGAAGGGTGCGTTTGCCGCGACGGGGAGGCTGTCGAGCCACACGATGGCGCGGTCGCGCGCGACCGCGTCGATGGCATCGTCCATGCCGTTGAGCGCGAGCCACACGATGGGGGTCAGCACGGCGTTGGCGTTGGTGCTGCCCCATGAGCCGTCGGGGTTCTGCCGTGCGGTGAGCCAGTCGGCGGCAAGGCGTTTCGCGTTGTCCGCCTCGTTGCGGACGGAGGTGTCGAGCGACGTGCCGGGCTGGCGCACGGCGGTGACGGCGATTTCCGCGCCGTGGCAGAAAAGCGACACCCCGAGCAGGTTTATGATGGACAGCAAGCGTTTCATAGTCTATCCTGTTACCCTTTTGAACGTTTCCCATGATAGTACGGTTCACGTGGGAAGTAAAGGCTGAAAGGCTGTAAGGGGTTCAGGCGGTATGAGCGAAAACCAAAGACCGGGGCGCGGGCTGAGCCTGCTGTCCGGCGGGCTGGACAGTCAGCTGGCGGTGTGCGTCCTGCGCGAACAGGGGCTGTATGTCGAGGGCGTCGTGTTCGCCAGCCCGTTCTTCAAGATTGACGCGGCGAGGCGGGCGGCGGAGCATCTCGGCCTGCCGCTCCATGTCGTGCCGTTCACGCGGGACATCCTGGAACTGGTGGAGTCGCCGCGCCATGGTTTCGGGGGGGCGATGAACCCGTGCATCGACTGCCATGCGCGGATGATCCGGCGCGCGGGGGAGATGATGGCGGAGAAGGGCTTTGATTTCGTCGCGACCGGGGAGGTGCTGAACCAGCGGCCCATGTCGCAGACGCGCAAGTCGCTGGCGCAGGTGGCGGCGGACGCGGGGCTGGGCGGCCGCCTGCTGCGCCCGCTCTGCGCGCGCCACCTCGAGCCGACCCTCCCGGAGACTGAGGGGATCGTTGACCGCGAGCGCCTGCTCGACCTGCACGGGCGTTCGCGCAAACCGCAGATGGAGCTGGCCAAACGGTTCGGGTTGCTGGAGTACCCGTCCCCCGCCGGGGGGTGCCTCTTGACGGAGAAAGGGTTCTGCCGGAAACTGGCGGACCTGAAGGCGCACGAGGGTTTCGGGGATGAGCGGCTCGCGTGGCTGCTGCTCTACGGCCGCCACTTCCGCCTGCCGGGCGGGGCGAAATGCATCGTCGGGCGCGACGCGCGCGACAACGCGAAGCTTAAGGAGATGCGGCGCGACGGCGACGTGCTGCTGCACACGGTGAACGTGCCGGGGCCGACGGCCCTGCTGCTGGGCGGCGCGGGCGACGGCGACATCGCGCACGCCGCATCCATCTGCGCGACCTACGGCGACCGCGACGGGCGGCCGGACGCCGTCGTCCGCATCCATGCCTCGGGCGCGGCCACCGAGGCCAGCGCCCCTGCGCTGCCGAGGGAGCAGCTGGAGACCCTATGACACCGGCGGCTTCGTGGCCAGGAAGAGGTAGAGCAGCACGGCAATCACAATGACCAGCAGGGTGATGATGAATATCCAGACCCTGTTGCTGTTGGATTTCTTCGCGAAGGCCTCCGGGGGCGCTTGCGTGGACGGCTGGCTCGGGATGACGATCGTCGTGCGGGAGATGCTCTGCGTGTCGCCCGTGCGCGTCTGAGGCACGTCGTCACCGTCAATCGTCAGCGAGACGTCGCCGATGAGGATGATGTCGTTCTTGAAGATGCCCGAGACCTTGACCGTCTCGCCGTTGACCTTCGTCCCGTTCGTCGAGCCGAGGTCACGCAGCTCGAAGCCCGTCTTCGTCTTCTCGATTTCGCAATGCGTCCCGGAGACCGACCCGTCCTGAATCATCCAGTCGTTCCCTTCGCGACGCCCAATCCTAGTCACGGGCTTTTCCAGCGTGAACCGCTGACCGCCCATAGCTCCCGACATTATTGTGAGATAAGCCATTCTACAACACCTCAATTGCGATTTGAATGGGATATATCGTAGTCATATCTTGCGGAACTGTCAATGCGATTTCTGTGGAAATCCCAATATTAAATGAACCACCCCGGAAAGGGCGCGGCGCGTCACGCAGCGCCGATCCTTTGGGAAATGGGCAGGACGGCCTGACGACAAGACGACGGGATGACCAGGCGGCAGGATGACGGGACGGCAGGATGGCGGTCGTTTCGTCATCGGGCCGTCAGGGCTGGCCGTCTCGTTGCCCTGTCGTCCCGCCGCCTGAATCACGGGTTCATTTTGCTTGCAATTCACGCTCTTTCCTGTTGACCGGAAAGTTAGTTTCTGCTAACATTTGCGGGCATGAACACCACCATTAGCGCGCAGGACTGTTTGGAGATCATCGCCCGCTTGACCGAGCGGGAGGGTCATGCGCATGTCAGCGACATCGCGAGGCAGCTGGGGGTCAAGAAGCCGTCGGTCACGGCGACGCTGAAGTCGCTCGCGGACAAGGGCCTTGTCCAGTACGTCTCTTACCGGCCGGTGGAGCTGACGCGCAAGGGTTTGCAGGTGGCCTCGAAGGTCATCGGGAAGCATCAGACGCTCCAGCGGTTCCTGACGCAGTGCCTGGATCTGCCCGCGGAACATGCGGATTCGCTCGCGTGCAAATTTGAGCATGAGCTCGATGACGTGGCTTATGAGCGCCTCTGCCTGTTCCTTAACGTCAAGACGATGGATAAGCTGAAGAAGGGCGAGCAGGCGGTTGTCGTGGGCTTGGCGCCGATGCTGAACCGCCGCCGCTTTGCCTCTTGCGGCCTGACCAAGGGGGCGGCGGTGCGGCTCTTGAAGATCGCGCCGCTCGGCGACCCGCGCAGCTTCATGGTCAACAGCACGGAAATCTCGCTCCGGACGGCGGAGGCGCGGCTGATCAGCGTCCAGGTCACCGGCTCAGATGAGGAGACCCAATGATTAAGCTTGCGATTCTCGGGCAGCCCAACTGCGGCAAGACGACGCTGTTCAACGCATTGACGGGCGCGCACCAGCATGTGGGCAATTATTCGGGGGTGACGGTGGAGCGGCACGTCGGCACGTTCGCGTTGCCGGACGGGGCCCGCGTCACGGCGACGGATCTGCCGGGGACGTACAGCCTGTGCGCCAACTCGGAGGACGAGGCGGTCGTGCAGCGCACGCTGCTGAACGAGCGTTTCGACCTGCTGGTGAACGTGATTGACTCGTCCCAGCTGGGCAGGAACCTCTACCTCTCGGTTCAGCTGATGAGCGTGGGCTTCCCTGTGCTGCTGGTGCTGAACATGACGGACGAGGCGGCGGCGAAGGGCATCCACATTGACGCGAAGCGCCTTTGCGCGATGACGGGGTGCCCGGTCGTCAAGACGGTGGGGCGCACAGGCAAGGGGCTCGACAATCTGAAGCGGGTCATCGCCGAGGCGCTGAAGTCGCCCTCGCGCACGCGCATCCCGGACTGGGCGCATCAGGGCGACGAGCATTTGCGCAGCGCCGTGATGACGCTCTGCGCGGAAATCAGGGGCAAGCCTCCTGCGTTCGCCGCCAAGCCGAGCGCGGAGTGGGTCGCGGTGAAGCTGCTTGAAAAGGACGCGCTCGTGTCAGGCGCCTATCTCGGCAAGGACGGCCGCCTCAAGCAGATGGCCCAGGAGCAAGTCGAGCGGCTGGAATCGGCCGAGGGGGAGCAGTCGGAGGTCGTGGTCGCGGACTTCCGCTACGGCGTCATCAACGCGCTGGTCAGCGAATGCCAAAGCCAGAAGGCGCCGCTCCGGCAGGACGTGACGCTCGCCATTGACCGCGCCGCGACGCACCGGGTCTGGGGGCTGCCGATCTTCTTCCTGCTGATGTGCGGCATGTTCTGGTTCACGTTCGCCGCCAGCCGGCCGGTGATGGCCGCGCTGGAGCACGGGTTTGGGGTCGCCCGGGCTTTCCTGGAATCGTGCTGGCCAGCGGCGGCGGTGCCGTGGCTGCGCTCGCTGGCGATTGACGGCGTCATGAGCGGCGTCTGCGGCGTGCTGGCCTTCCTGCCGAACATCCTGACGCTGTACCTGTGCCTCGCGCTCATCGAGGGCACGGGCTACATGGCGCGCGCGGCGTTCCTCATGGACCGCGCGATGCGGACTGTGGGGCTGCACGGCAAAAGCTTCATCGCGCTGCTGACAGGCTTCGGGTGCAGCGTGCCGGCCATCATGGCGACGCGCACGCTGGAGTCCCGGCGCGACCGCATGATCACGCTGTTCATCGTGCCGCTGATGAGCTGCAGCGCGCGGCTGCCCGTCTATATGCTGATTATCGCCGCGTTCTTCCCGTCGGCGTGGCAGGCGGCGCTGGCGGGGTTGTCGGTCTATCTCATCGGCGTGGCGGCGGGATTCGCCATCGCCGCGATCATGAACAAGACGCTCTTCAGGGGCGAGGCCTCCGACTTTATCCTCGAGATGCCGCCGTACCGCCTCCCGACGTTCCGCAGCATCATGATCCACATGTGGGAGCGCGCGCGCCTCTTCCTGCAAAAGGCCGGCACGATCATCCTCGCCATCTCCGTCGTCTTCTGGTTCGCCACGACGTACCCGAAGACGGGCGACCTGCGCGACACCATCAGCGGGCGCATCGGGTGCTTCCTCGAGCCCGCCATGAGGCAGGTCGGCTTCGACTGGCAGATCAGCACCGCGCTCGTCGGCGCGATGGCCGCGAAGGAGGCGCTCGTCTCGCAGCTGGCCATCGTGACCTCCGCCGAGAGCCAGGGCGCAAGCCTGCGGGACGTGCTGGCGGCGCGCTACACGCCCCTGCAAGGCTACGTGCTGATGCTCTTCTGCCTCATCGCCACACCCTGCGTCGCAACCTTCGCCGTGGTGAGGCGCGAGACCGGCTCATGGCTTTGGGCCTTCGCCCAGCAGGTCTCCCTCACCCTGCTGGCCTACGCCGTGTGCCTCATCGTCTATCGCGCGGGCCTGCTGCTCGGGGGCTAGTGTCCTGTAAAATACAGATGACGGGATAGAGGATTACCCTGTTTGGATAAGCGTGACATGGAGGGCGAGGCAGGGGACCCCATCGGCGCGGTGTGCGGCCAATGGGGCAGGAAGCCGCAATGTGTCTAACGGCTCGCGAGGACGCTCGCCCTCCATGTGCCTAGCGGCTCGCGAGGACGCTCGCCTTCCATGTGCCGGGAGCGCAGGGCTTCCGCCCTGCATCGTGAAATCTATATTTTACAGGACACTAGACTGGAGTTCTATGGTGTTTTGAAATGACATAGACGCACTTCTTTTTTCAGTCTGGGATGAAGAGGACTTGGCCGACGCGGAGGGCGGAGGCGTCTTTGATGTTGTTGGCCTTCATGATGCTGTCGATGCTTTTGCCGTAGCCCCTTGCAATTTCGGAGAGCGTCTGGCCTTTCTCGACCTTGTGCTCGTAGCCGGTGCGCGATTGCCCTGATTGCGCGGGGCGCGTGTTGGCGGCGTTGGCGCGGACGGCGATCTTCTCGATGCGCGCGGCGAGGTCGGTGGTGATCTCTTTCTTGAGCGTCTCGCGGTCGGCGCGGAGCAGCTGGATGTCGCGCTGGAGGGCGGTGATCTCGCTCTGCGTGCGCCCGCCGGAGGAGAGTTGCGCCTCCATGCGGTTCAGGCGCGCGTCTTGCTCTTGCTGGTTGCGGCGGATTTCGGCCATCTGTTCCGCGAGCTGGCGGAACTCCATGCTCATCTGCTGCGTCGTGGTGGCGACGCGCGCGACGGCGGGGTCGGGCTTGGGGGTGGAGTCGAACATCGTCCCCTCGAGCCATGAGGGCGTTGTGCATCCCGTCATCAGCGCGGCCATCCCGGCGGTGCAGCCGCCAAGTATCCATGCTTTCATCTTATCATTCCTCTCTCATGTAGTGTTATGCCGAAGGCAGAAAGTAAAAGAACAGCCACATCACGACCCCGATCCCGACGGCGGTCAGGAACACGTTCCGGCGGTGCTCCGCGAGGTCGTCCGCAGAGGTGCGGCGCAGCTGGCGCATGCCGCCGGCGGAGATGTAGTGGAACAGTTTTGCGCTCCCGCGCGCAAAGGGCGACAGGCGCGCGCGCTTGCGGAAGAACGTGCGCGCCCCGGCCGCGTCCTCGCGTGTCTCCAGCCGGAACATCCGGCGCACGCGGGCGCCGCCGCCGACGAACACGCTGGGGGTCGAGTCTTTCAGCACGCGCTTTCCTTTTTTCGGTGACATCCCGCTCCTTCTCCCTGCGCCTGGTTAGGGGATGACCAGCGTCTGCCCTGCGCGGACGCGCCAGTTGGGGTCGATCTGCGCCTTGTTGGCGTCGCGGATTTTCTTCCAGTGCGTGGAGTCGCCGTAATACTTTTCCGCGATGCCGTAGAGGGTCTCGCCGGGCTGCACGACGTGCGTCCTGCGCTGCTCGGCGGCGGGCTTGGGGGTCTCTTTCGCCTTGTCCATTTTCTCGGCGCCGCGGAGCAGCGCGGTGATGGTGGCGGGCGGTGTCTCCTTCGGCATCTCCTTTTCGGCGGCAGGTGACGGCGGGGGCGGAAGGTCTTGCGTTTGCGCGGCCGCGGCGTTGCCGGTGACTTTCTGCTGGGCGGTTTTCAGCACGTCTTCCGCCGTGGCGTTGCGCTTGGGGAGATCGGCGGCGGCGGCGCGGCTGCCTTCGGCCGCGAGCGCGGCGGCCTCGTCGCGCAGGGCCTTGAGGGCGTTCGCGTCGGGACGCTCAATGGGCTTGGTGGCGGCATCGGATTTTTTCGGGAGCGTGACAGGGGGCTTGCCGGCGGTGTCCGTCACGCGCATACGGTCGAGAAGTTCGCGCAGGCGCGCGGTCTCGTTGGTGGCGGCGATGCGCTCTTTGTTGGCGCGCTCGGTGGCTTCGGCGAGGGAGGTCTTCTCGCCTTGGAGCTGCACGATGAGGCGGTTGAGGCGGTCGTTCTCTTTCAGCAGGTGCGCCTGCGTGAGGCCCTCCACGGTGTCGCCCACCTTGCGCAGGATCTGCGGCGCGAGGAACTGTTCGCACAGGCGGATACGGTCTTGCGCCATCGACGCCTTGTCCGACTCCGGCCGCAGGATGATGTATTGCTGATAGTGGTACAGCGCGGCGATGTAGTTCTCCTCGTAGTCCTGCAAGAGCGTGGCCAGTTGCATGTGGACCGAGTAGGCGCGCGGCTCTTCGATGAGCAGCGTGCGGTACAGCGCGATCGCGCCTTTCACGTCGCCGCCGCGCTCCGCGTCAAGCGCTTTGCGATAGAGCGCGGAGTTGCGCTCCTTGCCTTCCGCGACCGCCACGCTGGATTTCCCGCAACCCGCGCAGGCGAGGAAAAACGCGCCAGCCAAAAAAGTCAACATGAATCGAATCATAACGAAACCTTAAAAATGCGGCACCCCTTCATTTTTCGATTGGTTTATGCGCCCGTCTCGCATATCATGTCTCTTGTTCGCTTTCAGGAATCAGCGTCGCGTCTCCGGATCAAACGCTGGCCAACCGAAAAATGAACATCTATTGTACTTGGATGACGGGAAAATGACCACAGAAAACGATAAAAATATTTGGCAGGCCGCACGGACGTGCCTCGGCGCGTCCGGCAGCCTCAGCGTCATCATGCCCGCCTACGGCCTCGAAACGGTCATCGGCCGCAACATCGAGACCGTGTGCGGACTGCTGCGCGGCAATATCCCGTTCGAGGTGCTGCCCGTGGACGACGGGAGCGCGGACCACACCGCCGACGCCATCCGCACCGCCGCCGCGCGCGACCCCGAGCATGTCCGCCCCGTCTATGTCAAGGTCAACGCGGGCAAGGGCAACGCCCTGCGGCGCGGGTTCGAGGCCTCGCGCGGGACGCACATCTTGCTGCTCGACGGCGACCTCGACCTCTCGCCCACGCGTGTCACGACCTTCTTCGACATCATGCTGGGCAAGCGCGCCGCCATCGTCGTCGGCTCCAAGCGCCACCCCGACTCCGTCATCGACTACCCCTGGACGCGCCGCCTCGCAAGCAGCGTGTACTACACGATGGTGCGCCTGCTCGTCGGCCTCCCGATCACCGACACGCAGACGGGCATGAAACTCTTTTCGCGCGATGCCCTCCAGTGGTCGTTCGACCGTATGCTCGTCAAGGCCTTCGCGTTCGACCTCGAGGTGCTGTCCATCGCCCACGCCAAAGGCTTCACCGTCGCCGAGGCCCCCATCGAGATGCACTTCGGCAACAAGGTCGGCAGCCTCACATGGACGAACGTCAAGCAGGTGATGATCGACACGCTCGCCATCTTCTACCGCCTCCGCGTCCTGCGCTACTACGAGAGCGTCGAGGTCGCGCCCGCGCCCGCCGCGCCAATCACCGTCTCCGTGGTCATCGCCTGCCCAGCCCCCAGCGCGTACCTCACCGAATGCCTCAACGCCCTCGCCGCCCAGACCTACCCGCACTTCGAGGTGCTCGTTCTCCCGGATGGGGAGGGAGAGAATATCCAATATCCAACACGGAATAATCAATGTCCAAGTGAAATGCGCTACGGGGCAATGGCCGGTAGGGCGACGGCGGAGACGGGAGCAAGCGTAGAGACGGATGATTATCCGTCTCCGAAGGTCTTGCAGAATATCCAATATCCAACAAGGAATAATCAATGTCCAAGTGAAATGCGCCATGAGGCAATGACCGGTAGGGCGACGGCGGGAAAGGGAGCAAGCGTAGAGACGGATGATTATCCGTCTCCGAAGGTCTTGCAGAATAATCAATGCCCAAGTGAAATGCGCTCCTTGGATATTGGATATTCCGTGTTGGATATTGGACATTCATCCCCCTTCCCCCTCTCCATCATCCCCACGGGCAAGACGCGCCCGGCCGAGAAGCGCAACATCGGCATCCGCGCCGCGAAAGGCGAGGTCGTCGCGTTCCTCGACGACGACGCGTACCCCGTCCCCAACTGGCTCGAGCACGCCGTCAAATACTTTGCGCTCGACGACGTGGGCGGCGTGGGCGGCCCCGGCGTGACCCCGCCGAACGACCCCTTCCTCGCGCAGGCCGGCGGCCGCGTCTACGCCAACCGCCTCGTCTCCGGCAACTACCGCTACCGCTACACCGGCGACCGCGTCCGCCCCAACATCGACGACTACCCCAGCTGCAACCTCTTCATCCGCACCAGCCTCCTCAACGCCATCGGCGGCTACCGCACCGACTTCTGGCCCGGCGAGGACACCATCCTCTGCGCCGACGTCGTGCTGCGCCACAAGAAGCGCATCGTCTACGACCCGTGGGCGATTGTCTATCACCACCGCCGACCGCTCTTCCTGCCGCACCTGCGGCAGATCGGCCGTTACGCGCTCCACCGCGGCCACTTCGCGAAACGCTTCCCCGACACTTCCCTCCGCCTGAGTTACCTCATCCCCACGCTCTTCGTGCTGGGGGTGGTGATCGGCGCACCGCTCGCGCTCCTGCACCCGTGGATCCGCTACGCCTACCTCGGCGCGTTGTCGTGCTACGCGCTCATCACGTTCATCGCGTCATTCACCCTCTCGCTCCCGATGTGGATTGTCACATGGCTCGGCGTGATGGCCACGCACACCGTGTACGGCATCCGCTTCCTGCTCGGCCTCCTCTCCCGCCGTATGCCCTGCGAAGTCGCCGCCTTCGACCACCCGATGGAAAAGAGGTCGAAATGAGAATAACGAAAAAACTCTTTGTGAGGCTGGTGTGCGGAATTGTCGCGTGCGCCTGCCTCGCCGTGTTCGGCGCGGCGCAGATCATCGCCTCCTGCTCGAAGGGGCGCACCTATTCCGATTCCGCCTTCATCCCGCACAACGATGTGGGGCTGGTGCTGGGCTGTTCGCGCACGCTGCCCGACGGGCGGGGCAACCTGTTTTTCGCCCACCGCATCGCCGCCGCCGCGCGGCTCTTCGAGGCCGGGAAAATCAACGCCATCATCGTCAGCGGCGACAACCATGCTGCCAACTACGACGAGCCCACGGACATGAAGGACGCGCTCATCTCCGCTGGCGTCCCAGCCGAGCGAATTTACTGCGACTACGCTGGGTTCCGCACGCTCGACTCGGTCGTGCGGGTCAAAGCCATCTTCGGGCAGCACCGCATCACCATCATCTCCCAGCGGTTCCACAACCAGCGGGCCATCTGCATCGCCCGCCACAACGGTATCGATGCCATCGGCTTCAACGCGCAAGAGGTCAGCGCACCCTACAGCACCAAGACTAAGCTGCGCGAGCTCTTCGCCCGCGTCAAGACCGTCCTCGACATCCTCTTCGGCGTCCGCCCCAAATTCCTCGGCCCCCCTGTTGAAATCAAGTTGCCCCTTGACGAGGGCGTCGCCCCCGCAAGCTAGCGTATTCGGTAACGGCAAAAAGTTCGCAAACAAAAACTTCCCGTGTCCACCCAACATGCCGCTTGCTAAAGCGTCGTCGGTGCGCTATACTCTCTTATCAATCTTTGCGTATTAGGCGTGCGAAGATTAACCCTCGGATGGTATTTCCGAATTGTCAGGTTAAGGACGTGTCATGAGAAAACTGAAAGTCGGTATGATTGGCGGCGGCGGCGGATTCTTCGGTAAGGTCCACCACCGCGCGATTTCCTTGGACGCGACGCGCGAGGTCGTCGCGGGCGCACTGCATCAGGACCCCGCGCTGTGCGAGAAGTTCGCGGACGAGTGGGGCGTGGTCGGCTACCCCGATTACAAGGCGATGATCGCGGACTGGAAGGCGGGCAACCTGGATCTGGACTACGTGACGATCGTCACGCCCAACTTCCTCCACGCCGAGCAGGCCATGGCATGCCTCGCGGCGGGCCTGCCCGTGATGTGCGAGAAGCCGATGTGTTACACGCTGAAAGAGGCGACCGACCTGAAGGCCCTCGCGAAACGCAAGAAGAATGCGCCGTTCGCGCTGTCGCACACCTACACCGGGCACCAGATGATGATGCTCGCGCGCGAGCTCATCAAGCAGGGCAAGATCGGCGACGTGCGCAAGGTCGAGACCTACTACAATCAGGGGTGGCTCGCGACGCTGCTGGAGAAGGAGGGCAACCAGCAGGCCTCGTGGCGCACGAACCCGAAGATGTCCGGCATCTCCGGCTGCGGTGGCGACATCGGCACGCACGCGCTCATCAACGCGCTCTGGACGACTGGCCTCGGGCTGAAGAAAGTCTCCGCCAAACTGACCGCCCTGCCCGGCCGCAAGCTGGACGACGATTTCAACGTCTTCGGCGAGCTCTCCAACGGCGCCACGCTCGTGCTGACCTCCACGCAGATCGCCATCGGCCACAAGAACGACAACGGCTTCCGCATCTACGGCAGCAAGGGGTCGATCGAGTGGGCGCAGGAGCAGGCCGAGGAGCTGCACTTCCTCGACGGCGCGACGCGCGTGACCTACTTCCAGAACAGCTTCACGGCGGAGACGCCCGACATCGTGAAATCCTACGGGCGCATCCCGTCCGGCCACCACGAGGACTTCCTCGAGGCCCTCGGGAACCTCCACACGTCGCTCGAGCGCAAGATCCGCGCGCTCAAGGGCGAGAAGGGCGTCGCGCAGGCCTATGACCACCCCGGCATCGACGAGGGCGTGCTGGGCATGAAGTTCCTCGGGGCCGCCGTGACCAGCTCCAAGAAGAAGGGCGCGTGGGTGACGCTCTAACCCAAACCCATGGCGAGGACAAAAATAAAACCGGGCAGACTTCCGTCTGCCCGGTTTTATTTTTGGGTGAAAGGCGCTTATTCCTTATCCAGCCCTTTGTCTTTCAGGTAGTCGAGCACTTTGCCCACCGACGTCAGCTTCTCTGCGTCCTCGTCCGGGATTTCCGACCCGAACTCTTCTTCGAACGCCATGATCAGCTCAACGGTATCCAATGAGTCCGCGCCCAGGTCATCGATGAACGATGCCTCCGGGGTGACTTGCTCTGCGTTGACGCCCAATTGATCAACAATGATTTCCTTGACCCGATCTTCGAGTTTGCCTGACATGTCTCTCTCCTTGCGTTTTCCTGTTCTCGGCTGCGACACCCGCCGCGCCTGTTTACACCTTTACATGACCATCCCGCCGTTCACGCTCAATACCTGGCCCGTCACGTAGCTCGCCTCTTCCGAAGCGAGGAACGCGACCGCCTTGGCGATATCCTCCGGCTCGCCGAAGCGGGCCAGCGGGATGTTCGCCAGCATCTGCTCACGTATCTCCTGCGACAGCGCATCCGTCATCTTCGACGAAATGAACCCCGGCGCGATCGCGTTGACCCTCACGCCCCTGCCCGCCAGCTCTTTGGCGGTGGACTTGGTCAGCGCGATCACCCCTGCCTTGGAGGCCGCGTAGTTGCACTGCCCGGCGTTGCCGATCAGGCCGATCACCGAGGCGATGTTCACGATCGCGCCGCCGCGCTGTTTCATCATGTGCTTGGCGACCGCGCGCGTGAAGAGGAACGTCCCCTTCAGGTTGACGCGCAGCACGTCGTCCCAAGCCTCATCCGTCATACGCACCAGCAGCGTGTCCTTCGTGATGCCGGCGTTGTTGACCATGACGTCAACCCTGCCGAACGCCTTCACCGCTTCCGCGACGCACGCGGCGACGGACTCGCCGTCCCCCACGTCCACCGCCAGCGGCAGCGCCTGACGACCCGCCGAACGGATCGCCTCCGCGGTCTCCGCAAGCCACTCGGCCTGCAAATCACAAATCACCACGTCCGCGCCGTCACACGCCAGCCGCTCCGCGATGGCCCGGCCGATGCCGCGCGCGGCTCCTGTGACGATAGCGACTTTTCCTTCAAATGGTTTCATAAATTCTCCTTTACCTCATAAGGGCAAAACACCCACCCAGCGTTGCGCCAAAAAGAACAGTTAGAACAAGACCAATCAAAAACAGAATAATCGCCGCAGGAATGGCCGCTATTGTCCACTTGATGATTAAGACAACCATCGACCAGAACGGTATCTTAATATCCGTGATGACAACCTCTGTTTTCTCGTGCTCCATCCCTGTCCTCTTCTCTAACGCAATCCTGTTAATCCGTAAAATCCTGTTAATCCTGTCAAAAAAGCAAACCCGTCAAATGCTCCATCCCTATCCTCTTCTCTAATGCAATCCTGTGAATCCGTAAAATCCTGTTAATCCTGTCAAATCAAAAAAACAAACCAGTCAAAAATCAAAAAACAATCCCCTCCAGCGTCGGCACATCCGACACGTTGAGCGTCGCGACATTCTTATCGATGCGCTTAATCAATCCGGACAGCACCTTGCCGGGGCCGAACTCCACGAACGTCGCCCCGCCCGCCGCGACCGCGCCCTTGATGCAGTCCGCCCAGCGCACCGACTCCGTGACCTGCCGCAGCATGGCCGCCTTCATCTCCACGGGGTCACTGCTGTGCGGCGCGCCCGTCACGTTCGACAGCACGGGAATCTGCGGCGGCTTGAAATCGATGCCCTCCAGCACATCCGCCAGCTTCGCGCGGGCCGACGCCATCAGCGGCGAATGGAACGCGCCCGCCACGTTCAGCACGATCGCACGCAAGCCCATCTCGCCCGCGGCCTGCGCGGCGGCGGCGACCCCCTCCTTGCGCCCCGACAGCACAATCTGCGCGTCCGAGTTGATGTTGGCCACCGTGATGCCGCACGTCCCGCAAAGCTCCGCAATCTGCTCCGGCGTCGCGCCCATGACGCTGACCATGCCGCTGGGCTGCTCCTCGCAGGCCTGCTGCATGAACCGCCCCCGCGCCTCCAAGACGCGCAAGGCGTCATCGAAATCCAAGACCCCCGCGACGTGCAGGGCCGTCCACTCGCCCAGGCTCAGCCCCCCCGCCATGGCGAAAGATACGGACGGGAAACGCTTCTGAAACGCGCGGAACGCCGCCACGCTGACGGTGAAAATCGCGGGCTGGCAGATGTCCGACTTCGTGAGTTCCTCCGCAGGGCCCTCGAAGCAGAGCGTGGCAATGTCGAAGCCCAGGACGGCATTGGCGCGGCCGAACAACGCCGCGACCTCGGGATCCGCCGCCAAATCCTTGCCCATACCCGGGGCCTGCGCCCCCTGCCCTGCGAACACACAAACGTTATCAATCATTCAACTGGTCTCTCTGTTACTCAACGCTCTCGGCCCTTTCCGGGGAAAAGAAACGGTCATTAGTTTGGCAGAACTTGCCGAAAAGGTCAACCCTGAAATAATGCCGAGAGCGACGGGGGACATTTGAATGCTACCCATCCAAATGGTGGAGCGGAGGAGATTCGAACTCCCGACCCCCACGTTGCGAACGTGATGCTCTACCAACTGAGCTACCGCCCCGTGCGTCAAAAGAAAAATCAATTTACCAAAACCCGTGCCATAAAAGCAAGCAGTAAATCCATTTTTTTTCATGCGCCCTCATCCCGCCAGCTCGCGGCGGCGGAGGATGTGCGTGCCGAGGAGGGCGAAGAGGGCCGGGGTGAGCAGGACATTCCAGAGCAGGGCGGCGCGGAGGGCCTTGGCATCGACGCGCTCGCCGCGGATGACGGATTCGAGCGGGGCGTTCTGCGTGGCGTGCTGCGTGAGCGTGGTGACACCACGTGAGACCCAGATGCCGGGGCGGTTCGACCACTCTTGCTCGTCCTCATGCGAGGTGCCCTCCACAACGGATTGCCCGACGATCGTCAGCACCAGCAGGACGGTGGCAGTGAACATCGCGACGGGCATCGAAAAACCCGTGCTGAGCGTGAGCCCGAACGCGGCCAGCAGGGCCAGCACGCTCCACTGGATCAGCGCGGAACGGGCGAGGTTCGCCTCGAACGTCCCCCCAGCGGTCAGCAGCGCCACGTCTTGGCGGAAGCGCAGCATGAGCGCGGAGGATTCCTGCGGGTCGCCCGTGTGGCGGAAGCTCAGGGTGAACGCGTCAGCCGCGCCGAAGGCCTCGGCGGCGATTTCGAACTCAATCTCGTTGAGGGAGAAATCATCGAGGGGGACCTCGACGGCACGGTCGCCGGAGGAGAGGCGGCAGAAGCCCTGCACCGCCGTGCGCGTGCTGAACTCGGTGTCGAAGCGGATACGCACGGTGATGGCCTCGCCTGTCCGCAGTGGACGCGCGAGGGTGAAGCGCCAGTGCTTTTCCTCGCCGGGGTTGATGAGGTCGTAGCGCTCCTGCGCATTCTGCGCGAGGGCGCGCAGGATGGCGCGCTCGCTCATGCCCTCGGGAAGATTGTCACGCGCCTTCAGCAGGGCGTACGTCTCGCGGACCTCTTGGGCGACACTCGGGAGGATTGGGCGCGCAACCGTCCGGCTGGTAAGCGCGATTTGTTCGCCCCAGCCGTTCGCGCGCATCTGCCAGCGGAGCTGCGCGTACACGCCGCCATAGACGGCCGCCAGCAGGAAGGCGTTCAGCAGCAGCAGGGCGAGCCATTTGCCGAGCCAGAACTCGGCGGCGCGCACGGGCTTGACCGCCGAGAGCTGAATCCGCAGGCTGTCAATCTCCGCCGCGAACAAGGCGCACGCCGCCCAGAGCGTGGAGAGGCAGAGGATGCCGAAGGAGAAGCCCACGGTGTACATCAGCAGGATGCGGCAGGACCCCTCGGCCGTGCCGTCACTCTTGATGACACTGGGCAGCAGCAGCACGCACACGGCCAGCAGCGCGAAGAGCGCGACGACGGCCTTCGTCCGCAGCGAGGCGCGTATCGCGAGCAGGGTGATGCCGAGCACCCTACGCATACTTTTTAACTCACACAAAGGCACGGAGGACACAAAGGTTTTTTGAATGCGTGGCATAATCCTGTCAATCCTGTTAATCCTGTCAAAAATAATTCTCGTGACCTTTGTGCCTTTGCGTGAGAGCGTCCCCTCATGGTTTCAGGAACGGGGCGACCTCGAACGCCTTCTGCGGCGCGTCGCGGTTGACGACATTGAGGAAGTACGCCTCGAGGCTCATCTCGGGGTAGTCCTGTTGGACGGGATGCCCGGCGTGTTTCTCGATGATGGCGCGGACGGATGCCGCATCGCCCTCCGAGAGGCCTTGGACGGAGAAGCGGATGACGTCGGGGGTGCGCAGGAGGTCGCGTATCGGGCCGTGTGCGCGGAGGACGCCCTTGTCCATGATGGCGACGCGGGCGCACACGTCCTCCACGTCCGCAAGCAGGTGGGAGGTCATCAGCACGGTCACGCCCGCCTGCGAGAGCAGGTGGATGAGGTCCTTGACCTCGCGGCAGCCGATGGGGTCCAGACCGGATGTCGGCTCGTCGAGGATGAGCAGATCGGGCGCGTTCACGAGGGCCTGCGCCAGCCCCACGCGGCGGGCCATGCCTTTCGAGAACCGCCCGACGGCGCGGTCCGCGGCGTGCGTCAGGCCGACCATCTCCAGCAGCTCGCCCGTACGCCGCACCGCGCCTTGGCGCGGCATCCCGAAAAGCGCGGCGTAATACATCAGCGTCTCACGCGGGGTCAGGAACGCATGCAGGTGAGAGACTTCGGGCAGGTACCCGATACGCGCCTTGACCATCACGTCCTGCGGGGCCTTGCCGAACACGCGGACGTTCCCCGACGACGGGTGTAGCAGGCCGAGCAGCATTTTGAGGGTCGTGCTTTTCCCCGAGCCGTTCGGGCCGAGCAGGCCGAAGACCTCGCCGCGCTCCACGCAGAGGCCGAGATCCTTCACGGCTTCGACGACCGGCCTGCGCCAGAAGTCGCGGAATGTCTTGCAGAGGGACTGCGTTTCAATCAGTGGCGGGTTCATCATGAACAATATCCTTTTTGACAGGATTATGATGCCTCGAAAAACGGGCAATCCTGTAAATCCTGTCTAATCCGAAACCAATGTGCGGCAATGTCATAACGCCTCATCTTTGACAGGATATGATGCTTCGAAAAACGGGCAATCCTGTAAATCCTACTCATCCTGTAAATCCTGTCTAATCCGAAACCAATGTGCGGCAATGTCATAACTTCTCATCCGTTTACCCAAGGTCCCGCAGCCGGAACGCGAGACACCCGGCCGTGAGGAACAGCGCGCAGCAGCTCAGCGCGTACACGGCCGCTTCCGCGACGTATGGCCACGCGATGCGCCCGCCGTGCGCCAGCGCGTCGCACATCCAGAAATGCTGTATGTCCGGCACCAGCCCCGCGAGCAGGCCGCGCCAGGACGCGAGGCCCGCGCCCGCGGCGAACGAGTCGCCCGCCAACCCGAGGACAAGCGCCAAGACGCAGACGGCCAGCACGGGCCCGGTCGGCAGGCGCGTGGCCAGCGCCGTCGCCAACGCCGCGAAGAGCATGAGCGCGAAGAGAACCAGCAGGGCCGCCGGCAGGATGCGCCAGTCGAGGTCCGGCAGATACGCCGCCGTATCCGGGCGCATCATGCGCAGGTTGCCGAAACGGCTGTAGAACCCGCACAGGCCCGCGACGCACAGCTGCGAGACCGCAACACCGACGAACGCGCTCACCCCGAAGCGCCGCCGTTTAAAGTAGTGGCGGAGCGCCGCCAGCAGCATCGCCGCGCCCACGCCGCAGATGCCGAGCGTCAGCGTCACGGTGTCCATCTGATGCCCCGGCGATTCGCAACAAGCGCAGGTCACGCCGGGGTCCTCGTGCGCGCACTCGTCCGGCATGACGAAATGGTAGGATCCGCGCTCCGCCAGCAGGGTCGCCGCGCAGATGCCGAGCCAGAAGATGAGCAGCACCCCGCAGATGCCCAGCCACTTCGAGACGACGAACGTCACGCGCGAGACGGGTTTGCCGATGATTGCCGCCGCCGTCCCGCGCGTGATTTCTGCGGCCACCGCGCTCCCGGCCGTCGTCACCGCCAATACGAGGCCGAACACCAACATGCACGACAGCCCGCTGTCACGCGCCAACCGGCCGTCCTCGCTGAAGCGGTGGAACTGGAACACCGGCACCAGCAGCGTGGACAACACCCCCGCCGCGAGGATGAGGAATGCGATCGGCTGCTGCACCGACTCCAAGACGGTTGCCTTCGCGATGGCGATAATCTGTTGTATGGTCCGCTTCATTGTCCTTCTGATCCGAAATCACGAAATTATTTAGTTTATCCGAAATCGGTTCATTTGAAAAGACCTGCGCCATCATCTTTTTTCGTTTTTGGAGGGGCTTGCCCCTAAGGGGCACGGCCGAAAACCTCGACCTGAACGTAGGCGTTGGAGGCATCGCGGATGTTGCCGTTGCTGTAGCACCGCACATAGCGCCCCTTTACTCCGTTCGCCGCGATTGGGCGCCCCTCGTGCGTCTCGATGTATTCGAAGTCTTTGCCGGCGCCCAGCTTCGCGCTGTTGTCGTGGTCGTTGTTGAAGAGGGTCGCGACCTCCTCCATGAAGTCCGGGTCGTCCGAGACCTGCACGATCACGTCAAAGTAAACCCGGATTCTCGGCGAGAACGAGTGCCACAAGCATACCGCATGAATCTCCCGCTGAGCGCCCAAATCGATCTGTATCCACTGGAGCCTGTCGTGCAGCACAAGGCGCACGTTCTCGTCCGCCGCCTCTTCCTTGCGCCCGTCCGTGACGAACGCCAGATCACCCACCACGGGGCTAAGGTCGCTGGAAGTCACCTTGCAGCCTTTGGAGAGCAGTCGGCCGCACCCCTCCGGGGCAAAAATCTGCGGGTAGGGCTTGCCGTCGCGTGACGGCTCCAGGTTCGGCACCTCCTTGATTTCCCCTGGGCTGCCCGGCCACCGCGCCGGTTGCGGCAAATCAATTTTAATCGGAACGAGCTCCCCCTTCGGTTCTGCAGGTGCGGCATTCACCGCCACTGTCCACGCTAACATCGCCATTATGACGCTCACGCCTGTCGCTTTCATCACTGATCTCCTTTGTCCCCCGTTTTCATCGCACAGAGTGCCACAGGGTAACACAAAGGCACACAGCGTTTTTTAGAAATTCCCTGTGACCCTCTGTGGCATCTCTGTGTTTCTCTGTGTAACATTTATTCGTCCGTTTTTTTCAACTGCTCCAGCACATACTCGCAGTTGATGAGCTTTTCGAGCAGATCCTGCGGAATGTAGAAATAGTGGTTGGAGGATTCGTAGCCGATGCGCGAGTCGGCCTCCACAAGGGGCAGTAACTGTTTCACAATCGCGATCTCGTCCGTCACGATGCGCCGCATGGCCACTTTGTCATTCGCGTTCCGCGCCACGACGAACGCCGCCTGATTCGCGCATGACGCGAAGTGCAGACCTTGCGCCTGGAATATGTCCAGCTCGCGTTGCGCTTCGCTCTTTGCGGCGTCGTTCATCCGCGCGATGGCCATGGCGTAGATCACGCACCCGACCTCAAAACCCTCGGCGACTTTCCGCATCTGCCTTATCCACACGTCCTCGGGATAGACCGCCCGCCACGCCGTCAGGTCGTCATACGGTATCCCGACCATCGTCGCCTTGTACCCTGTCGGGCGGAGGTAAAACGGGTTCGCGGGACCCACGTGCTGGGGGCCGTTGTACAGTGTCCCGATGTGGTACGGGTACTCGCGAAAGTTCGCCGAGAAAATCGCCCACGTCTCACACATCCGCCCTGCGGCCGTGCCTCCGTAACGCTCCCGCGCGAGCGCGTATAGCACCGCATGCGCGTGTGTGCCCTTCGTAAAACGCTGAAACACTTCTAGGTTAGGCGACGGGTAACAGCCCAGGCTCCAGCTCAGCATCAGGCCGTCCACGCCCGCCGTCGAGAGGTTCTGCGCATGCTCCGCCACGAGGTCCATCACCGGCAGGTACGGGAACGACCCGAGTTCCCACGTCGTGCCGGCCTGTATCTTCGCGATGCAGGTCATGCCCCGCGCCTTGGCCGCCGCCCAGTGCCTCACGGCGCGCGGGCCGGGGCCCACGGCGGACATCGAATATTCGCCGACCGCCGACTTCACGCCGCCGCGCTCAATCGGCAGCTGCCATTCGCTGACCGACATGAAGCAGCAGTCCGCCGGCAGTTTTTCGATGATGTCCACCGCATCGCCGTGACCGTGCCAGCCCCAGTCCCAGACGATCACCTTGGCATCCGGCGCGACGCATTTCACGCCGTCGCGGATGACCTGATTGACCTCCGCGATCATCTCCGCATAATCGCGATCCTTGCAGTGCTCGCACTGCGACTGCACGTTGTGCGCCGCGCAGCTTGTCGCGTTCTCCGACGCGGTGATGGTGAACACGCCGCCCAGCCCCGGCACCCGCGTGAACACGTCTGCGAGCGCGTCGCGCATCCAGCGCCGCACCTCGGGGTTGGACACGCACATGCGGAAGTTGCCCTCCGGCGTCCTCACGCCGCGCATCGCGGCCCGCGCGGGGGCGGCCTCGAAAAACGCGGCCGGCATCGCGCGCGGCTCGTTCACATAGAGGTAAACCTTGATGCCGTATTTCTCCGCGCGGGCGACCAACGCACGCAACCCGTCCATGCGCTTCTCACACCCCTCGCCGAACTCGGGGAACGCCGCGTCCTTCGCCAGCGTCCGCAACACGGTGTGGACCCACACGCCGTTCACGCCCTGCGCCGCCAAGCGCTGCAACAGCCCGTCGGGGTACGAGGACACCTCGGGGTCGGACAGCGGGTCGCCGTATTCCGCGAAGTACGAGAAGATGAGACGCAGCCCGAACTGCGATTCACCCGGCGCGGTGCGCGGCGCGGTCCCGTCCGCAGCTTGCAGCCTCGGGATGAACGCGAAGCGCGGCTCGCGCGTCGCGGCGGGCGGCGGGAGATCGGTTTTCCGCACAGGATACGCGGCCGCATCCTGATAGGCATCGTCCCATTTCAGCGGCTCGCACTTCGGCTTCATCGACCCCAGTTTATGGAACAGGAAATCATCCTCCAGCAGGTTGTAGCGCAACTGCTCTCGCGACTGCCCCAGCAGCGCCACGAGCTGGTCATAAGGCAACAGGTGCCAGTTGCGCCGCAGCACCGTGATGTAGCCGCGCGTCAGCCAGCCGGGGTCGATATCGCCCTGTTTCGGTAAGCCCATGGACAACGCCAGCGCCTCCATCTGCCGCGGCTCCGCGCCGACGACCTCAGCCAGCCGCGCCTGCGGCACGCACGCCCAGTTGCGGAACACGAAGCAATGCATACGGCTCGGGAACCATTCGGAGCCGAGCGCCTCCTTCTCCCCCTTCTCCCCCGGCAACTCCTGCGCCACGGCCACCATGCACGGCAGGAGCGCGATTGACAACAAACGCAATGATTTCATGTGCCATAGTATGCCACAGCGGATACGGCGTGTCAACGCCAGCGAAAGGAACGATTCGCCTAAAAAAAGATATACTGCCGACGGGTTTTCTGCTATGCTGTCTTTGGTTCTTGAAAAGGAGGTGTAGGATGTGGAGGAATCTCATTGAAGAGTGTCCATTGTGGTTCGTAAAAAACAGAGGAGCAAATCCATTTCAAATCTCAAATCTTAAACCCCTATGAAACGCTTGATTCTTTCACATGATTTAGGCACGGGCGGAAACAAGGCGTCGCTGTTTGATGCGGACGGTGTGCGGCTGGCGTCGGTGTTCGAGCCTTACGAGACGTTTTACCCCGGCGCGGGAATGCACGAGCAACGCCCGTCCGATTGGTGGGATGCCGTCGTCCGCAGCACGCGGCGCTTGCTGGAGTCCGCGCGTGCGCAAGGCGTCACGAAGCATGACATCGCTTCGCTTGCGGTCTCCGGGCATAGCCTCGGTTGCGTGCCGCTCGATGCGGACGGTAACCTGCTGCGCGAGGCGACGCCGATCTGGTCGGACAGCCGCGCCGTCAGCGAGGCGGCCGTCTATTTCCGCGAGGTCGATCCCGAGGCGTGGTACCTGCGCACGGGCAACGGGTTTCCGCCTGCGCACTACACGCTCTTCAAAATCCTCTGGCACAAAAACAACGAGCCGGACCTCTTCCGCCGCGTCGCAAAAATTCTCGGCACGAAGGATTACATCAACTACCGGCTCACCGGCGTCCAAGCAACCGACTACAGTTACGCCTCCGGTTGCGGCGGCTACAGCCTGACGGGCTGGTGTTACGACGACGATTTGATCCGCGCCGCCGGGCTTGCCCCGTCGCTGTTCCCGAAGATTGTCCCGTCAACGGAAATCCTCGGGGCGCTCACCCCGCAAGCCGCAGAGGCGCTCGGGCTGTCCCCGTCGCTCCTCGTCGCGGCGGGGGGCGTTGACAACTCCTGCATGGCGCTCGGCGCGGGGTGCTTCTCGGCGGGACGCTCGTATGCGTCGCTCGGCTCGTCGTCGTGGGTGGCCGTCACCGACGCGAAGCCGCTGCTCGACACGCGCACGAAGCCTTACGTCTTCACGCACGTCGTCCCCGACATGTTCGCGTCCGCGCTCGCCATCTTCTCCAGCGGCACGACGTTCCGCTGGCTGCGCGATCAGGTGTGCCGCGACCTCATCGTGCGGGCGGCGGCGGAAAACCGCAACGCCTACGAACTGATGATCGACGAGGCGGCGGGCTCGCCGCCCGGCGCGAGGGGGCTGCTGCACAACCCCAGCCTCGGCGGCGGCTCGTCGCTCGACCCCAGCCCGTCGATTCGCGGCGCGTTCCTCGGGCTCGACCTGACGCACACCCGCGCCGACATGACCCGCGCCGTGATGGAAGGGATCGCCCTGAACCTGCGCCTCGTGCTGGACGCGTTCCGCTCGCTCTCCGACATCCGCGCCGAGATGATTGTTGTCGGCGGCGGCGCGATCAGCAGTGTCTGGCGGCAGATTTACGCCGATGCCCTGCGGGTCGCGGTCAAGACAACGAACATCGGCCAGGACGCCGCCGCGCTGGGCGCCGCCGCGCTCGCCGCCGTCGGGACCGGGCAGTGGAGCGGCTTCGAGCAAATCGGCTCCGTGCTGAAAACCGGCGACACCCGGACCCCAAGCGAAGCGGATGCCGAGACCTACGACAAACTCTTGGAACGTTTCCGTGACGACATCCTATTCTTAGCATCCCGAAGCGGAGGTCTTTACCCGGCAAACAAGCGTGACGAATTTTAGGTTTAGGGAAGGGAATTTACGTGTCAACCTACAATCTGCAATCTGCAACCTGCAACCTACAACCTACAATCTGCAACCTGCAATCTGCAACCTGCAACCTGCAATCTACAATCTACAACCTACAATCTACAACCTACAATCTGCAATCTAAAATCTGCAATCTAAAATCTAAAATCTAAAATTCCCATGAACCTCCTCCTCCACACCTGCTGTGCCCCGTGCGCGACCCACTGCGTTTCAACGTTGCGGGAGCGCGACCATGCGGTGACGCTGTTTTTCTCGAACGCGAACATCGCCCCGGCGGAGGAATACGCGCGGCGGCTGGATGCCGTGCGGACGCTGGCCGAGCGTTGGGACGTGCCGCTCATCGTTGACGAGACGCGCCACGACGACTGGCTCGCCGACGTCGCCGCCGGGTTCGAGACCGCGCCGGAGCGGGGCGAGCGTTGCGCGCGGTGTTTCCGCTACAGCCTCTCGCGCACGCACCGCGCGATGACGGCGCAAGGCTTCGACGCATTCGCCACGTCCCTCACCGTCAGCCCGCACAAGCCCACGCCGCTCATCTTCGGGATTGGGCAAGCCATCGGCGGCGCACAATTCCTGGCAATGGATTTCAAGAAAGGCGACGGCTTCCGCCACAGCGTCCGCCTCGCCTCCGAACTCGGCCTTTACCGCCAACGCTACTGCGGGTGCGCGTTCAGCGCGAGAGGAACACAATAGCGCCGACACGCCACCTTGAAAAGAGTGCCCATCGTGAACGCTGGGGATTTGTTTTTGACAGGATGAACAGGATTTACAGGATTATTTTGAACCACAGATGACACAGATTGCGCAGATGTTTTTTAAATCTGTGAAATCCGCGTCATCTGCGGTTAACGAACGTTGTGACCTTTGTGCCTTTGTGTGAGAAAATATTCGCGCAGAGACGCAGAGAAATAATATCTCACACAAAGACACAAAGGTCGCAAAGGGAAGTAATAGGTAATAAGTAATAGGTTACTGGCAAACAGAAATCGCTATCACTTATCACCTATTACCTATTACCTATCACCTATCACCTTTTACCTTTTACATTTTACCTATCACCTATTACTTATCACCTATTACCTATCACTTCCCTCTGCGTCTCCGCGCCTTTGCGCGAGAAAAAAACATCCGCCCCGCTTTTTGCCCTTGCAATGCGGCTACGGAAAAGGTAACGTTTATTGCATCTTTCCGGGGCAGCGGGTGTTGCCTTCGGGGATACTGGTTCTTTGACCGTCACGGGGCGTTCCCGTGACACCTTGTCGCGAAGGTCACACTTCCTTCGCAAAATTTGTTTTGTACTTTTGTACGGAACATATTACGAGAAAACGCTCAAACTTGTTGATGACATTGTTATTTGCAAGAGTTTTTAAGACTCAAGTGTAAGTATGAGGTACGTCCTTTTTTTAGGCGTACTTCTGAAATACATGCAGTGTTTGGGTCTGGGCATTTGAGCGTGCCTCTTGTAATGCATTGTAGGAATCAGAGGTGCGTCTTTCCATGCCCTATCAGGAAAGCCGACCTTAGAAAATAAACGGGCTAACTGAGGACATGACAATGAACACACGTTCACAAATGACAAAGGTAGCGCATGGCGTCCTCGCCATGCTCACACTCATCGCCACAACCACCGCAACCAGCGCCGCGACCATCAGCGTCAGCGGCGGAGGCGACAACCTCCAGACGGCCATCATCCACGCCCGACCCGGCGACACCCTGCTTGTCGGGCCCGGCGTCTATGCCCCCATCAACTCCTACAACAAGGCCATCACCATCGAGAGCACGGACGGTGCGGAAGTCACCATCATCGACGGCGGCTATTACGGCGGAGGCACCTGCATTTATGATGGGTGGGGGGAGCGTTGCGCCACGCTGGGGGAGGTGTACGAAGGGAACGATTACCATTTCTACGCGGAGACCAACACCGTCCTCACAGGGTTCACGCTGATGAACGGGATTGTGGAGTATGGGTGGGATTGGCTGGAGGACAGCGGCGGCGGGGCGCGGGGCGGCACGCTGAACGACTGCATATTAATGGACAACATCGCGGAGTACGGCGGCGGGGCTTCCGGCAGCACGCTGAACAATTGCGTCTTGACGGGCAACTGGGCGGGGGAGAACCTGTACTGGGATGACTACTGGGGGGAGTGGATACGGTCGGGGGGTGCAGGGGGCGGTGCGTTTGGCGCCACGCTGAACAACTGCACGCTCTCGGGCAACACGGCGGAATATGGCGGTGGGGCGTGCGCAAGCACGCTGGCCAACTGTACGCTGACGGCTAACGCGGCGGGGTTTTGGTACAGGGACGATGGGTATGAGGCGTGGGAATGGGAATGGTGCTGGGGCTACGGCGGCGGGGCGGCTGAATGCACACTGGACAACTGCATCCTCTCGGGCAATATGGCGGCCGAGGGTGGCGGGGCGTGTGAATGCGGTCTGGCCAACTGCACGCTCGCGGGCAACGCGGCGGGGTATTGGGATATTGACCGCGGGACATGGGAAGGCGGCTACGGCGGCGGGGTGCGCGGTGGCACGCTGGTCAACTGCATCCTGACGAACAACACAGCGGCAGACGGCGGCGGGGCGGCGGGATGTGACCTGAACGGTTGTACCCTTGCGGGTAACTCGGCGACAGGCTGTTGGAATGGTGATTACTGGGAAGGCGGGAGCGGCGGCGGGGCGTATGACGGAACGCTGGTCAACTGCATCCTGACGAACAACACAGCGGCAGACGGCGGCGGGGCGGCGGGATGTGAACTGAACGGCTGCACCCTTGCGGATAACTCGGCTACAGGACATTGGAATGGTGATTACTGGGAAGGCGGCGAAGGCGGCGGGGCGTGTTACGGCACGCTGGACAACTGCATCCTGACGGGCAACACGGCGACATACGGCGGCGGGGCGGCGGGGTGTGAACTGGACGGTTGCACTCTGGTGGGTAACTCGGCGACAGGCTATTGGAATGATTACTGGGAAGAATGGGAAGGCGGCGAAGGCGGCGGGACGTACGAGTGTTCTTTGGTCAACTGCATGCTCTCGGGCAACTCGGCAGAGTGCGGCGGCGGGGCGAGTGAATGCAGCCTGTACAACTGCACGCTCTCGGGTAATTCGGCTGAGTGCGGCGGCGGGGCTTCCCAGAGTAGCCTGCACAACTGTACGCTGTCAGGTAATTCGGCGGACTGCGGCGGCGGCGTGTTGGACGGCTGGCTGGCCAACTGTATCGTGTGGGGGAACACCGCCACGGGCGGCATACACAGCAACCATTGCGGTAGCGCGTTCGATTTCTCCTGCACGGCGCCGCTACCGGTAGGGTACGGGAACATCGCGCAGGATCCGATGTTCGTGTCTCCGGCGGGCGGCGACTTCCGTCTGCAATCCGGCTCGCCGTGCATCGACGCGGGATGCACCTACTTCGTGGACGAGAGCGAGAGCGACCTTGACGGGAACCCGCGTTTCTCGGGAGGCGCGGTGGACATGGGCGCGTATGAGGCGCAGACCGGGCCTTTCACGCTGCAGCCCGTGGTCTATGTCGATGCGGCGCGCCCAGACAACAGCGGCGACGGCGCAAGTTGGGGGACGGCCAAGAAAACCCTGCAAGCGGCCGTCAACTGTGTCGCGGCAGGTGGCGAGGTCATCGTCACGAACGGGGTCTATGCGCCGTTCACGACGCGCTACGCGGGAATCATCACGATCCGCAGCGTCAACGGCGCGGCGCATACCGTCATCGACGGCGGCGGCGTACAGACTTGCGCGGTACTGTTTAATGGCAGCCTCACCGGGTTCACCTTGCGCAACGGGTACGGGTACTACGGCGGCGGAGCGCGTGACGGCACACTGAACAACTGTGTGCTGACGGGTAACTCGGCTACAGGTGGCAATCACAGGGACAGCAGCGGCGGCGGAGCAGCGTACAGCACGCTGAACAACTGCATCCTGACGGGTAACACGGCTGCCTGCGGCGGTGGGGCGGCAGAGTGCACGCTGAACAACTGCACGCTCGCGGGCAACGTTGCGGAAGGAGGCTGGGACGACACTTCTTGCGCAGGAGAATGGCGGGAAGGTGACGGCGGCGGGGCGCGTTACTGTACGCTGAACAACTGCATCGTCTGGGGGAACACCCTTTCCAACGGCGAGACAAATAATTATGCTGGGGGCAATTTCAACTATTCCTGCACATACCCGCTGCCCAATGGCACAGGAAACATCGACACGGATCCGCTTTTCGTGGACGCGGCGGACGGGGATTTCCATTTGCGGGAAGGGTCGCCGTGCATCGATTCGGGGAACAACGATTATCTGTCGTATGAAACTGAAGAGTATGATTCCATTATCGGTGATTGGGTATGGGCCACCATCACAACCGACTTTGACAGCAACCCGCGCATCCAAAACGGCACGGTGGACATGGGGGCGTATGAGTACATACCCGGCTCCGAGACGCAGACCACGCCTGTGCCTGTGCCGTATGCGTGGCTGGACACGCATTACGGCGTGAACGGCGGGGACTATGAGGCGCGGGCGAACAGCAGAGACCCGAACAATGGGTACTACGTCTGGGAATTGTACGTCATCGGTTTTGAGAATCCATCCGACCCGAACAACCGCTTCACGGTGCGGATTGAGATGGACGACAACAAGCCCGTCGTGACGTGGGACCCGCATCTCCGTGACGGGACGCGCGCGTACACGCTGCTCGCCAAACCCTCACTCGACGCGGCGGAATGGACACCCATCGACCCGAACGACATACCCGAAGGGATGTGCTTCTTCAAGGTGCGCGTGGGGATGCCGTAAGGGCGGTTCATGAACCGCCCAAATGAGAGGAATCGCCGGGAGCGCAAGGCTTCCGCCTTGCAATTGGGCATTAGGGGAAAGGGACTTAGGGGAGAAAACGCCTTCGTCCCCTAGGTCGCCTTTGTCCCCTCCCCCTGAATACTTAGGGGGTCAAGGTGTTTTGGCGAAGCAGGGCGGAAGCCCTGCGCTCCCGGCTTTTGATCCACCTTCATCGCCAAGTGCTTTTCGATGACGTCATCAATCGTCTTGTCGAGTTCGTGCGCCTCCAGCCCGAGGCTGTCAAGGCCGAGCGTCGCGGGCGACTCGCCGTTGTCGAGCAGCACGCTGACGACCTCCGCGACGGTCATGCTGTCGCCGCACTTGTAGAGCAGGTACTGCCCCGGCGCGTCCGCCACGCGGGCGAAGATGCGGTTGCGCGTCAGGTCGTCCAGCACCTCGCGCACAAGGCGGTGCGGGATGCCGCGCGCACGCGCGAACGCCTCCGCCGCGAACGGCCCGCCGCCCTGCGCCTTGGCCTGCCGCGCAGCCTCCGCGCACAACGCCAGCGCCAGCATCAGCCGCGCGCGCAGGCTCGCCCCGGTCGCGTACTGCTCCAGGACGTAGGTGTCGCGGTTCTGGGCGGCGAATGCGATCTCCGCGCCCAGCAGCACGATCTGCCAGCTCATCTGCACCCACAAGAGCAGGATCGGCAGCACCGCGAAACCGCCGTACAACGCGCTGTATTTCGCGATGCCCACTTGCAGCATGGTGCAGATTTTCAGCCATACGGCGAACAGCACGATCGTCACGAAACCGCCGGCGAACGCGGACCTGACCTTCACGCGGCCGTTCGGCATGAACCCCAGCAGGAACGCGAACGCCAGCGTGCCGAACACCAGCGTCGTGCCGGTCTTGAAGAACGCGCTGTTCAGCAGCTGGCCGAACGTCGCCGCCGTCGCACCGCCCACCGTCTTGTCCATCATCGCCATCACCTTCGACGCGATCGGCACGGACGACACCGCCGTGATCAGGAACGGCAGGATGAGGATCACGCCGAGGTAGTCGAAGAATTTCCGTATCCACGGCCGCGACTTCGCGATGCCCCACACCGCGTTGAAACTCCCCTCCACCTTGCCCAGCATCCCCATGGCCGTCCAGAGCAGCATCACCAGGCCGATGCCCCCCAGCGTCCCGAAATGGATGGCCTCGATCTGCGTGTAGAGCTTGTCGGTGACCTCCTTGACCTGCGCGGTGAACGACGCCAGCACCGCCGTGTGCTCGCCGTCCTCCTCTCCCGCGCTCTCCTGCGCGACGTCCACCGACTGCTCGAACTGCGCCAGCCATGCGTCAACGTGCGTGTCAACCTGCCCGCGCACATAGTCCGCGCCCACGAGCGCCCGCGCCAGCGACAACGCCAGCACCAGCACCGGCACCAGCGACATCAGCGAATAGAACGTCAGCGACGCCGCATGGAGCGCGCACTGGTTGCGCTTGAACCCGTCCGCCACGAGCGTGACGAACCGCAGCGCCTTCAGCCCCACGCGCCGCACCCACGGCAGCCTCTCCGCCTGCACCTGCCACTGCCCGCGCCGCACGAACGCAAGCGCGCGCGCCACGCCCGACAACTCCTCATCCGATACTCTCTTCATATCACCCTCTTCCTTCTGGCAATCCGAATCGCCACTGGCGCGGCTGGGCAGACATACTCACAATAGCCGCACCCCGTGCAACGCTCACGGTCCACAATGACCTGACGCGGCATACCGTCCACGTCCGCCTCAATATCCAACGCATCATAAGGGCAGGTGTCCACGCACACACGGCACAAACGCCCGTCCGCAAGGTTGCACCGCGCGTTATTCACCCGTGCCACGCCGGTGCGGCTCGCATACTTCGTCTCCTCTGTGAACCGTGCGATCGCGCCCGTCGGGCAGGCCTTGCCGCATCGCGTGCAACCCTCATGGCAATAGCCCCGTGAAAAATCAACCATCGCCGCAAGGGCCGTGCTGTGCCGCAAAATACCGGCTGGGCATGCGCGGACGCACGCGCCGCACGCCGAGCACAGCCGCCGGAACAGATCCGGATCGACGCTCCCCGGCGGATACACTGCCGGCACGACGTCCATAAACCCAGGATCCACCACGCACCACCCTGCGCCCATCCCCAGCCCTAAAAACGCGCGGCGGCTCAGCGTCGCGGCCTGCGCCCTGAACGTTGCCTCTCTGCGCAGACGGAGCGGCAGGCGCAGCAAATCCTGAAACGCCCCCAGCGGGCAAACCCTCCCGCACCACAGCCCCGGCGCAAGCACCGCAAGCACCATCAGCGCCAGCACGCCCGCGCCCGTCACCCAATCCGCTGCCGCCGCGTGATTGTGCGCCAGCCCGGCAGACGCATTGAACAACGCCAACGGGTCAAGCCACGCGAACAACGGGTATCCCGCCAGCGCCGCACCCACGCCCACAAACAGAATCCACACTGCAAAGCGGGGCAGACATTCCTGCTGTCCGGGACTTGTACAGGCAGGAATACCTGCGCTGCCCCAGCGGACCACGCGCCGCGCCGCCACAGCCGCGCTTTGGCACGTCCCCGTCGGACACAGCCATCGGCAGAAAAAACGTGGCGAGAAAAAGCTCGCCGCCGCCACCGCCAGCGCTCCAACCTGAAACACCCCGGCCGTGCCCGCCAGCAACGCGAACAGCCCCAGCACGGGGCTGAACGACGGCACCGCCCTCAGCAGCCACACGGGATGCCCCGCCGCCAACGGCACCGCACACCCCGCCGCCGCCGCCAGCGCCACGCCGCGCACGACCCGCCGCTTTGTCACAATTCGCCTCAAATCCATGACACTAGAATAACCTTGTGGCCGCGTTACGTCAAGCGCAGGAAATCCGCCTTTCTTGCATTCGGCAAAAAACCGGCTGAGGCCGGTCGCATTCGAGGGCGCTCAAGAATATTTCATTTTCCCGCATTTTCCCGATAGCCAAACGCCGCGCGGTCTGCTATACTGGTACGCATAACAATTGTGTTGGTTTATGTGAAGCCAACACTCATGCAAGGAGAGACATCAGATGAATAATGTGAGCAAATGGGCTCTGGTCGGGGTGGCGGCGGCCGTCACCTGTCAAACAATGGCGCAGTTTCCTCAGAAGGCCTCGGAGTTCTCGGTCAACGAGAAATTCCGCCCGAAACTGTTCAAGCAGTTCGGCGAGATCGTGAACGTCCCGGACGGGATGGCGCAGGACAAGCAGGGCAACTTCTACGTGTCCGCGCCGAACTTCATCGACCAGTCCTACCCGGGCGCGATCATGAAGTTCGACAAGAAGACCAAGCAGTGGTCCGTATTCTACGCCGCGCTCCGCCACCCTGACACGGGATTGGGTTTCCCGATGGGCATGGAGTTCGGCGACGATGGCAACCTCTACTACGCCGACAACCAGTATTTCACGGACAAGAACTACAAGTCCCGCGTCGTGCGCGTCAACGTCGATCCCAAGACCGGCGAGGCGCTCTCCGCCGACACCGTCGTCGAGAACATCAAGCTGGCGAACGCCGTCCGCTGCCGCGGCAACGCGGTCTATTTCACCGACACGTTCTTCGACCTCCCGGACAAGAACCTCGGCGGCGTGTACTGCGTCCCGTTCAGCGCGTTCAAGAACGGCCCCGCGAAAATCCTCAACAAGGAAGACTACGCCAAAGACCCCTACCTCCTCGACGTCGCGTCCTGCACGCCCAACCACCGCGGCGACAACGCCGCCTCCGACGGCATGTGCTTCGACAAGGACGGCAACATCTACACCGGCAACTTCGGCGACGGGCACTTCTACGTCATGAAGCTCAAGAACGGCAAATACGGCAAGCTGGAGACGCTGGTCAACGACACCAAGCTCCTGCCCTGCGTGGACGGCGTGAACTACTACGCGAAGAAGGACTGGATCTTCATCGCCGACTCCGAGCGGAACGCGATCCTCTACTGGGACATCAAGAACAAGAAACTGGAGATGTTCTGGATCAACGACGACACCGACGGCGCCGACGGCCTGCTCGACCAGCCCTGCGAGTGCATGGTGTGGGACGGCAAGCTCATCATCTCGAATTTCGACATGACCTTCCCCGGCCTGAAGAACTCGGTGAATGACAAAGTCCACACGCTGAGCGTCATCAACCTGCCGTAACCGGTCTGCGGCCTGATGCGGGCAGGAATGCCCGCATCACCTTTGGACTACGGGAGGGATGAGAGGACTACGGACGGCAGGACCACGGGGCGACAGGCTGTAACGCCGCGTCCGCACGGGTTCTCATCCGTAGTCCTATAGTTTTGTCATCCCGTGGTCCCGCATTTCCGTTATCCGCGTTCCCGCCGTCCACATCCCGCCGCCCCGCAGCATTTTTTCTGTGAAAATCCCTGCGCCTTTGCGTCTCCGCGCGGAAAGAACCCAATCCCCTAAACCTCCGCTTTCTTAATAGGCCTGTCCTAAAACCCGAGTTCCCCAAAAAGACTTTTCAATCCGGGTCGAGGTCACAACCTGAAATGAACCGCGAAAAACACGAAAGGCGCGAAAATTCATGAGCGCTTTTTTATTGGAGGGTCAATCTTTTTTGCGTATTTCGCGCGTTTTGCGGTTAAAACGGTCTTGCCCCTTGCGGTTTTAGGACAGCTCTAATGTTTCGCGCAGATGACGCAAATTCCACAGATTAAAATAAATTACAGCACACGCCAACAATAATTTGCGTACACTGGGTAGAGCTCAGGGGCAAGCGAAATATGTATTAACCGCCTTGCGGCTGTAACTACACCAACTACTACACTGTATCCTTCCGCATGGTTGTGACTTAACCGCCTTTCGGCTGTAACTACACCCGACAATTTATTTGAACGAAGGTAACTTGAGTGTGTTCTAACCGCCTTTCGGCTGTAACTACACCAAAATGGATAAAAATGTGTAACGGCGTCAAGTGTGTTCTAACCGCCTTTCGGCTGTAACTACACCCCGCAAATTTTTCGGCCTTGCTTGTCTGGAAGTGTGTTCTAACCGCCTTTCGGCTGTAACTACACCAGAAGTGATGGGATATGGGTTCGGTGTCGGTGTGCTCTAACCGCCTTTCGGCTGTAACTACACCAAGTTACCCCCCCTTACTTTACGCAAAAATGGTTTTGACTTAACCGCCTTTCGGCTGTAACTACACCACAAAAAGGCTGTTGTTTTCACGGCGGAGGTGTGCACTAACCGCCTTTCGGCTGTGAGAAAACTCTATAATGCGGGCAGGAATGCCCGCACCACCTTGTGCTAACCGCCTGCCGGCTGTAACTACACCGCTTTGCGATGTGTTCCGGCATCCAGCTGGAGTGTGTTCTAACCGCCTTTCGGCTGTAACTACACCTTCTTGCTCGACGCGGAGTGGCTGCTAGTGAATGTGACCCAACCGCCTTTCGGCTGTGAGAAAACTCTCTAATGCGGGCAGGAATGCCCGCACCACCTTGTGCTAACCGCCTGCCGGCTGTAGTCACACCCGATCTATTTTCCATCCAAGCTGGAGCCCAGATTGTGTCAACCGCCTTTCGGCTGTGGGTACACCGGCAAAGGGGAGCAGCAAATGACCGAGCAAGTTGTGACTTAACCGCCTTTGGGCTGTAATTACACCCGAGGGACCTGGGATGGGAGCAGCAGACCAGTGTGTTCTAACCGCCTTTCGGCTGTAACTACACCCCGCAAACTTCTCGTCCTTGTTTGTCTGGAAGTGTGTTCTAACCGCCTTTCGGCTGTGAGAAGACTCTCTCATGCGGGCAGGAATGCCCGCACCACCTTGTGGCAACCGCCTTTCGGCTGTGGATGCATCAGCCGAAGCCATTCGTCAGACACGGTCGTTCATCCGGGAGACCAGCGCCGCGAGGGAGTTCTGCGCACAGGCGGCGTCGGTGTACATGACGACGGGGAGGTACCCTTCCTTGACCAGCACGGGGCGCAGCCGCAGGGCGGAGCTCTCGCGCTCCCTGCCGTTGCTGTAGCCCAGCGCGCTCGCCGTCTTGCTGGAGAGATGACCGGCCTTCCTGAACTCGCGCAGGAACGCGCTCAGGGACTCCTGGCAGCTTTTCCAGTCCTTATACACCCTGTCCGAGGCGCAACGCACGATGAAGTCCTTCGGGAGGGACCTGGTCCACGCGGCGAACATCGCGCGTTCGAGGACGGGCTCTTCCGTCATCGCGCCGCAGCCGCGCGAGGCGCGCAGCCCTAGGCAGCCGAGGCGCGCGAGGCATTGCGCGGCGCTGTCCACGAGGGCGCGCTCGCGCGGCCCGAGGGGGCGGCGCTCGGTGACGCTCAGGGTGAACTGCGTCCCAGGCGCGAAGTACGAGCCCTGCAGCGTCCGGTGTATGCCTTCCTTCTTGCCGGAGACCTCCGCGAAATAGTAGATGTAGCCGAAGTCGGACATGGGATTGAAGGTCAGCGAGGGCGCGACCTGCGCGGCGACGGCGTGGACCCTGACCACCACCTTGCTGGCGATGGACTCCCCGTGGATGCCCCCGAAGGTCTGGGCCTCCTGCTCGCGGGTCCCGCCCAGCACGCGGAACCACCAGCGCAGCTGGCCGCGGATGGAGGCTGCGCGGAGTTCGGGGGTGTTCTGATTGGAGCCGGCGAGAAAGGCGGGCGTGATGAACGTCAGTCGGCTAGTATAAATCACGGCAGTTCCTCCTTCACTTGCGCAGCGACGGCGCGGATGGCGTCGGCCAGCGCGGTGTCTTTCTTCTTCTTCGTCTTCCACCACTCCTTCTTGTCCTTGTTGGTCTTGAGGATGGTGATGAAGGCGCGTTGCTCATCGGGGGTTTTGGCGGCGAGGGCCTTGGCGAAATGGGCGAAGGACTCCTGCGCGAGGGCGAGTATCTCCTGGGTGGCGCGGTCAATCGGCGAGAGGGCCGCGAGGGCCTGCTCGCGCTGCTCGGCCTCCAGGCGTTTCTGCTCGGCCTCGGCGAGGCGCTGGGCCTCGTGCGCCTCGGCCTCGGTGTCGAACCAGAACCAGCCGTAGCCGGCGGCGGTCTTCGCGCCGGCGCCGTGCTCGGTCAGGGCCTTGCGGAGCCATGCCTTGGCCTTCTCCAGGTCGTCTTTGGGCGCGCCGCGCAGGGGGGCGATTGTGAAACGGAAGGTCGCCCCCTTCTCGACGGCGGGGAAGTGCTGTGGGTTGGGCTGCTCGTTGTCCGTCGCGTCCGGCAGTTTGCCGGAGTAGTAGCCAGAGTGGTGGCAGTTCGTGATGTCCATGGCGAGCGCGAACTTGCCCTTGGGTACGGCGGGGAGGAAGGAGACCGTCCCGCAGTCGTCAGCGCCGCCGAAGATGCGTTTAATATCCTCGGTCTCGGCGGACCCGCTCTCGCAGAATGCGGCGTGGCGGGCGAGGCCCTTGACCGCGCTGCCGGGGATGCAGGGCGAGCCGAAGAACGGGTGCAGGCTGATGCCCGCGTTCTCCAGTATCCCGCCTGACTGGTTGATGATCATCCGCGACTCAAGGACCGCCTCAAACGTCACCGACCCGGGGGGGGCGAACGGGGGCACCGGCTTGGCATAGCGGTTGTGGCAGTTGATGACCGCCTCGATCTCCCCCCGCTTGGAATTCTTCTCCAGCCGCACGAACTTCTGGAGCCGGAGCGAGGGGGACTCCACCTGCTGTTGCTGCGCGACAATCTCGTTGAGCATCGTAATCATGTTGGATCCTTCGGGGGGCGCCTCAGTTGGCCTTGGCGAGGCGGCGCAGGTAGTTGAGGTAGGCCATCGCCTCGGCCGTGACGGCGCGGAGCGCATTAGCGTCCATCTCGCAGAAATGCCCGACGGTCCCTTTGCCCGGCGGGACAAGGCCGATTTCGGTCAGGTGGGTGATGACGGCGTTGAACACGTCGAGGTACCCTTTCCCGTTCTCGATCGCGAAGGCGTAGGCCCCGAGGAAGCCGTTCTCGATGATCATCGTGGGGACTTTCTTGGCGACGGACTCGCCGCCCTCCTTGCCGGTCCCGATTTTGGCGGCGAGCGCGTTCTTCGCGCGGATCTGCTCTAGGTTCTTCATCTCGGCCCCCTTATTTCAACAGTTTCGTGGAGCACCAGCCAAGCCCCGTGGAGGCGTTGGCGCCCATCTGCAGGATGTTCCCCGCCCCGTCCAGCTTCGCGGCCAGCGCACCGAGGCTCACGTCGCTCTTGGCGTTGATGACGGCGTAGAACAGCGCCTCGGACGGCACGTTCTCCTGATTGAACAGCGCGCCGTCCGCGACGATGCCCGTGGTGTCGTCGATGCGGATGTGCTGCGCGATCTCGCAGGCGTTCTCCGCGAAGTGCTGGAAGAACTCGTCGGAGACGACGGCCAGTTTCTTGGGCAGCATCTTCCACGTCTCATCGTCGGAGAGCCCTTGGAAGGCCGCCAGCACGGGCCCCAGCTGCTTGCCGGAGACGAGCAGCGGGTACTCCTCGAAGATGACCTTGATGCCGAGCATCAGCTCGCTCTCCTCCGTGACCCACGCCTGGTCGTCCGCCAGCTTGATGTCCGCGACGGCATAGGTGAAGCCGCAGTCGCGCGCCGCGCGGCTAAGGGCCAGCGGGCACGTCAGCCACGCGAAACCGCCCTTCGCCGAGCGCACGGGGAACGCCAGCAGCTTGCCTTCCCCGATGAACAGGCTCCCCGCCTGATCGTTGTTGCCGAAGGCGGCATCGCTCTCCGGCCCGGAGCCGCCGAAGAGGTCGCGCAGGACCCCCTTGATGCCGGAGCCGGGGATGACGGGGAACCGGGTGTGGCGCTCGCGCACGACGAGCTGGTCAACGACGCCGATGGATGTGCCCGCGCCGACGTGCAGGGGCGTGCGGGTTAAGAACGTGAGGATACTCTGTTTCATGGTTGGTTTTCCTTTTATCGTATGGTGATTGATTGTCAAATGTGAACGCTCGAGCAGACGCCCAGCCCGAAGCCCTTCTCGCCGTACTGGTCGCTGAGGGTCCTGGGGTAATCGAGGCGCTCCGCCAGCTTGCGCGCGTCCTCGACTGAGCCGCAGTCGAAGACATAGGACGAGCCGGCCGGCACGGCCAGCGACGTCGGCTTGGGCTGGTTCGCCACAGGATCCCACCCGGAAAAGGCAAGCGGCTTGCCGACGCGGGCGGCGACCAGCCGCGCGAAAGAATAATCCCTGAACATGACCGTGCCCAGCGGCGCGTTCCCCTTCGTGTCCCGGCACCAGCCGGGCAGCCAGCCGCCCGCGAAGAGCGCCGGTGTCAGCAGCGTCCAGCGCAGGTAAGGCGTGGACAAGGCCGCCGGCCGCGGGATCGCGAACGGCGCCGCCTCGCGCACGCAGACCACGCCCTGCTGCCCGCCGAGGATGAAGGTGCGGGTCGCCAGCAGGCGCTCGAACACGTCCGCGAACCGCTCATGATGCCCGTCGTCCTTGTACTCCGCCGCAAACGCCAGCGTCACGCCTTCGCGCAAGCGCAGGTACTCGGCCTGATACGTGTTCCCCGCCTCCACCTTCTCCGTCAGCTCGTCGATTATGACGCCCGTGTTGCGCTCGACATCGAAGACAGCGCAAGGGGCCGGCTGGCCCGCGTCCTCGCCGTTGAGGTACTTCGCGTAGTCCGCCTGCGAGATCCACTGCGGGAGCGCCGCCGCGCCCTTCCGCTTCGAGGCGAAGGCGCGGGTCAGCGGCGCAGGCAGGTCCAGCCCCCCGCACGGCACCAGCCCCATGTCCCAGTCCAGCGGGCAGGGCAGGCAAAGCCCCCCGGCCGCCCTCGGGAACGGGCCGAACGTCTTGAGCCCGCCGAAGTGGTGCGGCGCGGCCTGCCGGAAGGCATGGTGCAGCGCCGCGTTAAGCTGATCCGGCCGCGGCCAGTTCGCGCCGCGCCCCACGTCCCGCGCCGACATGGCGCGCGCGTCGCCCAGAAACAGGATGTCGCGCGGGATAATCTCAAAAGTCTTCATTCTGAACGTCCTCCAGATGTGCGGTTAAGAAAGGTCCCCACCATGAACAGGTTCAGGAAGTCCCCGACGGTGCCCTTGGACAAATCGTGCAGGTACTGCATCGCCAGGTTCAGGAGCGCATCGCCCACACCCTTGCCCTGCCGGGACACCACGCGCGCGAACTCCGCCAGGATGACCGGCCCCGAGAAGATGGGCGACCCCAGCCCGTAAGGCTGCAGGCACTGCGCCAGCGCATACGTGAAACGGTTCGACAGCTTCTGCGCGCCCGACAGCACCATGGCCGCCTCCATCAGCTCCAGCGCCACCGACGCCCACGCGCAGCCCCACTCGATGACCTGCCCGGCACGCCTGTAAATGACAAGCGACATCCCCGCGCCGCCATGCCGTTCACGCGCCACCTCCCGCATCCGGCACGCATCGCGCAGCATCGTCTGGAACGGCAGCCCGCGATACCCTATGGCAATGCCGCAGACGACCTCCCCGCCCGTCTCCTTGCGGAACGCGTCGCGCAACAGCTGAGCGCAGCGGACGGCATCCCTGCCCGGCACAACGGCAAGCACCTCGCCGCCCGCGCGGAGCAAGTCTCCCCCGAAACGCTCGACCACCTGCCGGGCGCCCGCCGCGAAACGCGCCAGTGCCTCGCCCCGTGCGAGGTAGGTCGCCGGGGAGAGCGCCTTTTGCGCGCGCCCCATCTCCGGCAGCCAGTCCCCCGCCATGGTGAGGACGCCATAATACGCGCCATAGTTGCGGAAACGCCGCTCGCCCAGCTCCTTCCGCCACCAGTTGCGCTTGATGAGGCTCATCGCCCCGCAAGGCATCCCGTCCAGCTCCGCAAGGGCCTCCTCCGCGCCCGAGAACGCATCCTTATACTCGTTGCCCTTCGACGGCCAAGCATCAAAATCATACGTGTTGCGGCGGGCCGCGAGCTTCATCTCCAACGCCGCGTAATTCTCCAGCCACCCGTTCTGCGCCCGCCAAGCGTACGTCACCCAGACGGTGCGCGGGAACCGCTTCACCTGCGCGTCCCACAACGCCCTGTCCCAGCCGTCCTGATAGACCGTCTCGCCGACCGCAGCAAGCTCCGCGCGCAACGCCGCCTGCGCCCGCTGCGCAAGCTCCTGGCCGCGCCCCTCCGGCACCACCGCCACGAAACGGTCCGGTAACGCCGCTACGCCCTGCCGCGGCGCATCCAGCGCGTCGCCCTTGACGCACGGGAACACCACCGCCTCCGCGCCCATCTCATCCGCCACCGCCCTGATCGCACGCGCCATCAGCCGCGACAGCAGGCACGCGCCCGACCACAGGTCGCTTGCCGAATGCGCCTGGGCGACAAAGTCCTCGCCGCCCTCGATCTGAAACAGCAGCAGCTCAGGTGACACCCCGCCGCCCGCCGGAGGTTTATCCGACGCCGCCCGCAAGAACGCCGCCACCTCACCTCTCCAAGAATCCCGCAGATCATCCATACCTGAAAACCTTTAATGAAAAAGAAATATAATATACAATTTCCAATGGATGGAGCAAGCATACATTTCACACAAAGTGAGGAAATTTCAATATTAAATGAATCACTCCAGAAGGGTGCGGCTTGAATGGCGGCCTTCTCCATATCGCCCATTTGGACGATGAACCGCACGCCGTCTTCTCACGTTAAATCAGGCATGACAGGTTTATTCCGTTACATTCGTTCAATCGGGCTGGCCCGCAGCGTGACGCTCATGGTCGGGGCGGCGGGGGCGGCGGCGTTGTTTGTGTGGACGCTGGGGTTTGCGGTGACGACGCTGTCGCAACGCACGACGCTCGCTTCGGAGATGTCCGCGCCTTACGATTGCTGGGTCGCGACGGGGCGGGCGGGCGGCGCGGCGCCGAAAGGGTTCGGCATCCAGGAACTCGTGCCGGGCGCGCCGACGCTGATGATCCCGCCCGAGGTGATCGAAGCCACGCGCAACTCCCCGCTCGTCCGCGCCGTGGAGGCGGTCTCCATCTTCCGCGCACAGGTGCGCTACGAGGGCTTCACGACGCTCTCGACCACGCCGCCGCTGACCATGGGCATGACCGCGGTCTCGAGAAAATTAGGAATGGGGAATGAGGAGTTAGGAATTGCTCCGCTTGCGTTGTCGCAGGGTCGCTGGTCACGCGCCGATGCGGACACGCCGGAGGTGGTCGTCTCCGAATCGATGTTCATCAGCCGCGATCTCGCCGTGCCGGCAATCGGCACGACGCTCCAACTCTCCACGGGGCAGGGCGTGGTCAACGCCACGCTCGTGGGCTTGCTGAAAAACCGCAAGTGGGTCTCGGGCTTCCCCACGGGGTTCGTCTCGGACAACGTGATGCGGACGCTCATGCCGGACTTCGCCGACCCCGCGCTGGCGAACCTGCTCCTCTGCCGCACGGGGCGCGAGGACGCGGCGCTCGCGTTGCGCGCGGAACTCATCGCGGCGTGTGGCGACCAGACGGGCATCCGCGTGGTGGACCGCCGTGCGCTGGTGGCGGAACTGCAATCCGACCTGCTGAAAAACTTCAAGCGCCAAGCCCCCCTCCTGCTCATGCTGGCGGTGCTGATGGCGGCGTGCCTCATCGGCACCGCCGTGCGCATCAGCATCCAGACGCGCCTGCGCGTGTTCGCGCAGTACCGCATCCTCGGCATGACGCGCGGGCAACTGGTGCGCTTCATCGTGCGCGAACTCGCCGCACTGCTCGCTGTGGCGTGGGCGTTGGGGTGCGCCGTCGGGTTCGGCATCCTCGTCACCTTCACGCGCTCGCACGAAGCCGATTTCCCCGACGGCATCCCGAACGCGCTGTATGCGGTCGCGCCCGTTGCCGCGCTCGCGCTGCTCGCGGCGGTGTCCGCCGTCATGCTGGTGTCCCCGCTGAAAAAACTCTTCCGCGCCGAACCGCTCGCGGGGCTGACCCCCGAAGCCGTCACGCCCCTGCGCCTGCCCGTGCGGAAAACCGCGCTGGGCGCACTGCTCGCGCCGATGCCCCTGCTGCTGCTGTTGCCGTTCCGTTGCCCGCCCGTCACGCTGAGCGCACTCATCCTCCTCGTCGGGCTCCCGTGCCACCTGCTCGGGCTGTACTGGCTGCTGCCCGCGCTGCTCCGTGCGGTCGAACGCGGCGGCAGCCATGTCCTGCTCCGCAACTCCACGGGACGCTCCTACGGGCGCACGCAAGCGCTCGTGATCACGCTCATGGCGGGGCTCGGCTCCTACTGCGCTATTCAGATTTGGGGTGCGTCGATGATCGCGCCGTTCGTGCCCTCGCGCGAACTGCCCGACGTCATCGCCTCGTTCGAGCCATCAGGCATCCCGCCCGCCGCCGTGGAACGCTTCGCCGCCCTCGACGGCATCCGCGACTTCCAGCCCTTCACCGCCGAACAGCACGTCCTCGACGAACCGCTCCTCGAAAAAATCGAACGCTTCGCCGGAAGCCGCCCCAAGCAGAACAACGTGCTGGTGATTAATTTCAGTGGTCAGTGGTCAGTGGTCAGTGGTCAGTGCATCATTCCAACTATGTTCGCGCGTCAAGGCGGCTTCGCGATTGGCGACGCCATCACCATCCGCCGCGTCCACCCCGACAAGACCATCACGACGCACACATGGGAAATCACGGGCATCGAGGACATCAACTGGCACCTCGTCACCGCCCGCGCCGGGCTGCGCGGACGCAACGGCGCACCCTTCGGGACGCTCGCCCCCGTGTTCATCTCCGACCCCGCCTTCGACGGCGCAAACGCCCCCGCCCGCTTCGCATGGTTCAACCTCGCAGAAGGCGCGGCGTTCGCCGATGTGGACACGCGCTTCAAAGAGACGCTGAGCGCCATCCGCAACCCAGCCACAGCCTCGGCATCTTCGCCCCATCCAGTTGCAGTGGCGGCGTTCACGCCGCCACCGAGGGGGCGCGAGGGCGGCGAAACGCGCGTCACCCTCCACCCGCGCGACGAAATCGCCGACGGCACCATCGCGCGCGGCGCGCAACTCATCGGCGCACTCGCGCGGCTGCCGTTCTACGCGCTCATCCTCCTCACCGTCGGCATCACCGCCATCGTGCAAGCCAACATCCAATCGCGCCGCAACGAGTTCGCCATGCTGCGCGGCATCGGCATGACGCGGCGGCAACTCTTCGCCCTGCTCTGCAACGAAGTCACCGTGCTGCTCATCAGCGGCATCGCCGCCAGCGTGCTGTTCGGCATTTGCGTCGGCTGGGTGTTCACCGCCTGGACCCGCGCATGGATGCCCTTCGGCGGGCTGCCCATCCGCCTCCACATCCCGTGGCTTCTGCTCATGAAAGGCATCGCGCTGACGTTCGCCCTCGGCGCGGCGTATGCGCTCATCCCGATCAGGGGCTTCATGCGCAAGAAATGCTAACGCGCATTCTTTGGGCATGCGGGGTAACAGCGACCACAGGCGACGCAGCGGAAGCGGTTGGCCTCGTGCTCGGTGTGAGTGCGGAGACGCGAGAGGCCCAGAATGCGCAGGGCGACGACCAGCCCGATGAACGCGCCCGCCACGGCGCTCCCCCTGCGGAAACGGCCGGTGACGGCCGCCACCTCTGCATCAAGCGTCTCCTGCGACACGCCGCTCTTCTTGAACACCTCGATGTGCGGGTACAGGTCTTCCGTCTCGGGCGTGGCGACGCGCAGGGCTTCCGCCGTCTCGACCAGCGGGTGCGCCTTCGCCACGAACGCGCCCGCCAGCCAGCCCGTCCCCGCGCACCCCGCGACCAGCAACGGCACCGCCAGCAGCATCGCGGTGAACCGCCGGAACTGATGCGCGCGCGCGGTGTCGTTCAACGCCTCGCGCGGAACCTCGATCGCGTCAACCGGGCAGACCCCCACGCACAGGCGGCAGTTCACGCAGTCCTGCGGCGTGATGCGCACGGGCTTCCACGCCAGCCGCGAACACCACTCCAGCAACACGCCATACGGGCAGAAGTAACGGCAGTACGGCCGCGCCACGACCATGCCCAGCAGCACGACCGCCATGCCCGCCAGCAGCAGCGACAGCGGTGCGCTCCTGCGGAAGAACCCGACGAACGGGTCCGTGCGGCAGATCAGGTAGCCCGCGCCGTTCAGCGTATAGACCAGCCCGAACGCCAGCACGCCCAACGGGATGAGGCGCAGCGGCACGTCCAGCACGCGTGGCACACGCTGGGGGCGGATGATGAAAATCTCTTGCAGCACCCCCAGCGGGCAGACCGACGCGCAGAACACGCGCCCGAACAGCAGCGCGGAGATGAGCGGCAACGCGAAGAACGCCACCACCGACCACGCCAGCCCACCGCCCTGCACCGCCGCGACCGCCACATTCTGTATCGCGCCAATCGGGCAGAAGCACCCTTGGCGGATAAAACCGAACCACGCGAGGCACACGACCGCGAACACCAAAATCCAGCGGCGCGAGCGCACACGGTGCACCAGCCACACCGTGACCCCCAGCGCGAGCGCGAGCAACGCCACATCCGCCCACTCCGACACCAGCGCGGTGAACGGCGGGTGATGCGCGGCAGGCGCCGCATAGCCCGAGTCAAACTGCGGCTGCGGGAAACGCGATTCACCCAGCGCGGTGAACGCGCACAGCCCTGCAAGGGCGGCAATCATCAGCGTGAGGCAACGCCCTACGAAACGGGCGGAGAAAAAATTCAAGGCTGAACGTCTTGCATCAATGGTCGTGTATTTATTAATCCGTTCATAACATGGACTGCATTGGCATCCCATAGGGATGCGTCTCTCGGTAGAAAACCGACACCCTTTGTATTCGCATCCCGTAGGGATGCATCTCTCGGTATCAATAGAGGCATCCCTACGGGATGCCATGATTGTTTCATGCCTTTTTCTGCCGAGAGAAACATCCCTTCGGGATGTTGGGATGATAGCGTGTGTAGTATAAGCCATGAACGGATTAGTATATTTACATCGGATATTCTCATGCCCCATTGGTCGCGGTTGCGCCAACGGGATCCCCCGTGTTGGATATTGGATATTCAAGCCAGTTTTTCCTTCAGCAGATACGGCGGCGGCTCGCGGGGACGCTCGCCCTCCATCCCGGTCATTATCCCGAAGCGCATTTAACTTGGACATTGAATATTCCATGCTGGATATTGGATATTCAATCACAGTTTTTCCTTTAGCAGATACGGTGTCGCCGACGGCACTTGCGCGAACGCTTGCGCGGGGCAAGCCTCCGCGACGCGGCACGAGTTGCAGTTGAGGCAGCGGTCGTGGCGCACCTGCAGGTAGAGCGACCCGTTGCCGAAGTTCGTGCAGCCCTTCACGCAGAGGGCGCACCCCGTGCAAAGCGGCTCGTCGATGGTGTACTCGAAATAAGGGGCCTCCAGAAACTTCCGCCGTATCGCGCCCGTCGGGCAGATCTGGTTCTCGGCGGCCTCGTCGAGCCTCGGCGCGTCGGGCTTGAAATAGCCGAAGCAGAGTTTGCAGTAGCCGCACATCTCGTAGCCGTGCGTGCATTTGACGGCCGACGGCTGGAGGACGCACTCCGTCTCGCACTTGCCGCACTGGATGCACTTACGCGGGTCGAGTTGCCACACCGTGCGCGAACCGCGCCGCCCGCCCGCCGCCCTGAACGCGAACGCCGCGATCACCGCGCCCGTCCCCGCCCGCAGCAGCCAGCCCAACACATCCCGCCGCGATTTGCCGTGTGCGTTATCCGTCATGCTTGCCCCCCTCACACCGCCGAAGCGACGATGCGGTTTTGCGCGTCCAGGCGGACGATTTTCGGGTGATGCCCCTGGCACTCCGCCTCATCCAGCTGACACCACGCCATCACGATGAGGCGGTCGCCGATCTTGCCCTTGTACGCGGCCGCGCCGTTCAGGCACGCGATGCCGCTGCCGCGCGCGCCACGGATCGCGTAGGTCTCCAGACGCTCACCATTGTCGAGGTTCGCGATGAGCAGTTTCTCAAACTCCGCGATGCCGACCGCGTCCATCAAGTCCTCATCCACGGTGAGGCTCCCCTCGTATTCCTTGTTCGCCTCCGTCACACGCAGGTGGTGCAACTTCGCTTTGAGCAATGTGCAGAGCATAATCCCTTACCTTTTCTCCCTCTGTCTTCATCAGCGCACTTCAGTCGTCTTCGTTGGGCTGCACACGGTTACCGCCTATTGACCGACCTTCCGTAGCTTTATCTTTAAATTTTACCAGAAACGGCCTTCATTGTAACAGGAAAATAATCGAACTTTTTTCAGAAAAATCCATACACCAATCGTAGTCGGAACGAGTGGTACCCGCGCCTGATGTCCTGTAAAATACAGATGACGGAATAGGGGGTTACCCTGTTTGGATGGCGTGATATGGAGGGCGAGACAGGGGGAGGCATTGGCGCGGTGTGCGGGCAATGGGGGCAGGAAACGGCAATGTGTCTAACGGCTCGCGGGGACGCTCGCCCTCCATCGTGAAATCTGTGTTTTACAGGACACTAACGACCTAATCGTCTGGCGACCTGACGGGATGGTTACTACAGGCGGCACATCTCTTCCATGACGGTCTGGCGGTCGTCGAAGGGGAATGAGCGGCCAGCGATTTCTTGAAAGGACTCGTGGCCTTTTCCGGCCACCAGCACGACATCGTCTTGGCTCGCGAGCGAGAGCGCCAGGCGGATTGCCGCGCGGCGGTCGGGCTCGATGTGCGCCTCCGTGCCGTGCGGGATGCCGGCCGTCACTTCCGCGATAATCGCCTCGGGGTTTTCCGAGCGCGGGTTGTCGGACGTGACGACCAGCACGTCCGCGCCTTCCGCGCAGGCGCGTCCCATCAGCGGGCGCTTGGCGCGGTCGCGGTCGCCGCCGCACCCGAACACGACAATCGTGCGCCCCTTATTCATCTCGCGGATTGCGCCAAGGACATTCCTCAGCGCGTCGTCGGTGTGCGCGTAGTCCACGAACACACGGAACGCGGCGTTCACCGGCACGCGCTCCAGACGGCCCCACTGCGGTCGGAGCGCCCGTAGCACCGCCGTGACGACCTCCAGCGGAACACCGGCGGACAGCGCCAGCGCAACCGCGCACAGGATGTTCGCGATGTTATGACGACCCGCAAGCTGCACGTCGAGCGGCGCGCGTGCGCCGTCTGCGGTGACGAGCGTGAAGCGGCTGCCGTCCGGCGTGAGCGTGACATCCTCTGCGCGGATGTCCGCCGCACCCGAGAACCCGCAGGTGATGCGTCTCACGGGGAGCGTCGCGAGAAACGCCGCCATCCGCTCGCCGTATGGCGCATCCAGAAAGCACGTTGCGGGCGCACCGGGCTTTTCGTGCGCGAGCTGGATGAAGAGGCGTTTCTTGGTCTCCCAATAGGCCTCCATCGAGCCGTGGTAATCCAAGTGGTCGTGCGAGAGGTTGGTGAATGCCGCGCCCGCGAAGCGGATGCCTGCGGCGCGTTGCTGGTCCAGCGCGTGGGAGGAGACTTCCATCACGGCGGCGTCGCACCCCGCGCCGGACATCGCGGCCAGCAGGGATTGCAGTTCGCATGCGTCGGGCGTGGTGCGCACCGCAGGGATCACGCGGTCGCGGTAGGCGGCCTGCACGGTCGTCAGCAGGCCCGGGTTGCGCCCGTGTGCGCGGAGCAGCTCGCTCAGCAGCCATGCGGTGGTGGTCTTCCCGTTTGTCCCGGTGATGCCGAACACATCCATTTTGCGGCTGGGCCAGCCGTTGAGCGCGTTCGCCAGCACCGCCAGCGCGAGGCGCGCATCGCGCACGACGATGTTGGCCTTGGAGCAGTCGCGCAGGGGCGTTTCCGACACGACTGCGGCCGCGCCCCGCGCCAGTGCCGCCGCGCCGAATTGCGCACCGTCGTCGCGCCGTCCGCTGAAGGCCACGAACAGGTCGCCCGGGCGCACCCTGCGTGAGTCGCACTGGACGCCTGTGAACGCAACCGCCGCGGGCTTGTCGAGCAGCAGCGGCAACAGCTCTGGAATCTCCGCGCATCGCATGGCTAGCGTACTCCGAGGGACACCCACCCGTCGTCATTCTCGTTCGGCAGGTCAGGCGGCACTTGCAGGTAGCGCGCGGCCACCGCCGCGATTTTCGAGAACGCGGGGGCCGCCACCGCACCGCCCGTCCGCGCGAAGCCGGGCGCCGGGCGGTCAACCGTCACCAGCACGCTGAACACAGGGTCACGCGCGGGGATGAAGCCGACGAACGATGCGTAATACTCCGTGGTGGAGTAAGCCCGCTTCTCTGGGGAATAACGTTGCGCGGTCCCGGTCTTGCCCGCGACGGTGTAGCCCGCCACGCGCGCTTTTTTGCCCGTGCCGTCTTCCGTCACGTCAATCATCAGCTCGCGCACCATCTGCGCAACCTCGGGGCGCACAGGCTTGCCGATCACGCACGGCTCGCCCCGGTACACCACCTCGCCTGTCGGCGAGACGATCTTGTCCACCACATACGGCCGCATGAGCTTGCCGCCGTTGGCGATGGCCGAGTAGGCGTTGATCATCTGCAGGCCCGTCACGGAGATGCCTTGCCCGATCGGCACGCGCGTGGGCTTGACCTTGTCCCATTTTTGCCACGGCCGTTTCGCCGCGTCAATCAAGCCCTTCGCCTCGCCCGGCAAATCGATGTCGAGCTTGTTGCCGAACCCGAAGCCCCGCATATACCCCTCAACCAGCTGCGGCTTCAGCAACTCCATCCCGATTTTAGCGAACACGACGTTGTTCGATATCCTGAACCCGTGCGCGACGCTGAGGAACCCCGGTGTGGAGGGAATAGAGGGGGCATTGTTCGCCAGCGACGTGCCGCAATAGATGAACGGTCCGAAGCCGACAGATATCAGCGTGTTCGGCGTGACCAGCCGCTCGTTGAGCGCCGCCGCCAGCGTGATGGTCTTCATCACCGACCCCGGCTCATACATCGTCCAGATCGCATGGTTGGCCCAAAGCTCGCGGAATGCGATATGGTACTGCTCGGGGTCGAAGTCCGGGCAGTTCGCCATCGCGAGGATCGCGCCCGTCTTGACATCCTGCACGATGGCCCACGCGGCCACCGCCTGAACGTTCTCGACGGCCTCCCGCAACGCCTCTTCGACCTCGTACTGGATGTTGTTGTCCAGCGTGAGATAGATGTCGCTCCCGCGGATCGGCGGCGTGTACTTGGGGGTGCGGTAACCGATCACCCTGCGCCGGGCGTCAACCTCGCCGCTCGCCTCCCCCGGTGCGCCCTTGAGATGCTCGTTGTACTGGAACTCGACGCCGGCCTGCCCGTTGCCGTCCCCGTCCAGCAGGCCGATCACGTGCGCCATGCGCCGCCGCTGGGGATAGGACCGTACAATGACCGGATCCGACCCGATGCCACTGATGTTCTTCTTGTCCTCCAGCAGCGCGAAGGCATCGTTGTCATACGACACGCACAGCTTCACATTACGCGAGCCTGGCCCCGTCTGCTCGAACGCGCTCTCCACCTCCTTGCGCGGGAGGCTCAGCGCATCCACCACCGTGTCAATGATGAGATTCCTGTCGTGTTCCGGTTTCAGGTCGAGCGGGTCCGCGAAGAACCTCTTGGCCGGCAGGCTGACCGCCATCGGGAACCGGTCGCCGTTGCAGTCGTAGATCCGCCCGCGCATCCCCGGCAGGGTCTGCCTGTGCTGCCGCTTCTTCATCGTTGCCTCTTTGAGCGGCGAATGATTGCCCCAGTGCAGAAAACTGAGGCGCACGCTCAACCCGACCAACGCAATGCTCAATAAGGCGCCGACCACCCATACGCGCCACACCCCGTTGCTATCCGCTTGCATCGTTCACCATCCGTTTCTCGCACCGCGCCTAACGTTTGACCTTTGCACGCTGTTCATCCGCCAGATCCAGCAGCCGCCGGATGTACACGGCAGACGACTGGCCGGGAATCACCCGCCCCGCCTCATCTACGTTCACGATTTGACGCTCCGGGACCGGGCGGCTCATGCCCAGCCCGTGGTCCGCAATCGTACGCTTCAGGTTCTCCACGGTCTTCACCTTGGTGTCCCACCGCGCCAGCTCGCGCTCATACTCATCGTCAAGCGCCCGCAGCGTGACATCGTGCTTGTGGATTTCCCCCTCGAGTTTCTTGTTCTGCCCGTCAATGAGCTTATAGCCCAGCGCTGCCGACGCGCCAATCACAACCAGTGCGAGCCCGAGTTTCGGGACGTCCACCAGATGTGCATTCTTCTTCCTGTTTTTCATTTGAAGCCTCCTTCAACGTTTAACAAAATCAATCCTTCCGCGCAACGACCCGCAGCTTCGCGGATCGCGCGCGCGGGTTCCTCTCGATCTCCTCGCCGCCCGCCACCATGGCCTTGCGCGTCACGGCCACCGCCGCGGGCAGCTCGCCCTCCCACGCCTCGCCGCCCTGCTGCAGGGCCCGCAGCTTCCCGACGTGCGCCGCGAACCGCTGCTTCACCATCCTGTCCGTCAGCGACTCATACGTCAGCACCGCGAACCGCCCGCCCGGCCGCAGCAGCCGCATCCCGTCCTCCAGCGCGCGCGCCAAATCCTCCAGCTCTGTATTGACGGCCATGCGCACGGCTTGATACACGCGCCGCACCGCCGGGTGCCGCGGCTCGCCCCGGCGCCCCATCGCCGCGTCCACGACGTCCGCCAGCCGCCCCGTCGTCGCGATGGGCCCGCGCTCACGCTCGCGCACGATCGCCCGCGCGATGCGCCGCGCCTGCGGCTCCTCCCCGAGGCGCCGGAGCATCTCCGCCAGCTCCCGCTCGCCCAGCCGCGCGATGAGCTCCGCCGCCGTCTCGCCCTGCGTCCGGTCCATCCGGCAGTCCAACGGCCCGTCAAGGCCCCGCCTGAAACTGAAGCCCGCCGCCGCCGTATCGATCTGCTCAGAGCTTACCCCAAGGTCCATCAGGATCGCGTCCACCGCGCCGAACCCGTTCGCCTCCGCCAGCCGCCGCAGGTCGCCGTGCGCGCCGTGCACCAGGCAGACGCTCCCCGGCACATCCCGCAGCCTCACCCGCGCGCGTTCCAAAGCCTCGATGTCGCGGTCGATTCCCAGCAGCCGCCCCTCCGGGCCCGCACGCCGCAGAATCTCAGACGCATGGCCTGCGGAGCCGACCGTCGCGTCGATGTAACAGCCGCCTTGCGCGACCGCCAACATTTCCGCTGTTTCTAGCAACATCACCGGCACATGCATCTCCGCCCCCTCAGCTCACACGGCTAAATCCCCAACAACCTCGCTGCCTCTGCCAGCTTCGTCTGATCCACGTCTTCCTCTTCCGGGTAGAGCGCCGGCGACCACAGCTGCACACACGTCACCGACGCCGCCAGAATAACCTTGTCCTCAATCTTCGCGAACCGCAGCAGACGGTCGCAGATGCGGACACGCCGCTGGGGGTCCATCTTCACCAGCTCAGAGCTTGCGCCGAAGACACGCAACGCATCGCCCAGCCCCTGCTCCGAGCGCTTCCTCTCCCGCAGCTGGCTCAGCTTGGCCTTCATCTCTTCAGGCGACAGCAAGTCCAGGCACGGCAAATAAAAGTTCGGTATCACATAAAGATAATCAGACGACCCCAGCAAACCGCGCCACTCCGCGCTGACGCAGAAACGTCGTTTCGCATCTAAAAAACATGTGCGCGGGAAACCGACCAGAAAGTCGATTTCCGCTACCGCAACATCATTTTTGTCCTGCGAGAGTGACATGGCATACCTCAAAAACCTCAAATTGGGAAAATCCCCTTTTTGGAGCCACATTAAACCACTTTCACCCACCGCAAGTCAATGTATTTTTTTTATTTTTATTTTTTTGTTAGAATAATATGATGATTCGGCTTCCGACGTATTTAAATGTCCACGCCGGAGCGGCAAAAGAACTAACTCGAACGATCTGACGTCCTGTAAAATACAGATTCCTGAATGAAAGACATAGCGGAAGGCAGGCGCTCCTGCCTGCCATTAGCGTTTTTTGACAGTCGGGAATGCCTGGCCTCCGTTCGTGAACGCCCGCCCTTCCCGCCTCTTGCGCTCCCGCGTGCGTTCGGGCCTGCGCGTTCTCTCGGGCCTTTCGGCCGCTTCGGCGATGAGCGTGAAGTCCGCGTGGCGCGCGTCGAAGTCCACCTTGACGACGTGTACCTGCACGACCGTGCCGATGCGGTAAACCACGCCGTTGGCGTTGAGGGTCTCGCTGGAGGGGTTGAAGCGCACAAACTGGTTGGAGAGGTTGGAGATGTGGATCAGGCCGCCCATCGCCAGCGCGGGGATGTCGATGAACACGCCGTAGTTCGTGCATTTCGCGACGACGGCCTGATACGCGATGGGCTTCTGGTCGTCGAGCTGCTGTTGCAGGAAACGGAATTTCTTGATCTCGATAAGCTGGCGCGAGGCATCGTCCGCCACCTGCTCGCGCTCGGTCGCGAGCGCGGCGGTGCCCATCAGGTAGTCCTGCGGCATCTGGCCACCGCCCTTGCCGTCGAGGTAGTCCGCAAGCTGGCGGTGCAGCACGAGGTCGGGGTAGCGGCGGATGGGCGAGGTGAAGTGCGCGTAGTACGCCTTCGCGAGGCCGAAATGCCCGATCTTCTCGGCGGAGTAGAGCGCGCGCTTCATGCTGCGCAGGACCATCGTGTGCGCGTGGTAGCGCAACGGGTGGTCGTGCGTGTCTTTCAGGAACTTCGCCAGCACCTGCGGGTGCGCGAGGTTGCCGGTGTGGAAACCCAGGAGCGCGAGGTTGGTCTTGAGCTCGTCGAGCTTGTCCTCGTCCGGCGGCTCGTGCAGACGCGCGAGAATCTTCGTGCCGCGCGTCCAGAGCTCCGTGGCGACGGCCTCGTTGGCCGCGACCATGCACTCCTCGATGAGCTGGTGCGACGCGTCGTAGGGGCGTATCAGAATGCCCGTCATGCGCGACTGCTCGTCCAGCACGACCTCCGCCTCCGGCACCTCCAAGTCGAGCGCGGCCATGGAGAAGCGGCGTTGGCGCAACTGCGCCGCCAGCGCCCAGCCCCCTTTCAGGAGCGCGGCGGCCTGGGGGGGGACTTTGGGCAGCCCCTCGGGCGGCTTCCCTTCGAGAATCGCCATGGCCTGCTCATAGTTGAGGCGCAGCTTCGAGCGGATGCGCGTGCGCGCGAAACGGCGGGCGATCATCTGGCCGCCGCCGTCGAACGTCATGAACGCGGAGAACGTCAGGCGGTCCTCGTCCGGGCGCAGGCTGCACACGCCGTTGGACAGCTGCTCGGGCAACATCGGGATGACCTTGTCCACGAGATAGGCGCTCGTGCCGCGCGCGCGCGCCTCGCGGTCGAGCGCGGAGTCCGGCCGCACGAAATGACTCACGTCCGCGATATGCACGCCCAGCACGCGGTTGCCCCGCGCGTCTGTCTCCAGCGAGATCGCATCGTCGAAATCCCGCGCCGTCGCGGGGTCCACCGTGATGATATAGGTCTTGCGCAGGTCCTCCCGCGCGCCCGGCCGCGCCAAGCGCTGCGACACCTTCTCCGCCTCCGCGATGACGCCCACGGGAAATTCCTCCGGCAGGCCGAACTGCTTCATCACGACGAGCGTGTCGAGCGACGGCTTGTCCGCCGGCCCGATGACGTCCACGATCTCGCCCTCGGGCGCGACATGGCGGTTCGCCCACCCCGTGAAACGCATCACCACGCGGTCGCCCGGCCTCGCGCCGTTGGTGGACGGCACCGCGAAATCGTGACGGTAAACCGGGTTCAGCGGCACCACATAAAACAGCTTGCCCGTGCTCAGGAGCGTCCCCACGATGTCATGCGCCGAACGCTCCACGATCTTGATGACCTTGCCCTTGGGGTCCGCGCCGCGCCGCGTGATGCGGATGGTGACGATGTCGCCCAAGAGCGCGGTGCCGAGATCCTCCGCCTCGATCCAGATGGCCTTGCCGGTGTCGCGGTCCAGCACGAAGCCCGCGCCGTTGCGGGCCATGCGCAGCGCGCCCGTCGCGAGGTCCGCCTCCTTCGCGAGGATGTACGCGCGCCCCTTGCGGGTCGGGACGATTTCCCCGTTGCGTACCATGCTGTAGAGCAGGTCGCTCATGCGCTTGATCTGCTTGCCGCGCAGGCCTAGCGTCTGGATGATGGCACGGTTGTCCCACGCCGTCTCCGGGCTGGATTCGAACAGGTAGCGTATGGCAAACGCCTCTTTATCAATTATTTTTTTCATGTTTCAACTACTGCTTTACATTCGTAACCGCCCGCTTGTCAGTGACGTACAGCGTCAAATAACCTGCGCGTTCAAGGCTATCCGTGATCGTCCGCATCAGAACGTGATCACGCTGCACAGGGACGAGGATACGGAGTCTGCTTTTCTTCGGGCATCCGCTGGCCACCACCGTCGCGGCGAGCTTCTCGGACGCGACACGTTGCCCGTTAAACCACACATCCCCAAACGAGTCAATGGCAATCTCCGGTGCGCGCGCGTCCTCGACGACACGCGACGTCACGCATCCGCCCCCGAGCAAGACCATCCCCGTGAACGCCATCAAAATCAAAAACCGCATAAACCCTCCGACGCAGTCGGTGTCAACCGAAGCCAATCCCCCGAACCTCAAACTCAACTGGCAAACATCTCGCCTTTTGTAAACGCGAGATAATCCTGGAGCGCGGCCCGCTTCGCAGGGTCTTGCTCCTTCGCAATCAAACCTTCAAGAATCGGGATCACGATGTCGTCGTCAATGGGGGCGAAACGCATGAGCGCATCGTCAATCGCATCGAGGTCGCTCAGCGTCGCGATCAGGGCCGCCAGCAGCTCCGCCTTCTCTGGGCCGTCGTCCATCTCGTCGATGGCCTCAAGCGTGTAGATCATCGTGGCCTCGGCGACCTCCGCATCCGCGTCGCCCAGCAGGTCGATGAGTTCCGGCAACGCCGCCGTGCCGAACCATCCCAGCAGGCTGGCGAGCCTCGTGCGCACCGCCGCCGATTTCGAGTTTTTCAACTGACGCGCCGCCTCTTTCACGCCCTGCAAATCATCCGCGTCGGACGCCGTCTGGAGTTTCTCGATCCACTGTTTCTCTTCGGCCGACAGGTTCTCCGCGCCCTCAATCAAGTCAACGCCGCCCCAGTCCGGGCGCGCGTTCGTCGAGGCCGCCGCACCTGCCACGCTGGCCACACCGCTCGTGGCGCCGCCCCCGTGAAGCGTCCACCCCGGGCGCACAGGCTGCTGCCGGCCCGCTGGGCCGCGCTTCGTTCCCGCGGTTGACGAGCTGCCGCCGTTTGCCGTCCCGCCGGGCTGGCGGCCCTTCAACACAAGCCAGCCGCCGACAAGCCCGATGGCCAACAGGCCGATAATGAGAATCGTCTTCTTCATACGCATCCTTTGTTGTGCGCCCTAGCGCTGGCGCCTCGCTTTGCTTGCGGCCTTCGGCCACAGGTTCGTCCCGTTCGGGTACTCAATCCTCGCCGCCTTATGCAGCACGGGCATCCATTCCTTCTGGATCTCTTCGACTCGCTCTTTCTCGATCGCGGCGCGGATCTGCTCATGGTTCATGGGGGGGAAGGGGTCGTACATCAGCAAAAGGATTTTCGCCAGCTTGACGCTCGCCACCTGTTTCGCCACGGCGGACTCCTCCTCCGCGCCCTCTGTCCGCTCCAGCACGCGGATGATGAGCAGCCCGTGCCCCGAGTCAATCGGATCGGAGACCGCCCCGACGGGCAGCCGGAACGCCTCCGCGCGCAGCTTCGGGTCGTCAATCTCGCTGTAGGTGAATTCGCCCCACTCCTTGCCGTCCTCCGGCTGGTGCTGGGAGACTTTCAGCGCCATCTCCGCGAAGTCCGCCCCTGCGCGCAGCTCGCGCACAATCTCCTCGCCGCGCGCCACCACGACCTTGTTCGACTCCGCATAGTTTTCGTTCCAGTCCGCCCGCCGCTTCATCACCGTGCCAACCTCCTCATCCGAAACCGCTAGGCGGTCTGCGTACACGGCCTTCCGTATCGCCTTCATATACGCATCCTCGGCGGCGTTCTGCTTGTACAGCGCGGTCTTCGCCCCCAGCACGGCCGCGAAGTTATCGTCCACCTTGTTCGGCATCAGGCTCCGCCATATCATGCGCTCCGACTCTGCCAACTCCTCTGCCGTGAGGCGGATGCCCAGCCGCTTGCCTTCCTGAAGGATCAGCTGCTTGTTCACATACTCGGGGATAACCTTTGCCGCGCGGGCTGAACGGTAGGTGTTGACGGCCGGCCGGGTTGCTTGCGGCGTGCGGAGCTCGTAGAGGGCGACGTGCAGGTCGAGCTTGTCGTCATGCGCCTGCCGCGTCAGCGCCTGGCCGTTGACGGACACGATGACATCCGTCGGCGCCATGTCCGCCAGCGCGACCTGCTTGTCCGCAATGATAACGCCCGGCTCTAACTTTTTCTTCTGGCATCCCCCGCCCGCAAGCAGGCCCACAGCCATAACCAACACGAAAATGGGTCTAATCATAATATGCCTTTTCATAAGAGGGAATCAGTATAGGGTTTTCAGGACCGAATCGCAAGCTCTGATTGCAGTTTTCAGCTTTCAGGGGATTCCAAAAATGAACCGCGAAAGACACGAAAGACGCGAAAATGGATGAAGGTTTTTAGACAGGATGAACAGGATTGACAGGATTTCCCTTCGGGCGCATATAGCCGCCGCACGCCATATTATCGAAATCGCCTTTGCATTCGCCTATCGTTATCCGTCTTTCAGGACGCTGGCGTTTCGGATGTCTCGCCGTACCTGCGCGGTGAGGTCGGCGGGGGAGTCGAATGTGCGCTCGTCGCGGAGGCGGGCGAGGAGTGAGACTTCCAGCGACTGCCCGTAGAGGTCGCCGCCGGGGTAGCCCAGCAGGTGGGTCTCGAGGGCGGGGCCTGCGGGCGCGGCGAACGTGGGCGCGGTGCCGAAGTTGGAGACGCTGTTGTAAACCGTGCCGCCCACGCGCGTGCGCGTCGCGTACACGCCGGGGGGCGGCAGGACGGCCGCGAGGGGCCGGATGTTGGCGGTGGCGAACCCTAACTGCCGCCCGGCCCCGCGGCCGCGCACGACCGTGCCGGTGAGCGCGTATGGGTAGCCCAGCATGGCGCGCGCGTCCGCGACCCTCCCTTCGGCGATGGCCTGGCGGATGCGCGTGCTGGAGATTTCCGCGCCTTGGTATTCGGCGTACTTCACGACGACCACGCGGAAACCGTAAGCCCTGCCGTATTGCTCGAGCGATTCGGGCGTGCCTTCGGCGCGGCGGCCGAAGCGCCAGTTCGCGCCGCAGCGGATCTCGCTCAGGCAAGGGGGGTGGGCGCGGGACTCTTCGCCGCAGAGGCGTTTGACGAAGGCCTCGGGCGTGAGCAGGGCGAGGGCGCGCGTGAAGGGCAGCAGCAGCACGCCGTCGAGGCCGAGGGCCTCGAGGCGGGCGAGGCGCCCCTCCAGGGTGTTCAGCAGGGGCGGCGCCTTGGAGGGGGCCAGCACGGCAAACGCATGGCGGTCGAACGTGAGCGCCCACGCCTGCCCGCCGGCCTCACGCGCGCGCTCGACGGTGGCATTCAGCACGTCTTGGTGCCCCCGGTGCACGCCGTCAAAAAATCCGGCCGCCAGCATGACGGGGACGTCGAGTCTGCGGAGTTGGGAGGCGTGTGTGAGGAGTTGCATGACGGCGGGAGGGGAGAGATGAGAAATTAGGAATTAGGAATTAGAAATTAGGGATGGCCGGGAGCGCAGGGCTTCCGCCCTGCAATTAGGAGGTTGATATGCGGAATGGGCATTCCTGCGGGCAAGAGAGGCGAACGTTCGGGCAATGCGGCTCGATTTCCATATCCCTCATCTCTCATCTCAAATTCCTAATTCCTAATTCCTAATTTCTAATTGCAGGGCGGAAGCCCTGCGCTCCCGGCATTGCAGGGCGGAAGCCCTGCGCTCCCGGCGTTTCATCGTGGTGGCCGCAGGGCGGCGGCCATCTGCGCGAGGGGGATGACGCGGGCGGCGAGTTCGGGGGGCGTGAGCCGCAGGATGTCGTCGAAGGGGAGCGCGTCGGCGACGCTGAAGGCGCCGGACTTGGTGCGGCACAGGGAGTCTAGGCACGCCCCGCAGCCGAGGGCCTGGCCGACGTCGTGCGCGAGGGTGCGGACGTAGGTGCCTTTCGTGCAGTCCACGGAGAACGTGACCAGCGGGGGGGCCCAGTCCTCGAGGTCGAAGCGGTAAACGTGGATGAAGCGTTGCTTGCGCTCGACCTCCTGGCCTTTGCGCGCGAGTTTGTAGAGGGGGACGCCCTCGACCTTGATGGCGGAGACCATGGGGGGGGTCTGGTAGGAGTCGCCGACGCGCTTGGCCATCTCGGCGGCGACCTGCTCGCGGGTGACGGCGTCGAAGGGGCGTTCCTCGAGGGTCTCGCCGTCGCAGTCCTGGGAGCTGGTGACGCGCCCGAGGCGCATCGCGCCGGAGTAGGATTTGTCGCCGCCCATGATGATGTCGGAGAACTTCGTGCCTTTGCCGAGCAGGATGATGAGCAGGCCCGTGGCGTTGGGGTCGAGGGTGCCGCCGTGGCCGACCTTCTCGATCTTGAAGGCCTTGCGGATTTTGTGGACGACGTCGTGCGAGGTGGGGCCGGTGGGCTTGTCCACGAGCAGGACGCCGTTGAAGGGGTCGGGGGGGGGTGTGGGTGTCATCGGAAGTGAGAGGTAATAGGTGATAGGTGATAGGCGGGGAGTCGTCCGGCTGGACTTTGGAACTCCCGAACGTTAGAACTTTTTGTTGGGGTCTTCGGGGGTGGTGAAGCCGAACTTGGGGACGGGGCGGCCGAGTTTCTGGCCCAGCACCATGTTGACCTGCTCGACGGCCTCGACGAAGGCGCGGGCGCGGGTCTCCTCGCGCTTGAGGTCTTCGGCCGAGGCGTTGGGGCGCTGGGCGGAGGCGGCCTTGTCGCCGGCCTTCTCGGCGGCGGCGGCCTGGGCCTGGGCGAGGCGTTTCTTGGCCTGCTCCATGTCGTTGAAGTCCGAGCCGAACTTCTTGACGGAGCGGGGCTTGATGCGGTTGCCGGGGAAGGTGCCCTTGACGGCGAGGTTGGTCTTGTCCTCGTCCCACTTCTTCTTGGCCTCGGCGAGCGCGGCGGGGAAGGCCTTCTCCTCCTCCTTGATCTGCGCGGTCAGTTTGGCGTACTCCTCCTTGTTCATGATCATGTAGCCGGACTGCCCCATCATGTCGAAGGCCTGGTAGATGGCGACGGTCTCGGCGGCGTGGAGTTGGGCGGTCAGGGCGAGGGCAGTCAGGGCGAGGGCGGCCAGCGCAAGGTATCGTTTCATCGCGTGTCTCCTTTATGCGTTCTCGTCTGTCGCGGGCTTGCCCCCGGGGACCCATTCCTCGGAGAAGCGCGGCTGGCGGCCTCCGGGCGGGGGGAGGGTGTGCCTGTTGCCGGCCTTGGGGGGGGAGGTGTCGTGGCGGCGCGTCCCGAGGTGGCGCGGGGGGGTGGGGTCGTGGCGCGGGCGGTCGCCGCGCGGGGGATGGTCAGGGCGTTTGGCCTTGACGGGCGCGGGGCGCTCGTGGCGCGTGTGCCGTTGCGGCGGCGCGGCGGGCGGCGGCGGCGGTTGCGGCGCGGGGGCCTCGGCCTGCGCGGGTTGCGGCGCGGGCGCGGGGGCGGCCATGGCCTCCTCTTCCGCCACATCTTTCAGCAGCCCGCCGGCCAGTTGCTTTCCAAACGAATACGGCATAATCTGCATCAGCTCACTGCTCAGCACGCCTTCTATCTCCATCGAAAAACTGATTTTAATCGTAACGTCCTTATGGCATATCAGGCCCTCGATATCCTCATCCCCGATCACAATGCGCTTCACGCGCGGCGGGGAAATGTTCACCGTCTTCATCAAAACATTCGAGAGCGCGGTAGAGGCCGACCCCACCATCTGATTCATAATTTCGGAAATG
>WRJS01000006.1 GCA_009778475.1 Kiritimatiellota bacterium | reverse complement strand
CCTGAGAGAGGCGGCCTCGCGGGCCGCGGCGGGGCCGCCGGGGGCGATGGGCTGGTAGGCGCCCCCGGCGTCCTTGCGCAGGTAGCTGATGCCGCTGCTGGCGGAGGCGAGGCGGCCGCCCGTGGCGTTGCCCCGGTTATGCTCCAGGCAGGCGCAGCAGGGGAAGTCGGCGGGGAAATGGTGGTGGGCGCCGCAGTCGCAGTGGTTCGTGCCGCCGGGGTGGCAGTTCCCGTCACATTCGTGTTCCTCGACCTCGACGGGCGGGAGGATGCGCTTGCAGTAGGCCGCGGGGCAGTTGGTGGTGAAGGTTCTGCCGCCGCAAATGAAGGTCGCGGTGACGGTGTCGTAGTTGCAGACGTGGCGGGAAGCAGTCATGTTAATCTCATTCCTTTTTGCGGATGAGCCATAGGACGGCACCAGCACAGAGGGCGGAGAAAATGCCGACATAGACCAAAGGGTAGCTAGGCAGGGATGCCTTCACCTTGTCTTCGGGGATGTTGCCCGTTGGTTCATCTTCGGTAACGGGGGCTTGCTCTGAAACGCATTCAGCTTGGGCAGCAGCGGGCGGTTCGTGGTCGGGCAGTGCCTTTTGAGCAGCGGTTCCGATCCGGTTGATTTCTTCCTGCCGCCGTTTTTCCAATTGCTCAAGTTCCGGCTTGTGGCCGCCCCAAGCCTTTTTGGCCGCTTGAATGGTCGGGGCAAACAATTCGAGGTCGCCTTCCTCCAGGTAGAAGTCGGACTTTGAGAAAATGCGGGGGTCGTAAATGACACAGCGGAGCGCGTGGCTTTCAACGTCAAACAAGATGACGTTCCCGTTTCCCGCGTCTCTCCATGACTCGACCCGCCTTGTCTCGAGGTCGAGTTCCTCGCTGGACAGGCTAAGGACGTTTTCATCGGCTTGTCTCTCGAAGTGCCTGTCAAGCGCATCACGGAGGCTCTGAAACGGGGGCGCCCCGTCCTGCGGCGGGATGCTGTGGGCAGAGGCATACATGACGGCCGCGAGTTTTTGCGCTGAAAAATAATAGGTGTGTATCGCGACAGGGCTTGCCTTTACGTTCGCCTCCATCAGAACCGCAACACTTGCGTGTTCGTGCTTTTCCCCCGTTGCGAGTTGGGCTCTGGCGACACGAAACGGGAGAATCGGAATTTCCGGCTTGAACACATTGGGGTGTGCCGCCTGTACGGCATCGCACGTCATGCCGAACGTGACCCCTTGGGGCAGGAACGGCTCAGGTATTCCACCTGCAAACAATTGACATGCGGCAATATGGGACACGGAGACGAGAATCGACAGTTGGCTGCGCATTATTTACTCCTTTGCTTGGGCGGCGGTGGCGGCGGTTGCGACTCCAAATAGTCGGACTCAACACACTTGGGCGACAGGGTCCAGTATACTCCGATGATTTTGCCTCGGGCGCCGCACAAATAACCACGCCCGATAAAGACGCCGAAGAATGTCGGGAAAACCGCTTTCACATCCCCGTCTGGACACAAGCGAATAATATGCCCAAACGGGATGCCCGTGTCCTCGCAACTGTATAGCGAGCCATCTGCGTAGCCGAACCGCCACTTTGACTGCCCCGTCCTCATCTTCTCCTGCTCGGCGGCGACCTTTTCCTGCAAGGCTTGGACATCCGGAAAAAACAAATGCCAAGCCGCATAAGCGAAGAACACAACCGTCACAGCAACAACACCTTTCCAGCCGTGTTTTGAAAGCATATTACGCCTGTTCAACCTGAGCAGATCAGAACGAATCGCCGTAGGCATAATCATTTCCCTTTATCCCGTTTTTTGCTTCCCTCTCATTCGCGCATTTCCTGCAAATCCCGGATCTCTTGTTCTCGTTTTTAAATCCTTTTCTGAGCATCCTCTAACGCTGGCGCAAGTTTTGTCCGATACGTTTCCTCATCCACAAAGAAATCCTTTCCCGTGCGCCCCCTTACCGCTGGGTCCCCTGTGTCCGAGCATTAAACTCTTTCATGTGCAACCTGTGACACCACTCCCGCTCTTCGCCCGTGAACGTGCGTCCGCAGACCGCCATGATTTTCAATGTGCCGTGAATTGCCCCGCCAGGCACAAAGCGCACAGACAGATTGGGTTCCCACGCCTCTGCACTGCCATAAATTCCGCTGACCTCTCCCGCTTGCAGCGAGATAACCTCTTTCCGCCCACTGTCATGTGTGATTTCGAGCGAGGCATCTGCGTCAAGACACCCCTCATACACAACGTGTAATGCGCCTGTGAGGAACGGGTGCAGAGATGCCCGGACAGAGATTTCATGTTCCTTGGAAAGGTCTGTCAATGTCACGGTCTGACTGGAATGCTGGTAGCCCCGCCAGCATACGACAACCATTAGAGCCACAAGCATAATGAAAGTCACACAGCCCCAGCCATAACACCTACGCCAAATGTTTTGAGTGGGATCTTCTTCCCTCATTTCCTGACTCCTTTATTGCCTTCCATCTTCTGCTTGAGCTCTTGGGTCTCTGCTTTTGCCTCCTCGCTTTTTCGACGCAACTGCTCGTAATGCGGCGCAAGTTTGGGCAGGTCATCAGGCTCAATGAAAAAATCCCTCCGACCGAAATACTTGCTGTCGAACACGATTACCTACGTCCCCCAGAGGCGCCAGACCTTGCTTCACGCGGCAGAACAGCTCCTGGTCCGCATAGCTGGCGTACCCGCTGTAATAGGGGGCGTAGCGTGACAGCCCGCACGTGTCTTTCACATTGGCCTTCGTCCCGGACACCGCCTCCCGCGCATCGCTCATTTCCGCCCCGCCTTTTTTCGGGTAAGCGCCCATACGGCGGCGGCGCCGCCACCGAGGATGAGGGCGGCACAGAGGATGAGCATGGCCACGCCTGTGTTGCGCTGCCTGATGAAAATCTGGTGCGTCCTGCGGTATTCCTCTTCCATCCACTCCACTTCCTTTGCGTCCTCCTCTTTCAGTCGCGCCTGCTCCTCGGGCGATAGCGGCGGCGCGGGCTTTGGAAGGCGCGCGATGCTCTCGGGCACCGCCTCCTTCGCCGCCTCCGCGTCCATCCCCGACTCGACCTGCAGTGCCCTCCAGCACTCCACATACAACGAGTGATGCCCCTCGATGTAGTCATCCCGCGTCCCCATTATCTTGTCGCGCCCGGTTGACCAGAAGGCAAACATGTCGCCGCCCTGCGCATACCCGATAGGCTCCCCCCACGGGTCCGTGAGGTCTTTTTTTTCAAGCAGGAATTCGCCGGCAATCGAATATCGGGTCAGGTCGTCTAACGAGTCTGGGAAATCGTTTCCGCTTCTAGCCCTATAGTCAAGTAATGCCAGCCTAATCTTATCCATTTGCACGGCAAATGGGTTTACCCCGCTACCGGAGCATCCTATGTGCAGCATTATCCCGAGAAGCGCCAAGACACGCCTGACATTTGGTTTTAGTTTCATCTTCATGCTTTTCTCTTTCCGCGTCACCGTCTTGCCCTTTACGAAGGCGTTTTATGGGGGGGCTTGCGCACCCCCCGAACCCCAGTCCCTGGAGACCTTCCCCTGAGTGCCGATCACTTTCCAGCGGCAGAACAGCTCCTGGTCCGCGTAACTGGCGTACCCGCTGTAGCTGACCTCCCCGCCCACATAGTTTGCCAGCCCGCAGGTGTCCCGCTGGTTGATTTTCGTCCCAAGCTCGGCCTCGCGGGCGTTGCTCATTCCCGCCCCGCCTTTTTACGGGCGCGCGCCCGTACGGCGGCGGCGCAGATGCCGAGGGTGAGCGCGATGCCGACAACCTTGGCATTCCTCAGGAAAGACCGCCGCGCCCTTTCCAGCTTTTCCATCTGCCGCATCGCTTGCTCCTTTTCCTTGGCGGCCTCCTCCCGGCTCTGGTAAGGCGGGTTCTGCGTCACTACAGCGGGCGGGGCTCCAGCCGCCGACCCCTGAACCGCATTCGTCCCCTGCCTGACGGCGGCAGGGGTCTCGCGGGCTTTCCCGATTGCCTTATCCACATACTCTTGTGGCTCGCCATAGAAAATGTCGTCTGCAGTCCCCATTACTCTGTCTGCGCCGGACGACTGGAGATACCACCCGCGCCCGTCGCTTTCATACGCGAACGGCTCCCCCCATGTGTCCAGAAGGTACTCCCTCCACGAAGGGTCATGCCCCCAAATCTCTCCATTCGTGGTGGAATACTGGATGAACTCCTCCAGTGAGGCAGGCATATTACCCATTTCGTGTTTTGCCCAATAGCCATATAGTGCTGATCTAATTATAGCCATCCTGTCGCGATTCGGGATAACATAAGGCTGGCCTGCTCTTGGTGAAGCATACAGGCATCCTATGCCCAGCGTTATCCCGATGACAATTATAACCGCACATACTGCTTTCATGTCCATTTCTCCTTTTCTGTTTAATCAGTTTTCAGGGTTAGGAAACTGCGCTCCCCCAGATGACCAATCCTTGGAGGGATTCCCCTTGGGGGCCGTGATTTCCTTCCAGCGGCAGAACAGCTCCTGGTCCGCATAGTCCGCGTACTTACTGTAAGTCGGGTCAAAATTCGCCAGCCCGCACGTGTCTTTCCGGTTGATCTTCGTCCCCAGCTCTGCCTCGCGGGCGTTGCTCAGGCCGTCACCATCGCGATCCCACCTGCCGAGCCCGAATGGTGGCAACCGCACTTCGTTGTCGAGGCGGTCATGCCACCATTCATGCTCGCACAGTTTCGCCAAGGTATGGGCGCCTACCTTCCCCTCCCCGTTGGGGTAATTCTCCTCCGTGTAGGAACCGGGGACGTTGACGTCGAAAACGGGCTTCATGGCGATCTGTGAATGAGACCAGCGCCCCACATAATACTTGGTCCCCCAAAGGGGAGACCATACGTATTTGGCTGCCACGGTTAGCGTGGCGTCAAACTCGAACCCCATGTCCGTAAACGCCGGGACCACGCGGCCCTCCTTCCAGTAGTGGAACCATGCGCACTCCATCTCCCCCCCTTGGCGGATGGTGCGGTTTGCCGGGGCGAGGAAGAAGAACCACACGGGGCGCGTGACGGTCGCGTCCCCGACCTGAACGGTTATTTTCTTCTTGCCGAACCAGCGGTTGTCAGGGGGCATGAAGTCCGCGTACTTACTCTGCGGGTTCTCGTAGGTGACCTTCAGCTTCGGGTTCGTGCCGACACCGACATGAGGGCGGTTGTTCTTCACGTCCCACGGGTCCCATGTGATTTTCATCTCCGGCCCCGCCGGGAACTCACCGAGGTCGAACGACCAGTATATCTCCGCGTCCAGCGACTCGGGGAGGATTTTAAAGTGGTGGTTGTATGAGGTTAGTTCCTCCTTTTCCCAGAGAAGGCTGTTGGCCCAGCAAACCGTATCCCCCAACGGTTTTGCGATATCCCACGCGGTGATGGGCAGGGAGTGGGAGCAGTTGAAGTTGGTGGCGGCGCCCGTGCCGATGGCGTTTCGGAAGCCCATGGAACGTTATCCCCCGTTCCCCTGTTGGACAGGAGGCAGTTTGAACCGCCCGCTTAAATCCGTGCGCTTGTCGGCAGGGATTTTTTCCGCCTCTTCCTTGGCTTTCCTGAAATAGGCGGAGTTGTCGCGTTCGGCAAACCGTCTTGTTACCGCGAGGCGTTGTGTGCTGCCTGAGTAGTCGGGAAGCCCCGTGCACAGGAACCTGTCGAGCGATTCCGCAATGTCGCCGCGCCGCTCTTCCAGGACCCGCTCCAGCAGGAACGCGCAGAGGCTGTCCCACTCGACGCCCCTGGGGTTGTCCTGCCCCTTCTGGCGAATCAGCCGGAAGAAATTGGAATAGACGGCGTGCCAGTTCATCTTGGCGTAGCGCTCGTCTGCGGCCGCACGCCGGATGAAGCCGAGCGAGCCGATGCCCGCGAGCCTCATGTGCGCCATGACGGCGCAGAGCCGGATGCCCTCGTCGTCCATGCCGCTCATCTCCTCGATGAACGGGAGCGACGGCAAATCCCCGGCCTCGTCGAGCAGGTGCAGCATGCATTCGCAGTTGCGCAGCTCCTCGTGGGGTCTCGGCGACGCGCCCGCCTCTACCGCCTCGCGCGACGACCTCGCCACGGCCTTCGCCTCCTCCAGCACGGTCTCCGGCGGGATGTTGTTCTCCTTGGCGTAGCCGAGTATCCTCATCGCCTTGGCCGCCGCCATGTCACGGGTGACCCTCATCCCGTCCTGACGGGCCTTGGCGTCCGCCACGATTTCCAGGGCATCGGACCTGTAGGGGCTGGTCATAAGTTTCCGGAGCCGCTCCATCGGCCCAGTCTCCGCGAAATCAACGGTTATCGCACGGATGTGGGCGACCGCGCTTCTCGGTATCTCCACCGCGAGGTCAACGGGGGCTTCCCCTCTCTCTTGAATCTGCCTGTTGACCTCCCCCAGCCTGTCAATCTGGTTGGTCGCCCGCGTGAAGTTGGCAATCTCCCAGCGGATCAGGCCGAGCACCTTGGCCGCTTCCGTCTCCGCCCCCGCCTTGAAGTCGAGGGGCGCATAACCCAATGTCTGGCGGACGCTATTAACCCGTGCCGCGTTGCCCGCCGCCTCTGCCGTGTCCCCTGCGATTGCCCGTATCCGGTCGATCAGGGCGAGGTTTTCCGCCGCGCTCGCCCCTTCCCCTGCGGACGGCGAGATGAAGACCCGGCCGGGGTTCTCCGTCTTCAGCCCGAAGAAGAGGTTCATCCCGACGACCTCTCGCTCTGCCGTTTGCGCTGGAGGCATACCGTCCTGTTGCCCCTGCACGGCGAGTGCCGTTCCGACAATGCCTAATGCGAATAGCTTTCTCATTGCGCCCTCCTTCGTTTCGTTTTACTGGTGCTGGGGCTGGCGGGTCACTATCCCGTCCAGCCCCACGTTCACAAGGCGTTTCTCCCATATCTCCAAGGCGACATCCCCCTCGGAGAGCCCCGGCATCTCCGTGTATCCTATGCCATAGACATGACCGGAGGGGATAACGATATTGTTCCGCGTGGCCATGCCGAACATCAGCAGGCTCGAGACCACGCTGTCCAGCTTGGTGCCGGGCGGGTAATAGCCCCCTCCCCAGTCGAGCGGCAGATGGCCGGGCTGAAGCGGCAGGTCGTAGATGTTTGCCATGGGGTCGTCCTCCATCTCCTCATAGATGTCCTCCAGCCCGAACGCATGATCCACCTCATGCGCGGGGATCGCAGAGAACACAAACTTGGTGCTGATGATGATGCCTTTGGGGGAGCTCAGGGCCGCCGTGGTGCAGTCCCTGAACTCGCGGATGAAATAGAGTTCCAGCCCGCCCGTGCCGGAGCAGATGTCCATCAGGTCGTCCGCGCCCTGATGGACGCCGTTCGTGAACGTGATGTCGAGCCACTCGGTCCGGTTCGTGTAGTTGACGCTGGTGACGGTCAAATCCGCCGCCACCTGTTTCAGGTGCCAGTTCACGCCCGCGATGAGATTGGCGAGGTCATGCTCTTTAATAGCCTCGTTGCCCCCATAGTCATCCGCCACAATCCACGCCGTGACGGGGACGACCTTATGGTGCAGCACCTCGCCCTTGATGCTGGGCTTGGGGTTGAGCGTCATGCCGGCGATGCCCGCCTCCAGTGTGAACTCGCCCGCGGACAACCCCTCCACGGTGACGATGCGGCCCGTGTTGCCATGCGGGAACAATACCTTTTCAGCCCCCTGCGTGGCACTCCACGCAATGTCGGCATCGGGGATGGACGACGGCTCGACATCAATCTTGTACAGCACCCTGCCGCCCGGCCCCATTCCGCAACTGTTGTACAAGTTGGCACTCACATCCATCTCTATCGTGATAGGCTTGAACGTGATGCCGACCGCCGTGACGGGGATGGAGCGGGAGCAGGTGTAGTTGGAGGCGACGCCGGTGCCGGTGAAGGAGTGGGTGACCTTGGCGTCGCCGGGGGCGAGGGCCTCGAGGTAGGCGTAGTAGTTCACGACGTTGGTCAGCGCCTGCCCGGGCAGGGCGATGCGCTCGTCGCCGAGGTTGCCGTTGGCATAGACCTTCAGGCGGGACGCGCCGGGCGTGCCGTCCAGCGAGAGCACCGCGTCGCCGGGCAGGTGCGCGTGCCGGTGGTACTGCATGTTGCGCCACACGCCGGGTGCGGCGGGGATGAGCCACGCCTCTTCGGGGGGCTGGTAGCTCTTGGCTATGTCGCCGGGGCCGTGGGTGCCGTCGAGGTCGAAGTCCGCCCAGAGCGGCGCGTCGAGCGCGGTGAAGGCGTTGATCTCGGGGGTGCCGCCGTTGTCGCGCCGGAACACGAGGTGCCTGTCGCGGGGCAGGGAGCTTGGGGTCAGGCCCGTGACGTGGACGGCGGTGCCGGGCATGACGGCGTCGCCGACGTTGAGGGGGACGAGGTTGGTGGACTCCCCCGTGCGCACGGTCAGGCCGGGGTCGGCGGAGACGAGGCGCAGGTGGTTGGTCGCGCCCTCGCCGCCGCCCTGGGGTTTGTGCGCGGGGCAGGCGCAGCAGGGGAAGTCGGCGGGGAAATGGTGGTGGGCGCCGCAGTCGCAGTGGTTCGTGCCGCCGGGGTGGCGGCCGTCGGGGTGGAACGTCACGTAGTCGGCGGGGAAGCGCGGGGTGATGTAGGGGGCGGCGACCGGGACGCGGCCGCGGTAGAAGACGTTGGTGCCGTTGACGGGCGGGGCGTTGGTGCCGCCGTATTCGCCGCACCCGTGCGGGGGCGGGCCGCAGTATTCGACCTCGCAGGTCTCGCACCAGTAGCGGTGGCCGTGACAGTCCTCGCCGCACTCGTGTCCCTCGCCGGTAGGGGGGAGGATGCGCTTGCAGTAGGCCGCGGGGCAGTTGGTGGCGTAGGTCGGGCCGCCGGCGGCGAACTCCACCGTGACGGACGCGGGCATCGCGTCAAGGTCGGGCGTGATCGTGAAGGCGTCGCCCGTGAAGCGCAGGTCGCCGTACCGCCATGTGAACGAGCCCCAGAGGAAAGGCGGGTCGACCCGCGCCGTGAGGGTACGCGGGCCGGTGCTGTGGAAGCAGAGCGACGGCGGGCTGACGGTGACACTCGGGACGCCGACCAAACCGGCGGCGAACGTCCAGCCGATTGCGTTGTTGCCTGTCCAGCCCTCGCCCCCGGCGTACCCCAGCGGCGCGGGGGGGCTGTACTGGAGGATGACGGCGGGGGCGGCGGTGGTGACGGCGACGGAGTGGAACCCCATGGGTTCCTGCGCGCGGAACGTGATCGCGCCGTCCTCGCCGCGCCGCAGCCACACGTCCCACGCGCCGGGGTCGCGCAGCAGGAGGCGGCGCTCGCCCCCGCCCGCGCCGAGGCACAGCACCGCGCCGGGGTGCGGCACGGGCGCGTTGAGCGTGACCGTGATTTTGAACCAGTCGTGCGAGCCGCCGGGGTGCGTCACGGGCTTGCTGAGCGGGTCGTTCGGGTCCGTGCCGAACAAATAAACCTCCTGCCAGTCCGGCCACCCGTCCTGGTCCGTGTCGAGGTTGTCGTCGATGACCGCGTTGAGGGGAATCTTGTTGATGACCTTGAACAGCCAGTAAGGGTCTGCGCCGTCATACGGGGCCAGCGGGTCCGGGTCCGCCCCGTCCAGGGCGCCGTCGCCGTCGGAGTCCGGGTCCCTCGGGTCGCTGTCCGCCAAAAACTCGGCGTAATTGCTAAGGGAATCACCATCAGGGTCCGCGTCAGGATCAAGCCACTCGTTCGGGTCCAGGTGGTATTTCACCTTCCACCCGTCGCCCATGAAATCGCCCGCCGAACTGAACGAATACGGGTCGCTCAAACTCACAAGTTTTTCGTACGCGTCGGTGAGCCCGTCCTGGTCCGTGTCCGTCAGGTTCGCCGCCGTGAAGAACCCCGCCGCCGACCAGTCCCCGCCGCCCTGCGGCAGGTCGATCACGATCACGCAGCGCCGGGCCAGCAGCTCATCCGCCGTCAGCTCCCGCCGCCCCAGGAAGCACCACCTGCGCGCCAGCAGGCACGGCTTCCCGAAGATGTCGATCGCGCCCCCCGGCAGCGGGTACGACGCGTCCCACGCCGCCTCCAGCTCCACCGACGCGCCGCCGGCGCCGACGCGCGGCGCCGAGAGCACCAGCGGCTCCCCCGGCGACGGCCCCGCCCCCCCGCGCGGGGGCGCCGCGCCGCCCCGCCCCGCGCCCGTCGGCGCGGTTACCTGCGCCCTCAGCCACGGGAAGGGGTCAAGCCAAAAAGGGAAATAGGAGGCCAACTCAACGGCCTCCCCGGAGGCCTCGCCGAACCAAGCGACGGTCTCGCTGAACGACTCCTGCGAGCCGATCTGCGTGACATACGGTAATACGGCCGCCGCCGCCCCGCCCTGCTGCTGCACCTGCGGCGGCGGCTGGCCCTGCTGCGCCGCCGTCTCCGACAGCAGCGCCGCCCCGGCCGCGACCAGGCCCGCGACGGCGGCGACGCCGAACCCGTATCCCGTCACCTTCTTAACTTTAACGTTCATGCATTCCTCCCATTCAAAGCATCAAGTATAACGCCCCCCGCCGGGAAAAGTCAAGAGGGGTTTTAAGGGGGGGGGGAGGGGGGCGCGTTTTTTTCGCCGCGTGCGCGGCGATGATGCGCGGGGGCGCAAGGTTTCCGCCTTGCAATATTCATGATGCAGGGCGGAAGCCCTGCGCTCCCGGAAACCGAACCACGTGCGCGGCGGATGACGCCGGCGGCGTACGCCCCTATATTTTATGGGCATCCTTTCCCTTTTTCGGTTGACAGGATGGGGGGGGGTGGGGTAATCTTCATGTTTTAATCGTTATTGGGAGTAGGATATGAAGCATAGGGGTTGCGCGTTTGTGTTTGTCTTGACCGGGGCGCTGTTGCCGTTGGTTTGCGGGGCGGGGGTGAAGGCGCGGTATGTGCGCGTGGATAACCCGTCGGGGCTGGTGTTCCGCTGCCGTCAGCTGGAGGTGTACAGCGGGGGCAAGAATATCGTGCTGAATCATCCCGAGTGGGTGACGGGGACGACGCACCCGTTGCCGTCGAACAAGGAGCCGGACCGCTTGAACACGATCATCTCGACGGCGGAGTCGCGGGCGTGCAGGGATGTGGTGAACGGTGACACGAATGTGACGAGCGGTTCGGAGGAGTGGATCACGTGGCACGCGCCGGGCGCGGCGTATGAGTGGGGGCCGTGGTTCGAGATCGATCTGCAGGAGGAGGTGGAGGTCGATAAGGTCGTGTTCTACGGGTCGATGTGGCCGCGGTCGTTTTATGTGGATAAGGGCCACCGCACCATCTGCACGATGGATGCGAACAGGGTGGTGAACTGGGGGGTGCAGTTCCAGTATCATGACAAGGCGAATTTCCCGGACGGCATTTTCGCGTTCCCCGTGGAGAAGAAAACGAAGGCGGAGCTGCAGGTGGTCGGGACGAAGATCCCGCCGCGCGCGCTGGACTGGGTTCCGATGGATTGGATTCTGAAGGCGGACAGGGAGATCGTCCCGCCGGATGCGGAGGCGCGGATGGCGCGGTTCGCGCGGCGTAATTCGCCGGCGGAGGTCAAGAAGTTCGCGGATGATTTCTTCGCCATCCTGGATGAGTCCACGCCGGGGCTGGAGGGGGCGTTCAAGGCGTACCGCGCGGGGGAGCATCTGAAGGCGCTGGAGGCGTGGAAGGTGTACTGGTTCGCGAAGATGCGGCGGGTGAACCAGCATCAGGCGCTGAACCACAACAAGGCGTACAGCGCGGCGGGGGATGACCTGCTGAAGGGGCTGATGGTGACGATCATGTCGAACGAGGCGCGGGCGATTCGCTACACGCCGGGGCGCATCAGCTGGATCATCGTGCCGGAGGACAAGAACGCGCCGGACTTCAACAAGCAGCTGAAGGAGGCGCTGGCGGACGGCGAGCGGAAGGCGGGCGTGGGGAGCGTGTCGTGGCCGCTGCTGTATTCGTACCGCGTGAACCCGGACCCGAAGTACATCGAGCGTTGGGCGGAGATCATGGATGACTGGGCGCTGAACTTTTTCGTGGACTCGGCGAAGGTGCCGTATGAGGTGGAGAACCTCTTCACGTTCAACCCGGCGCATACGTGGTGCCAGATGATGGAGGACTTGGACAACATCGCGCGGGAGCAGCCGGGGCTGGTGCAGGCGATGCCCGCCATCACGCTGGCGCGCGCGCAGATGATCGCGCTGGAGAAGTACACGACGGCGTGGTGGCGGCAGGCGCGCGAGACGGTGTTCAACCACAACACGGGCGGCTATTACGCGTTCGAGCCGATCCTGTTCTACATCGACGAGTTCCACCCCGGCAAGCGCACCGCCAAGGAGTGGCACGAGAACATCGTGCGCTGGCTGGTGCTGGGCAACTTCCGCGACGGCTCGATGACCGAGATCGGCGACGAGGGCCACATGGAGATTCCCACGCTCATGAACGTCATCGCCAAGCGCCTCGAAAGCTACAAGGAGAAGCCCGAGTGGTACACCCCCGGCTGGAAGAACCATTTCTTCGAGTGGGCCGACAACATGATGATCTATATGTACCGCCACCTCGCGCCCGGCGGGTACGAGCACCGCGACCGCCCCGACTACCGCACCTACCGCTGGCTCAGCACCACCGCGCCCTACTGGAAGGGCCGCCCCACGACCGCGATGGACCGCGACGCGCAAGTCCTCGGCCTGCCCGAGATGCGCCGCATGCTCAACGTGTGGGGCTTCCTCTCCGTCCCCCTGCCCGAGCCGAACCCGCCCGTGTTCTCCAAGGAAATCATCGACAGCAAATGGCGCCCCGTCCAGAAAGCCATGCAAGAGCGCTGGGGCGCCGCCGCCCCCGCCAAGCCGCAGATGACCTCCGACTGGATGCCCTACTACGGCGGCTACTACTTCCGCGGCGGCTGGGAGCTCGACGACCCCTTCGTCCACATGGTCGCCAGCGGCGCGGACGGCGGCGGCCACCCCTTCCTCTACCCCTACACCATGTGCTACCTCTACGACCACAACTTCCCCCTCATCGCCGCCGACCCCGTGCGCGTCAAGAACTACCTCCCCCTCCAGATACACGGCATGGAGCACCGCTACAACCCCGGCACCAAGGTCACCTTCCTCACCGGCGCCGACGAGAACCCCGCCGACTACCGCTGGCTCAGCACCGACCGCCTCGACTACGGCGAGGCCCTCCACCACGGCGCCTACGGCAACCTCCCCAACATGCGCGGCAACTGGGACGACACCTCCCTCGAGATGCAGCCCCTCCCCGAGCGCGTCACCGGCATCAAGACCGCCCGCCAGATCATCCACCTGCGCAAGCCCCGCCTCTTCCTCATCATCGACCGCGTCCAAGGCAACACCGACGGCCACGAGATCTCCATCATGTACAAGCCCGCCCTCGCCGCCAAGAAAGGCGCCGACTTCGACACCGCCAAGCAGCTCACCCTCACCCCCCTCGAAGCCGACAACGCCCCCAAGCCCGCCGGCGCCATCCGCACCGACAACCCCGGCGCACCCTCCCTCACCATGCACCAGTTCGCCGACCAGCCCTTCTGCTACCGCCTCGAGCGCGACGCCAAGCCCGAAGGCCGCTACGCCTGCCGACTCGGCGGCGACACCCTCATCGCCGAACCCACCGTCCGCATGATCACCAAGGCCGACCGCCTCACCACCGTCAGCCTCTGGGCCTCCCGCGAACCCGGCGGCAAAGACCGCATCGCCGCCATCCAGCCGACAAAACCAGACGCCAGCTCCGTCGGCTTCCAAGCCAAGATGGCGGATGGCACCGAGATTGCCTGCCGAATAGCCAAGGGAAGCAAACCAGAAAAATTTTCTGGCGACATAATCACTGCGACGGCAGATATGCTCGTCACCGTGACCCCGCCGAACGAGCCGAGCTACGGCTTCCTGCTCGGGACGGAAGCGTTGACCGTCAGCGGACGCAACACGACGTTCAAGACCCCTGATTTCGAGTTCACCCTCCGCAACGGCAGGCTCGACACCACCCCCATCCACCGCCCCATCAAGCCCGTCACCTTCGAACCCAACCGCACCACCTTCACCGGCACCGAGACCGTCACCATGAAAAGCGACACCCCCAACGTCGAGATCCGCTACACCACCGACGGCACCCCCCCCACCCGCACCTCCACCCTCTACAAAGGCCCCGTCAAGATCAGCAAGACCACCGAGATCGCCGCCCGCGCCTACCGCCTCGCCCCCGACGGCAAACCCTACCCCCCCGTCGCCGAGGACTTCGAGCTCAACGGCACCCGCTTCACCGTCCCCAGCTACGCCTTCTACCGCCAGCGCGACCCCGCCCCCCCCGCCCCCGTCGCCAAGGCCGCCCTCAAGCCCGGCCTCGCCTACGAATACCTCGAAGCCCCCTGGTGGCGCCTCTACGCCTCCGCCCACTGGCTCCCCGCCCAGAAAAGCGGCACCGCCCCCCGCGAGCTAGACCTCACCAGCGTCAACACCACCGTCGCCTACTGCATGAGATACAAAGGCTACCTCGACATCCCCGCCGACGGGACCTACACCTTCCACGCCCCCGAAGAGCGCACCAAGATGATCGGCTCCCCCAGCTACGACCTGCGCCTCTACATCAACGGCGAAGAATGGGCCCTCTCCCAATTCTGGCACGGCCACGGCACCTGGTCCATCCCCCTGAAGAAAGGCCTGCACGAGTTCCAAGTCGACTTCGCCGACGCCCGCACCAAGCCCTGGAACCGCTCCGGCATCTGGCGCTTCTACCCCCGCCCCTGGACCGAGCACGTCGGCGACCCCAGCCCCATCCTCCTCTCCGGCCCCGGCCTCCCCACCCCCGCCCGCATCCCCCAAGACCGCCTCTTCCACAAGCCCTAATGGAGGGCCAGCGCCATGAGCAGCTGCGTGAGGAGCGCGGCGGTGAAGTCAGCGTGGTGGAGGCCTTTGACAGGGGCGAGCTCAACCATGTCGATGCCGACGATGCGGCGGGCGGCAACGACCTTGCGGAGAATACGCACGACGTCGTACCAGAAGAGGCCGCCGGGGACAGGCGTGCCGGTCGCGGGCATGGCCGCGGGGTCGAGGGCGTCAACGTCGAAGGTGACGTACAGCTCTTTCGGGAATCCGCGCGGGATGAAGTCGGGCGGCATATCGCCTTGCGCGATGTCGATGGCGTCGTAGGCGGTGAGGGTCTTGCGGTGGGCGCGGCGGTAATCGCGCTCTTCGGCGGAGACGGCGCGGGTGGCGATTTGAAGAATGGGGAAGCCGAGTTCATGCACGCGGCGCATGACGCAGGCGTGGGAGAGGGGGCTGCCCTCGTAGGTGTCGCGCAGATCGGCGTGGGCGTCGAAGTGGAGGAAACCGACCTTGCGCCCTGCGGCGCGAAGCGCGCGCGCCGCGCCGAGGGTGACGGTATGCTCGCCGCCGAGCAGGACGGGGACGGCCTTGTGGCGCAGGGCTTCGGCGACGCGCGTCTCGATGGCGTCAAGCCATGCGGCGGGGGACTTGGATTTTGGGGCGACGGGTTTCTGCGTGTGGATGCCGAGGTCGCCGGGGCGGAGTCCGTAGATGTCGGCCTCCAGTTGCTGGGAGGCCTCGATGATGGCGCGGGGGCCGAGGCGCGCGCCGCCGCCGTAGGAGACGCTCGTCTCCATCGACGCGGGGATGACGTGGAACGCGGCCGCGGCGGGCGCGGCGGGCGGGTGCTCGGATTCAAGGAATGCGTTCATGACGATAACCTTTTTTAGACAGGATTGACAGGACGTTTTTTTGACAGGATTGACAGGACATTTTTTGACAGGATTAACAGGATTGATAAATGTTACACAGAGAGAAAACGACGTTGCCATTCCTTATCGAAGTTTTCCCGCGAGACATCCATGAGCGCCTTTGCAAGGGAAGTGTCCAAAATGGTTTCGTCGAATTCCCAGCCAAATGTTGCCGCCTCGCACCAGAAGGCGAGGGCGTATAGGGCGACGCACCATGCGGAGGCAATCCACATCATCCGTTTGAGTGTCATCGCTTTCATCTTCTCGCGCCCCAAAGCACTCGTGGGGCTTGCGCCGCCTGAGCGGCAATAAACACAGCCGCGAACATCATTGCGAATTTTGTGTTTCTCATTGTTCTTTCCTCCTTTTCACATGAGGGGGACGCCCATGCCGTGTCACCCTCAAAACCTGTCCTCCCTAAAACATCCCTAAAAGACAAATTTTATTACAACACATGGCCGCACATTTTGAAACAAAAAAAGAGAGTGGACGCATTTTTTTTGGGGGACGCTGGATGTTCCCTGACACATTCTAAGGGCGCGTCCGAACAGAAAGCCTATGCTTTGCTTTGATACGCCGCGACAGTCGCCTGTGCCATGCGGTCGAGGCTGAACCGGGTGGCGACATTTTGGCGGCCGCGTTGCGCGAGTGCGGCGAGGCGCGGGGGATCGCCGAGGAGGCGGGCGAGTGCCTCGGATAACGCTTCCGCATTGCCCGGCTCGAACATCACGCCGCCGTCCGCCAGCGCGAGAATTTCAGGGTTCGCGCCGGAGTTGGGCTGAAGCACGGGGATGCCGCTCGCCATGGCGTCAAGGAGCGAAAGGTCGAACGCGACATCGCTGCGGTGCAGCACCGTGAACACAGTCGCGGCGCGGATGAACGCCAGACGCTCTCCCGCGTTGGTGATGAGCGGTGAGAGGCGGGCACAGCGCCGCATCCCAGTGTCGAGGCGGCGCCTGCCGCGCGGGACACCCGAGCAGTGCAGGCGGAGGTTCGCGCATGAAGGGTTTTGGCGCGCGTCAGCGAAGGCTCGCAGGATGAGACGGAGCGAGGCAGGGTCGTCGGGATCGATCAACACGTTCCAAGCGGGCGGGGCGTTCCGGTCGCCGGGCTGGGGCTGTGTGCCGTGGGATGCATCAATGCAGGGGTGGACGACACGGGCGAGACACGGGGGGATGGCGAGGCGCGGGAGGATTTTGTCGGCGTAGTATCGGCTTGCGGTGATGAACCCGGAAACGTCAGGGACACGTGCGCGGGCTTCCGTCCAGATGCGGGACGCGACGGGCTCTGGCATGGCGTCAATCCATGTGTCTTCGTCTTGGAGCGAGCAGATGACAGGGGCGTTGAGCGTGTCTTTAAGGCGACGCGCCATGCCGAGCAGGAGGGCGTTGGAGAGGTGGATGACGTCGGGGTGCCGGCGGGTATCGCGAAGCCAGTTGCAGAGCGTCTCGAGCTCCGCCGCCTGGCCGCCGTGCTCGCCCCGCAGGACGGAGAGGGTCAGGGCGCCGAGGTTGCGGCTCGACGACATTCCGCTCAGCCTCCCGGCCATGCGCAGGACAGGGGGCGAGTCCAGCCAGCGTTTAAGGTATTGCGGTGCGCGCTTGAACACGGGGAAGCGGTGTTCGAGATACACCCGCGCCGCACCGTAGAACGGGGGCGCGGGGGCGTCAACGTTTGTGAGCGCGTCCGGCATCGGCAGGTAAATCGGGACCACGAGGACATCATGCCCCATTGCGCCCAGCCGCGCAATCAGCGCCTGATCGCGCAAGCAGTTCTCGCAGAGGAAACCTTCGCCGGTGCCCGGGACAATTTTCAGGACACGCATGAGCCTACACGCTGTACGTCGAGGCGGCGGTGTTGCCGCCGCTCTCCGTCCAGATGTGGTGGTGGTATTCGCCTCGGGGCTTGTCAACGCGCTCGAAGGTGTGGGCTCCGAAGTAGTCGCGCTGGGCCTGTATGAGGTTGGCCGGGAGGCGCGCGCTGCGGTAGGCGTCGAAGTAGTTGAGCGCGGTGCTCATGGCCGGCACGGGGATGCCCAAGTCCACGGCCGTCTTGATGACCGCCCGCCATGCGTCCTGCGCCTTCGCGACGACCTTCTTGAAGTAGGGGTCGAGCAGGAGGTTGGCGAGCGCGGGGTTCGCGTCGAAGGCCTCTTTGATTTTGCCGAGGAAGCGGGCGCGGATGATGCACCCCTGCCGCCACACGAGCGCGATCTCGCCGTAGTTCAAATCCCACTTGTATTCCTGCGCGGCGGCGCGCATGAGCTGGTAGCCTTGCGCGTAGGAGCAGATCTTCGAGGCGTAGACGGCCTGCTCGAGCTGCTTCACGAAAAGTTTTTTGTCGGGCGCGGCGGCGGGTTTGTAGGACAGTACCTTGGACGCGGCGACGCGCTCGTCCTTGATGGCGGAGAGGCAGCGGGCGAATACGGCCTCCGCGATCTGCGGGATGCCGACGCCGAGGTCGAGGCCCGCTTGCGAGGTCCATTTGCCCGTGCCTTTCTGCCCGGCGGTGTCGAGGATGACGTCCACCATGGGGCGGCCGGTGGCCTCGTCGCATTGCGAGAGGATGTCGGCGGTGATCTCGATGAGGTAGCTGTCGAGCGCGCCCGCGTTCCACTTCGCGAACACCTTGTGCATCTCCTTCGCGGTCATGCCGAAGCCGCGGGCCATGAGGTCGTAGGCCTCGCAGATGAGCTGCATATCGCCGTACTCGATTCCGTTGTGCACCATCTTGACGAAGTGGCCCGCGCCGTCGCTGCCGATCCACGCGCAGCACGGCTCGCCGCTGTCGGTCTTGGCGGAGATGGACTGGAAAATATCTTTGACGTGCGGCCACGCCTTCGCGTCGCCGCCGGGCATGATGGCCGGGCCCTTCAACGCGCCCTCCTCGCCGCCGGACACGCCGGAGCCGATGAAGCGCAGGCCTTTCGACGCGAGGTACTGTGTGCGGCGCACGGTGTCGGGGAAGTGGCTGTTGCCGCCGTCGATGATGATGTCGCCCTTCTCCAGCACGGGCAGGAGCGATTCGATGGTCTGGTCGACCGCCGCGCCGGCCTTGACCATGACCATCACGCGGCGGGGCTTCTTGAGGTTGTCGGCGAGCTCGCGGAGCGAGCGGCAGCCGATGATGCGCTTGCTCGCGCCGCGCCCCTTGACGAACGCATCGACCTTCTCGACCGTGCGGTTGAAGCACGCGACCGTGTGGCCCTTGCTCGCCATGTTGAGGATAAGGTTCTCGCCCATGACGGCGAGCCCGATAAGACCGATGTCAGCTTTCTTAGCCATTGTAAATGCCCTCTGGTTCTAGTGAACGTTCAAAAAGTTAATAGGATAACAGACAAGGGTGTGCGTGTCTATGATGAAAGTATGAAAAACGGTCACCCCCGCCTGTCTATGGCATACAGCCGGTTTCCCCTTCGGGGCGCATATAGCCGCCGCTTTCATCTGGCGGGTGCTTACCCCGCCGCCTACAGGGTTGTGCTTCCGTGGCACGGCGGTTGTATGCGCCCCGATGGGGGCGAGGATGGGGCGCAACCCGCGACAGGCACGGACGTTCAACCGCCAAGACAGGCACAGCACTGTGGATCGACGGCGGCATCAGTTATGATGTTCCTCTCGACGGTGGTAGAGTCTAAATGGCGGGTGTCGTAGAGACGGATGATTATCCGTCTCCGCAGGACAATGACACATGGAGACGGATAATCATCCGTCTCTACCATTAAACCTGTCCTGTCGTCATTTTATGGAGGGCGAGCGTCCCCGCGAGCCGCAGAAGCATATATCTATGAAAACGCCGAAGGCGTGTAACGTGAGTAACCGCCGGTGGAGTGAGCGTATGCGGGCGGAACCGGCGGGCGGCAAGCGATCGCCGTCAGCCCCGGCAGGGGCTGAACAAGGCGCATCATTCAGCCCTTGCAGGGCTGGGGGTTCCGACTGCCCCCGCCGCCCCGCCGGTTCCGCTTACGCTCCACCGACGGTTACTCATGTTCAGCACGCTGCGGCGCTATGTGACAATGTTGACTGCATTTACGATAGCGCGCTCACATCGGCGTTTGCTGGCGTAAAATACAGCTTTACAAGCGCAAAAGAATCTGCGACACTGGTCGCGTTACTGTGCATTCGGCAGTGGCACGAGGATTAACTACCCTCTTAACGAACGGGAAAGTGAACCCGAAAGTTTCGCACCTTTCAGGTCACCGGACTGGAAGGTGAAGAAATAAGGCCTTCCGGCTGAATACTTCACACCATTTCGTTATGGGTAGTTAACTTCCAGTCGCCAGTGTCGGAGGGTGTTGAAGAATGAAAACGGAAGGAAGGAAGAAAGACGATGAAAACGTGTATGACGAAGTATAGGACGATAGGCAGGGTTTTCGGCGGCATCGCGGCCATCGCGGTTGCGATGTCTCTGGCCGTGCCGTTTGAGCAGGCCGAGGCGCAGCAGCAGCAGCAGCCGAACGCGCCGGTCTGGTTTTACCTGAAGGACATCAATTCGCAGGAAAGCTTCAATGCGGCGGTCGAGACGGCCGGACAGGAGACCGCGCTGGCGCTGGCAATCTACTGCCCGTTCTGGGCGCTTTGCCATCCGGATTTATGGGCGCTCATCGCCACTGGCAACGGCGCGGGCAAGCGGGAAGAGGAGGGCGGCGTCATGCGCGGCGGCGGGGGCGCGGTCACGTCGCTGGTGTTCACCGCCACGTCGGTCGTCGAGACGGGGGCGGGGAAGGTCCTGCGCACCACCGCCGCGTGGCCGCTGTCACAGGATTTTCCCGACGACAAACTGGTGGTCATCTGGACGCCCCTGCTGAAGCCCGCCTACTGGGACTGGTTCGACGAGTTCGATGTCGTCCCTGCGCAGGGGAGCGCCGTCATTGACTTGCCGATGTATGACGGCAACGGTTTCTTCGCGCTTGCGACGCTTGCGGACACGACGGGTTCCGGCATCCCCGACATCTACGAGTGGATCGAGGCGAACAACCCGCTGTACGGGGATTCGGATAATGATGGCCTGCCCGACTGGTATGAGGAATGGATTGGCACGGATCCCGAAAATCCATTTTCCATCGCGGAGGGCGACCCTAACAACCCCGAGTATCACGACGAGTTCGGGAACCCGCTGACAGACGGGGAGATTGTCGCGATGTGGGGAGAGCCGGGGGAGGAGCGGGAAGACCTCACGCCGCCGGAGTGGAACGGGCTCATCGGGCTGGACCTCACGCTCAAGGACATGGACCTGTATGACGACGCGTGGGAGCTTCACATCAGCGTGCCGTACCGGGACGTGCCGGACACGAACGCCTTCCTGAACCCCGCGGGCTGGCTGCTGACCAATGTGGGGGACGTGACGCAGGTGGCGGCGCGGACGGTTTTCGTCGAGGCCGGGCAGAACGTAAGGTTCAAGATCGGGAGGATCGACGTCGGGCAGATTGCGGGGACGGACGAGTTCGCCGTCACCATCGACGCGTTCATCCCCGTGGCGGAGCCGTCGCGCGCGGGCTTCTCCAGATACCCCGCCCCGAACTGGCTGGCGGCATCCTATAACCCCGACATGTTTGCGGTGGTGTCTTACGGCCCGAACGGCGAGCCGCCCGACGTGTCCCAATATGTCTGGGATTACACGGGCCACAAGGCGTACATGGTCACGGTTGACGACGATGACAACGGCGTGTGCGTCCTCAAATACACGCCTATCACCATGCGCTGCGTCATTGACCCAAACCCTATTTTGGCGTATGCACCGGTACCCTTCACGAGCATGCCCGCCTGGCAGTTCAGGGCAAAGGGCTTTGACGGGGGATGGGGCGCATGGTATAACATACCAGCTGGCTACGGGTCAACCGTATGCACCTACGCCCCGCCGGATGGCGGCGTGTTCGGCATACGGGTGTACTTCTGCGGTGCCGACCACATCTCCCCCGTTTACAGGCGGAAAAAAGACGATTTGAGCGGTACACTTTCTGCCACGCCAAGCCTGACCTCGCCTAACGCATGGTGGCGCAAAGGTCAACCCAACGCGGTGGGCGTTTGCGATACGCAGTTTCAGGTTGACCTGCGGAATGCGGCACGTCCACACATCGGCAGCACAGCCTTCGCGCGCGCTAGTTTACTGCCAGAAGCTAACGGGCTTCGGGCTTATGGCGCGGGGGTTGATAAATGCACTCTTTTTGTGGCGCATATGTGCCGTTCCCTTGACCGTGATTCCGTTCCGCGTGTCCCGAGACGGAGTCGGACTGAGGGTCGCGAGTGGCTTTTTGTTATTAATCCGCCTTGGGCATCCGAATGGCACAGTGGCAGCTTTGCGCTTAGGCGGTGGCCTCTGGCGCCCACCCTGCAACCAGGGCTAGTGATTTCAACAGGTCATCACGTGGGGATAACCGATTACGACGGAGAGGGGATAAATGCGGGAAGTGAAAAAGTCCACAAGGCTTACAATTTTTTCCAACACTCGGAGTCCGTGTACAGGAGGTATGAGCCGTGAAATATAAAAAACGGATCACCTGTTTGTTGCTTGTGCCGGCGGTGCTTTTCGCGTATGTGTTGTTTTTTGGCGCAATAATGCCATGTGCTCGGTTTGCCCTGTACGCCCGCCCGCTTATACCTGCCTCACAGTGGCAAGTGAAGTCCGGCACACACACAGGAGAATCCATATCCGTCAAGACATATCAAGTGAAGGGGCACGAGACATTTTTCCTGTGCGTCGGCAATGAGCGTCCAGAGTGGTTTGCGGTGGACTTTTCTGGCATCAAGCACAAACTGACATGGCACGCGTTTCCTGATGACGCTGTTCATGTACTTTATATGGCCCCACGCATTTTTCCTTTCCTGCATTATAACATCAACGGTCAGCGGGGGCGGGATATATTGGATGCAAAAACCGACAGACTGTGGTATTTATCAGATACGGGAGACACGATTGTTTTTTCCAATGAAGTCTTCTTCGTGTCGATGACGAACGAGAACTCAGGTCGCCCGCCTGTCGAGGTGCATAAGGTCTCTTGGGCTGAACGCATTGATGACACGCCGCCGGAATGGGACGGGGTTATGGGGCTTGACCTGACGTTCTTTGACAAGAATGCAGACGCGGAGGGATGGGCGGTTCACATCAGTGTCCCGTTCAGGGACTCACGGGACGCCAAGGCGGTCGCACACCCGCCTGGCTTCGTCCTGTCCAACACGAGCGACGTGACTGCAACGGCAACACGGACAATCTACATTGACGCTGGGCAAAATGTACGTTTCCGTCCAGAACGGGCGAAAACGGGATTGACAAACGGGGCAGAACACTTGGAGTTTAAGGCTGACGCTTTCATCTCCGAAAGCCTCCCATCTCGTTAATTCAACGTGCAGGAGGCATAACCATTGAAACGCAAAACATGGAAAAAAATTGTATGGAAAATCATTGTACGGCTCGCATCGTTTTTGCTGTTTGTGTGGCTTTGTTTGTCATTGCTTCTGATAGGGATGTCCGAGTTGCTCCCCCGTCGCACCGGCACGCTTTTTCCCAGTACGCGATTGCGGGTGACGGCCACTACACACAAGGGGAAGCCCGTGTCCGTCACAACGTATAAAGAGTTTAACAGGAAGGTGTTCTTCGTGTATGTTGGTGGTGGTGAAAAGGACTGGTTGCCTCAGGGTGAGCGGAGATGGTTTGTGATTGATTTTTCCGCCAAAAGGGGGGAAAGACTCGTTATCGTAGGCCCTACGGTAATGGAAGGATCTAGGTGGAGCCTGACTGTCAAAAAAGGGGACAAAGGGGCTAAAGACGAGTATGGGGTTGATATATTAGATATCGAAGAGGTATGGCATCTTGCCTACACGAACAAATCCGTGGTTTTCTCAAACGATGTTTTCTCCGTGTCCGCAAAGCGAAGGGGTTTATTCTTCCCTACTCCCGAGGTGCATCGGCACTCAGGGGACAATCTAGACAAGTGATTTCAACAGGTCGTCACATGGGGATAACCGATTACGATGGGGAAGGGATAAATGCGGGGAGTGTTGAAGACCACAAGGCTTACAACTTTTTCGGACATCCAGAGTCCGTGTACAGGAGGTATGAACCGTGAGATATAAAAAATGGATAGTCGGGCTGTTGCTTGTGCCATTGGCGATTCTCCTGCTCGTGCCGGGGTTATTCTTCATGCTGGATTTGGCTGTGTTTGTTTTATATATCCGCCCGCTTATCCCTGCCCCGCAGTGGCAAGTGGAGGTCGGAAGGCACACAGGAGAGCCCCTGCCCGCAGAAATCTATCAAGTGAAAGGGCGTGAGATATTTTTTCTGCATATCATCGATGAAAACCCGGGGTGGTTTGCGATGGATTTTTCCGGTGTCAGGCACAAACGCACGATATACGAATTCCCCGAGGATGCCGTTCATGTGCTTTATATGACTCCCGGCGCATCCCCTTACCTGTGTTATAACACCCGTGGGCATTTTGGGGTTGACATATTGGCCGGGAAGGCCGGGGACGCATGGCTCACCTACACGGGCGACTCGGTTGTTTTTTCCAACCGCTTTTTCTTTGTGTCCGCGACGCAAGCGAACTCCGGCCGCCAACCTGTTGAGTTGCATCGGAGCAGCAAGGACAACCGCCGCCGCAAGTGATTTCAGATGGTCGTCACATGGGGATAACCGATTACGACGGAGAGGGGATAAATGCGGGGAGAGGATTCGTCCACAAGGCTTATGATTTTTTCGCAACCCAATCCGTGTACAGGAGGTATGAGCCATGAACAACAGAAAGAGAATCAAATGGATGCTTGTGTCGGTGGTGATTGCTCCGCTGGTGTTGCTGGTGTGCTATATACTGTGTTGCGTTTGGTTTACCCTGTATCCTCCCCCGTTTATCCCAGCCGTACAATGGCAGGTGGAGGCTGGGACACACACAGGAAAAACCATCCCCTCAAAAATTTACCACGTGAAGGGGCATGGCGATGTTCTTTTTGTGCATGTTGACAGCGGCGGCGACATATCGCTTGCTCCGCCGGGTTATAGGATTGCGCATGATCGCTGGTTTGCGGTGGACCTCTCCGATAATAAAAAAGGGAGGTTCCTCATTTACCCTGATGACGGTGTGCATGTGTTTGAGACGTTCCCCGGCACATCCCCTTACCTGTATCACCCGATCAACGGTCGTTACGGGGTTGAGATTTTACATGCCAAAATCGAGGAATTATGGCACTTGTCCGACATGGGAGACACGATCGTTTTTTCCAATGAAGTTTTCTTTGTGTCGATGACGAACGAGAACTCGGGCCGCCCGCCTGTTGAGGTGCATAGAAGCACATGGGAGAAAGAGGACAGATGATTTCAACAGGCACTCACATGGGGATAACCGATTGCGACGGGGAAGGGATAACCGCAGGGACATTTGAAGACCATACTGACAAGACGATGGGATACACCACGCATTAGGCCTGTCCTCAAACCCGAGTTCCACCAAAAGACTTTTCATCAATGCGCAATCCGGATCAGGGTCACAGGCTGAAATGAACCGCGAAAAACACGAAAGACGCGAAAATTCATGAGCGCTTTTTTATTGGGGGGCAAATCTTTTTTGCGTGTTTCGCGCATTTTGCGGTTCAAACGGTATTGAATCTTGCGGTTTTAGGACAGTTCTAGTGATTCAAGGTGACATTGTTGCATTCTTCCCGCAACGACGGAAAGATGTCGCCGCGACCCATAACACAACGGCACGGCGCCCGGTCTTTGGAAGCATTATGTGACAACGTAAGGTCAAATTGACTATCACCATTCGAGGTGGCTTATGCCGGGCTTTCCCGCTCCGGCTTTCAACTCTCAACGAGCCAATCCCGCATCTCATGCGCCAGCCCCGCGACCGTCTCCGCGCGGAGCGGGGCGGAGGCGGCAAAGGCTGCCGCGCAGCCCTCGCCCGCGAGACCGTGCGTGCCGCGCACCTTTGCCGTGTCCATGCTGACGTGGAACGGGTTGCGCCCGAAGAAGAGCTCGCAGGGGTCGAACCCCGGCTTGTTGTGGATGTCCACGTGCGCGGCGTAGTCGGGGGCCTCCCGCGCGTCCGCCCACCACGGGTAGGCGAACCACGCGCCCGGCTCGGCCACGAGCAGCAGGTCCCCCGCGCGGAGGTGCGCGATGCCCGCCGCCTCTTGCGCGGCCTTGCCCATCACGCGCCCGACACCCGGCAACGCGCCCAGCACACGCGCGGTGTCTGCTCCCGCCGCAGGGTCAAGGCAATGCACCATCGCCACCTGATGGTCTGGGAGCGCGTATGCCGCGCTCCCGTAAAAATCGGGGTACCGCATCCCGCGCACGTCGCGTACGGCAAGCAGCCCGGCCTCGCGCAACGCGCGGTTCGGGAACACCGCCCCGCGCGTGACGGGCGTGATGGCGTAGTCTCCGAAGATGACAATCTCAAAACCGTTTGCGCGCGCGGCTGCGGCTAGGCGCGCGAGCTCGCCCTGCACGCAGGCCATGGCGGCCCGGGCCTTGGGATGCCCCGGCCCGAAACGCTGGAGATCGTAGTCGAGGCCCGGCAGATAGGTTATGAGCAAGTCCGGCGCGTCCGGATCCGAGAGGAAACCCGCGATGGCGTCGGCGATCCACTCCGAGCTCTTGACGGACGCGAGCGGGCCCCAGTAGTGGTGCAGGCGGAACGGGCGCCGCGCATGGCGCGACAGCCGCGAATGGAGATCCGCAGGCCGGCTGTAGCACCCCATGATCATGCCGCCGCCGTGCGTGTGGATGGGCGCGGGCGAGACGAGGAAGTCAACCGCCTCGCCGAGGCTCTGCTGGAAGAACGCCATCCCGGCCGTCCCGCCACGCGCGCGGAAGGCCTCCCAGAAACGCCCGCCATGGACAAGCCGTGCGGACTGCTCCCAGAACATCGGCTTGCGCAGGGTGGTGTCAAAAAAACCGTTCGCCACGATGCCGTGCTGCGCGGGCGCCAGCCCCGTGCGCAGCGTGGCCTGCGCCGTGCAGGTCAGCGCGGGGAACACGGGCTGCATCGGGCGCACGGCACACCCGCCCAGCTCCGCCGCGCCGCACGCCGTGGCGAAGTCATACCCCAGCCCCGCAACCTGAACAATCAAAATCTTCCTCATGCCGACACCCCGCCTTTCACCAGAAAGCCATGAGTATAGCAATTGACGCGATGAATGTCACTCCCTGAAATCCGTGTAATCTGTGGCGCAAATTGCAATATTAAATGAGCCACACTTGGAAAGGGGAAACAGGGGTAAAAGCCCCTCCGGCGCGGGCTCATGCGCGGGATGCAGGGGAAGGCGCGCTTCGACAAGATCAAGGCCGGGTGGTTCTACCTCTGGCACGCCGCCGGCCGCGCCGCATATTTCCTCGGGGATGGCGGCGGGTTGTTCTCGTCGTACCACCTCCAGCCGTGCCAAGCCACCGTCGGGTTTTTCCGCCATGGGGCGAGGCAGGCAAGCGCACGCGCGGCCTTGGTCGTCTTATCGTTTGGGAAGCGTTCGAGCTGCCGGGGCGCGAACAGCCTCCTGTTTTCCAAGGTGAACTGCTGCAGGTCGGCAATCTTGAAAACCTTGCCGCTCGGGGATATTAACGTATATTCCCGCGGTGGCGGCAGGGGCGGGGGCGGGCAGCCCTTACGGTACCATGTCCAGCCGAACCATGACTTTATTTTGACGGAGCTTGTCCGCCACGGGGCAAGGTTTGAAAGCCCGGAATAGACCTTTGACTTTTTCGAACCCTTCACGTGTTCAAAATGCTCATCCTTGAACAAATGGCGATGACAGTCGGTGAATTTCTGCAGGTCGGTGGTCTTGAAGACCTTGCCGTCCGGCGCCCTCAACACATATTCCCTCGGGGGCGGCGGGGGGGGCGGCGGCGGATGGTTCTCGTCGCACCACCTCCAGCCGAACCAGGCCGCCATCGGGTATTTCCGCCACGGGGCGAGGCTGGCCAGCGCGCGCGCGGCCTTGTTGTGCTTCTCCCTCGGGGCGTACTCGAGCTGCTGGGGCGTGAAGAACCTCTTGTTTTTCAGGGTGAATTGCTGCAGGTCGGTGGTCGTGAAAAGCTTGCCGGACGGGGACATCAGCGTATATTCCCTCGGCGCGGGCAGGGGCGGGAGCGGGCTGTCCTCGCGATGCCACGTCCAGCCGTAATACGTCCTTCCCGTCTCGCAAATCCTCCAAGGGAGGATGGACAGGAGCCCGTTCACCACCCTTAATGAGTTCGTCCCTTTTGTGCGCGCAAGCTGTTTTTCGGTGAACAGCTTGCGGTGTTCGGAGACGAATCGCCGCACATCGGTGACTTTGAAGCATTCGCCCTGCGGGGACCTGAGCAGATACCCCTCCAGGGGGGAGGGCGGCGGTTTCGGCGGCGGGTTGTCCGCATCGTACCATGTCCAGCCGTAGCATGACTTCGCGCCGGAATTCCGCCACGGGGCGAGCAGGGCAAGCGTCTCCGATGCCCGCGGGTATTTCTTGCCCGGGGAACTTTCGATCTGGTGCGCCGTGAAGAAATGGGAATGTTTTCGCACGAACTTCCGCAGGTCTGTCGTCTTGAAGAGTTTACCCTTCGGCGATTTGAGCAGGTATTCCTTGGGCGGCGGTTTCGGCGGCGGGAGGTTGTCAGGATCGTGCCACGTCCAGCCGTGCCATGAGTTGAGCCTGCTCTTGTACCACGGGGCGAGACATGCAAGGGCACGCATGGCCCGCGGGGTACTGTCGCCTTTCGGGTATTCGAGCTCATCGGGCGTAAACAGCTCGCTGTGTTTGACGACGAATTTTTTCAGGTCCGTCGTCGTGAAGGTCTTGCCGCCGGGGGATTTGAGGAAGTGTTTCTTCGGCGGCGGCGGCGGTGGCGGGGGGTTCTTCTCGTCGTACCATGTCCAGCCGTACCACCTCTTTGTCTTATGTTTGAGCCATGGGGCGAGGATCGTAAGCCCTAACACCGCCATCGGCGTATTCTTTCTGGCATCGCCTTTGAGTTGAGCGGGCGTGAACAGCCTGCGCTGTTTGACGACGAACTCCCTGAGGTTGACCGTCTTATAGATTTTGCCTTTCGGCGACTTGAGCGAATATTCTCGCGGCGGGGGCGGCGGGTTGTTTTCATCGTGCCACGTCCAGCCGTGCCATGACCTTTTACGCAGTTTTACCCACGGGGCAAGGGTTATAAGGCCGCGCGCGGCCTTTGTGGATTTATCGCTTTTCGATGCCCGTTCAAGATGCCTGGGCGCAAACAGCTTCTGGTGGGCCTGCACAAACTTGTGTATGTCGGCGATTTTGAACACGTGCCCGTCGGGGGACAAGAACTGATATTCCTTCGGGAGCAATGCCTGAGGAGAGGCTTCTGTCTCGTCTGTCCATGTCCAGCCGCGCCATGACTCCTGTTTGTTCCTCGCCCAGGGGGCAAGCGAGGCGAGGCCATAGACCGCCTTTGATATCTTCTCGCCTTGTTTATATTTGAGTTGCTGCGGCGAGAAAAGATGGGAATGCGCGGAGACAAAAACAATCAGGTCGGGGAATATAAAGGTATCGCCCTTCGGGGACTTGAGCGAGTATTTGTTCGGGTATTGAGGGTGGCGCCTGTCTGAGAGCTCCGCCCTGCGCCACGTCCACCCGTAAGACGCCTTGGCCTCCTTAAAAACGTCCTTCTCCGTCATCTCCATGCCTCCTGCCACAATCTGCGATTGCGTCCAGCGCATCACGGATGCGCGATGCGTCCTTCAGCCCCGGCGCGGACTCCACGCCCGAGTTCAAATCCAGCCCGGCGGGTGAGCCGCACGACAACGCCTCGCGGACGTTCAGCGCGCTCAGGCCGCCCGCCACGAAGTACGGCTGGCATACCGTCCCGCCTTTCAGCGTGCGCCAGTCGAACGGCTTGTCGAAGAGCAGGAACGCCGCGCAACGCGGCGACGCGGGCAACGCGAAGCACACGCGGATGACGCGCTCCGCGCCGATCGCTTCCGCGCATTCCTCACGCTGCTCCGCATGAAGCTGCGCGTAATCCAGACGCGCAGCTTCCATCGTGCGGAGGATGTCATCCGTGTCGTGCGTCGTGAACACCCCCACGCGGCGGATGCCCTCTGTGCGGATACGCGCCACATCCGCCGCCGCCATGTTGCGCGGGCTCGGCGGATGAAACACGAACCCGCAGAAATCCACGCCCAGCGCAACACACGCCTCCGCATCACACGCGCGCGTGATGCCGCACACCTTCACCATCAAGCTGTTTTTCGCACTTCGCATGGGAAGGGATTTTCATCTTAACCCGGATTACGCATCAGGGCAACGGTACTTCGCGTTCATCTCCGCGATTTTCTGCAAGATCGCGGCCTCGTCCTCATGGTACATCTCCTGAATCATCGGGTCGGCGAAATGATAGACGCGCTCCTCGAAGGTCGTGGTGGCGATGCGGTTGAAGAGGCGCTGCTCGGCCTGCTCGATGTCCTTGCCGTAGATGTGGAACGAGTCCGCCTGCCAGTTCATGCGCCCGAGCCTCACGGCCTTGCCCGTGCGCCGCGCGATCTCATCTGCAATGACCGTGCGGTTGAACATCGTGAAGCCGAACATATTCATGAAGTTCGCGCCCCATGCGTCGTTACTGCGGAAACGCACGTTCACGTTCAGCCACTGCACGCTGTCGCGGTCCTCCAGAAGGCGGTACCAGATGGACTGGAGGCAGGGCGGGTCGTAACACGTCAGGTCGATGCTGGGCATCCACGTGATCATCTGCGCCTGGCGCGTGAAGGGCTGGTCGCAGAGCTTGGCGATGACGTATTCGATCTGGTCCACCTTGAACGGCCCCGTGAACACCGGCCTGCCGCCCGCGCCCTTCTCTTTCCACTGCCCGTAATTCTGGAGGCGCCCGTGGTAGGTGTATTCCCAGCGCGTGTCCTCGGGGTCGTTCATGGCCTTGACCCACTCGTCCTTGCGCCCCTCCAGCTCATAGACGTACTCGCGCAGGTCGGCGATGCCGCCGGGGAAGGCCTTGTGGATCATCGGGTCGGCCATCGGGTCGGCGATCGTCATGTTCATGGTCGCGTCCACGCTGAGCGGGTCGCCCTCCTTGTCATACTGCGTGCGCATGCGCACCCCCTCGACATACAACGCGGTCAGCGCCTTCTCAAACGTCTCCGCCAGCGAACGCCCCTGAATGGTCAGGACTGGAATATTCATCTGAACCCCTTTTTATACGGACTATCCCGAAAATGAGCCAATAGTATATACCGAATGCGCCCCGCACATCAATGGAGAACGTATTGAAAATGCGAGATTTCTTTGCCGTAAACTTGACTCGACAGGGCGCGTGGCAGATGGTATGCTTCTCTTTCAACTTTGTTGTAAGGAGGGCGTGATGGGCATGAATAAGTGGATGGTGTTGTGTGGTGTCGTGTTGGCGGTCGGGGCGTTGCCCGCGTGGGCGTTCAATGCGCCGAGCGACACGCAGGCGGGCGTGACGCTGAGCATCGCGGAGTTCCCCGACACGAGCAGCAGGACGGAGTGGAACGGGACGCGGGTGCGCAAGGTGCCGACGGATGAGCCGCTGGCGTTCACGGTCACGCTCAAGAATACGAGCAAGGAGCGCATCAGGGGGGACGTGCTGGTGTGGCTGAATGATGACTGGACGGTGAACGCTTCGCCTGATGTCAAAGTGGCGGACGCGGGCGGTGCGCCTGTCAAAGGCGATATGCTGGTGTCGCTGAGTCTTGCCCCCCAGAAAGCGTATGACTCGCACAAGGTCTTGGTCGCCTTGGAGCCGGGGCAGCACGCGTCCATCTCATGCACCGCAACGGCGAAGCCGAGTGTGTTGTCCGCGCTCTATCCTGTCCATGCGGTGTTGACATGTAAGACGGCGGGCGGCGAGGAAATCACGCTGCACCCCATCGCGATTTTCGAGGCCGTAGGGGCGGTTCGTGAACCGCCCGCATCATCGCGCGAGGTCGCTATATCGGATGGTGTGTTGCGGCTCGACGGCATCGGCTGGCGCACGGGGTATTCGCAGGGGGGGAAGGTCGTTGACTTGGGCGTGGGCTTCTCGGGGAATGACCCGGCGAGCGGCACGACCAGCGTGAAGGAACCCAGCACGCGGGGCGGCATCCAGCGCGCGGGGTTCGCGGTGCATCCGCCGTGGCGCAACGGCTGGGGCGTGGCGTGGAATGATTTCTCGCTCGCGCTCCCGAAGGGTAAGCCCGCGCGGCTGGCGTTCCACACCGCCATCCGCGACTCGCACGCGGATGAGCCGCAAAGCGACGGCGTCGAGTTCAAGGTGTTCGTGACGGGCGAGGACGGCAAGGAGAAGGAATTGTTCACGCGGTTCAGCGACGCGAAAAACTGGGAGGCGGCGAGCGTTGACTTGAGCGCGTATGCGGGGCAGAGCATCATGCTGCGCCTGTGGACGGGGCCGGGGCCGAAGAACAACACGACGTGCGACCAGTCGTACTGGGGCGACCCCGTGGTTGTCGTGGGCAAGCAGTGTGCGCCGCCGACGGAGGAGGAGTGGAGGGCGCGCGAGGAAAAGGCGGGCAAGCTCGCGAAGGCGGCGGCGAAGAAGAAGCCGTCTAGCACAGAGCTGGGTTTTCAGTTGAAGGTGAACGGGCAGGTGTTCGGCGCGGCCGTGGTGCTGGGCGCACAAGGCTTGACGGACGGGGTGATTGCGTTCTCGGATGGCGAGCGGGTGCTGGCGTACCGTGGCTTCCTGTGCGACGTTGACCGCGCGGGCGTGGGCGCGGTGGAGAACGGCCAGCCCGTGACGGGCGTGGGCGCCGACATGAGGGGCGGCGCACTCACCGTCTCGCATGACGTGAAGCGGCCGGAGAGCGACTTCGTTGCGCGGGCAAAAATCAGCGTTGACGGCGGCGCGTTGCGCGTGGCGTGGGATATGCCGGGCGTGAAGCGCGACGCGCGGGGGACGCCGCGTTTCACGCGACTCGCGCTCGGGCCGTGCAGCGAGCCGCTGTGGCGGGCCTACGCGGGATTCGGGTACGTGGCGGAGGAGCCGGGGGCGTTCACGCTGCACCCCGGCGGGTTCAGCCTCAGCACGCGGCACGTGGGCGCGGACTACCCGAACGGCCTGAGCCTCGTGCAGGCCTCCGACGTGTTCCCCGACCGCGCGGTGCATATCCCGGGCCAGCGGCGGTTCGGCATCGAGACGCCGCACGACGCGACGTTCATGCTCGTGCCGTCCACGAAGGGCGCGTTCGATGCGGCGCGGGCGTACCGCGACATCTGCGGTTTCCCGCGTGGGCGCGGCATGGACGCGGTGGAGGGGCGGATGTGCATCGACCAGTGGGGCGGCGATTACCGCGACGCGGCCAGGGGCCTCGCCGAGGCCGGGCGCTACGGCGTGAACGACGCGGTGTTCATCAAACACGTCTGGCAGCGGTGGGGCTACGACTACCGCCTGCCCGAGATCTACCCGCCGCGCGGCGACATGACTGCGTTCATGGAGATGCGCGACGCCGCCAAGGCCGCGGGGATGCTCTTCTGCCCGCACGACAACTACATCGACTTCTACCCCGACGCGGCGGATTTCACCTACGACCACATCTGCTTCGACGAGTCCGGCCGCCCCATCCGCGCATGGTACAACAAGGGCGCGACCGCGCAGAGCTACCGCTGGCTCCCGCAGGCCTTCCGCCCCGTCATGGAGCAGAACATGAGGCTCATGCGCGACGGCTTCCGCCCCGACAGCCTCTTCATCGACGTGTTCACCTCCATCCGCCTCTTCGACTACTACGACCGCGCCGGCAACTTCTACCCCTGCACCCGCGTCGCCAAGGAATGGGCCGACGCCTTCGACACCTGCCGCGCCATCCTCAAGCGCGGCGCACCCATGATCAGCGAAGGCGGCCACGACGCGCTCATCGGCGCCGTCGACGCCGGCCAGTGCGACCACATCATGCCCGAACGCCTCTTCGACCCCATGCCCGCCGCCGTCGAGCGCACCCCCTGGCACGACATGGCCACCCACGGCAAGATGGCCCTCTTCGCCGGGGGCCTGGGCCCGCGCTACGCCGCCCGCCGCGGCGAAGAGCACTCCGGCGACCCCCGCCACGGCTACGGCTCCGACGACTACCTCTCCAACACCGTCATCGGCGGCCGCGCCCCCATGTGCGACGGCCCCTTCTCCCGCCGCACCGTCATGACCTACTGGCTCCTGCACGACATCTGCAAAGACCTCGCCGCCAAACCCCTCGACACCCACCGCTTCGGCGACACCATCCACCAGCAGCACACCACCTTCGGCCGCGACGCAAACGTCTGGGCCAACCGCGCCACCAACCGCACCTGGCGCGCCGCCGCCGACATCGAGCTGCCCGCCTACGGCTTCTACGCCAAGACCCCCGCCACCACCGCCGGCATCATCCTCATCGACGGCCAACGCGCCGCCTTCTCCAAATCACGCGGCGCCTTCTTCGCCGACGCCCGCCCCCCCCACAACCTCACCGGCCGCGAACGCCTCGAGACCTCCGTCAAAGACGGCCGCTACACCGGCGACGGCACCTTCGAACTCACCCTCCACTTCAACGCCCTCGACGCCATCGACGGCTACCGCCCCTTCATGCACATCTGCAACCCCGCCGTCTCCGCCGACGGCGAGCACATCGTGTTCCAGGCCGACCTGCGCCTCGACCCCGCCCGCCTCGCCCGCCCCGGCGCCTTCGACGCCCCCGCCACCATCCGCTTCCCCAAAGAGCTGCCCGCCGGGACATACACCGTCCGCTACGGCCTCTACCGCCCCAACGGCGGCGACCGCCTCGGCATCATCGGCACCCTCGACGGCACCTCCCGCGTCAAAGGCGGCCAGCTGCACCTCGAGAAAGGTCCCGACGGTTTCACCCAAGGCCGCTACGCCAGCGAAGGCCTCGACGTCACCGAAGGCCTCAACGTCGACGGCAAAATCCTCGACTTCGGCGGCATCGCCACCGACGGCGCGTTCCGCCTCCTGCACAGCGACAAGAAAGCGTGGCAACTCATCCCCCTCCCCGGCAGCCGCGCCTTCACCGCCACCCTCGCCCTCGACACCCTCGGCGCCGCGAAGCGAAAAGTCAAGGCCATCGAGATGACCGACCCCGCCAACACCTTCACCCAGCCCCCCGACTGGAAACAGAACGCCAACGCCCTCACCCTCACCTGCGACGGCCGCGCCTTCGCCTACAAAATTATTTTCGAGTGAGGGATCAGGCGGCAGGGCCGCTGTAGCGAAAGCGGTGGCAAGCCACCGCACTCCATAGTTGTGACAGCATCCATTTAAATGACTGTAACCGCAGGTTGTGCAGATTGCACACAGCTAAAAACCGTTGTGCGCGTTCGCGATTAAAAGCTGCCTCGCGTTTTGCGCAACTGGGGTTCATGCCGCCCAAAACCGAGAGGGTGAAAAACGAGGATAGTCCATCAGGAAGGGCGTCACATTGTGAAGAGAAATTCTGCCAGGGCATCTTTCCAATGTGGCATCGGGGGCAGGGCCGACTCCTGCAGACGTGTCTTGGCAAGGCGCGTGTCCGGCGGGCGCGGGGCGGGGCGGGGGTATTCGGCGGTGGTGCAGGGGATGACGTGCTGGGGGATGCCTTTCAGCCGGAAGATTTCGCAAGCGAAGCCGTGCCACGTCGCCTCGCCCTCGCAGGTCAGGTGGAAGACGCCCGAGAGCCCAGGGCGCAACAGCAACAGCCGCAGGTGCCGGGCGACGGCGAGTGCGCTTGTCGGGTTCCCGCGCTGGTCGTCCACGACGTTCAGCGTCGGGCGGCTCCCGTCCGCGAGCGCCAGCATGGTATGCACGAAGCTTGGGCCGCCATCGCCGTAGAGCCATGCGACCCTCGCGATGACGGCGTGCGGCGCGTGTTCGAGGATGCGCCGCTCGCCCTCATATTTGCTCTGCCCGTAAACGGTCTTGCCGCCATCGGCGGGGTCGGTCTCCGCATAGGGACCGGCGTCGCCGGGGAAAACGTAGTCCGTCGAGATGGCGATGAGCCGTGCGCCGTGCCGCGCACAGGCGCGGGCGACGTTTTCAGAGCCTGTGGCGTTGACGCGGAAGGCGCGCTCGCGCTCGCGCTCGCAACGGTCAACGGCGGTCATGGCCGCGCAATGGATGACGCAATCAGGACGGTGCCGCGCAAGCGCGGCATCGATTTGCGCAACATCGGTGATGTCGGTCTCGATGTCCGTCGGCACCAGCGTGAACGCTTGCAGCTCGCGGAGCAGCGTCCGGCCCAGCATCCCGTTTGCGCCTGTGATCAGAACCTTCATGCGTGTTCGCCCAGCATCCTGATGACGTACTGGCCGTAGTCGGTCTTGAGCATGTCCTTGACGCTCTCGCGGACCTCTGCGGCGGTCATCCAGCCGTTCTCGTATGCGATTTCCTGGAGGCACGCGACTTGCAGGCCTTGGCGCGACTGTATCGCGCGGATGTAGTTGGCGGCGTCCATCATGCTGTTGTGCGTGCCGGTGTCCAGCCATGCGTAGCCGCGCCCCAGCTTCTCGACCCGCAGCTGCTTGCGCCCCAGATAAACGTTGTTGACGCTCGTGATCTCCAGCTCGCCGCGCGCGGAGGGCGTGATGGTCTTGGCGATGCCGACGACAGCGTTGTCGTAGAAGTAGAGCCCCGTGACGGCGTAATTGGATTTTGGGTTCTGCGGCTTTTCCTCGATGGAGGTGGCCTGCCCCAGCGCGTCGAACGCGACAACGCCGAAGCGTTCGGGGTCGCAGACGTAATAGCCGAACACGGTCGCGCCCTCGGTTGAGGCCACGGCCTTTTTCAGGAGCGCGCTCAGGTTCGCGCCGTAGAAAATGTTGTCGCCCAGCACCAGCGCGACGCTATCGCCGCCGATGAAACCCTCGCCGATCAGGAACGCCTGCGCGAGCCCCTCTGGGCGCGGCTGCGCCGCATAGCTCAAGCGGACACCGAAACCGGATCCGTCGCCCAACAAGCGGCGGAAACTGTCCTGGTCCTCGGGCGTCGTGATCATCAGGATGTCACGGATGCCCGCGAGCATCAGCACGGACAGCGGGTAATAGACCATCGGCTTATCGTACACCGCCAGTAGTTGTTTCGACACCCCGAGCGTCGTCGGGTGTAAGCGCGTCCCCGCGCCGCCGGCCAACACAATACCTTTCATTCGCACACCTCTTTTTTTGACAGGATTAACACTCAAACAACACCGCGTCTGATAAGAACGGCTGGCGCTCATCTTTCGCCGACAAGACGAACGCCACATCCAGCCGCGGCCATTGGACGGCGAGCGTCGGGTCATCCCAACGGATGCCGCACTCATGCTGGGGCGAGTAGTAATCGTCGCACTTGTAGCTGAAAATGGTGTTGTCCTCCAAGACCAGGAACCCGTGCGCGAACCCGTGCGGGATGAACAGCTGCTGCTTGTTCTCGGCAGAGAGGCACGCGGCCACATGCTGGCCGAACGTCGGCGACCCCCTGCGGATGTCAACGGCCACATCCAGCACCGCCCCCCGTAGCACGCGCACGAGCTTCGCCTGCGCGAACGGCGGACGCTGGTAGTGGAACCCGCGCAGTACCCCTTTCATCGAGCATGACTCATTATCCTGCACAAACGCGCACGCGATCCCGGCATCGCGGTAACGCTGTTCGGAATAAGTCTCGATAAAATACCCGCGCGTGTCCTCGCGCACGCGAGGCGTTATCACGCATACGTCAGGTATGGCTGTTGGCGTGATGGTCATGGCTCTCCCTTCAAAACGTCCGTCGAAGTCCTGTTTAAAATCCTGATGGCTTGCAACACGTCTTCCAGTATAAACGATGATGCTCCGTTATCCAATCAGAAAAATCAGGGAAATTTCCAAGAGGGAATGAACCCGTGGTTCAGGCGGCGCTAAAGGCTTCACGGGCGGTTAGTCCTTAATGGACACAATGGTTTTCACAACAGGCACAAGAATAGTGCCCATTGTGCCTCCTATCGTATCCATTGTGGTTAACGAAAAACGGAGGAATAATCTCACACAAAGACACAAAGGTCACAAAATATTTTGGACAGGATTTGAAACCGAATTTTAAAATTCAAAAATCCCCTTCGTGTCCTTTGTGCCTTTGTGTGAGGATAAAAAACGGACGATTATTCTTGGCGGGATTGTTCTCGCGCAGAGGCGCGGGGGGGGGGCATGATTACAGGGTTGTTTTTTCAATCTAAAATCCTCTCTGCGTCTCCGCGCCTCTGCGCGAGACAAACGGTGAAAAACAGGCCACTTTCCCCGAAATGCGGAATTTGGTTTAATTTGTGTTGGAAAAACGCGGAGGAATAGTGTAAACTAGGCGGACTATTTACAAAAGGGATTTTATGTCGGGTTCAACAGATGCTTTTGCGGCGCTGGTGCTGAAACGCACGGGGCTGTTCAGTGAGGCGCAGATCGGGCAGATTCTTGCGGCTGACCGTTCGGATGGCGCGGGCATCCCGGGGATCGTCACGCGCCTCGGGATCACGCGGGAGGACACGTTCCTCCAGAAAATCGGCGAGATACTCGGGTTCGCGTATCTCGACCTCGCGGACGTGCGGCCGACGGATGAGGCGCTCACGAGCCTGCCGGCGCGCGCGGTGTATCAGTACAACGTGCTGCCGCTGGCGGTGGAGGGCGGTGTGCTGAAGGTCGCATCGTGCGACCCGTTCAACATCGGCATGACGGACGGCCTGCGCCTCGCGGCGGGATGCCCGGTGCGCGTGTCGCTCAGCCCGCGCGAGGAAATCGACAAGGCCATCCGCAAGTATTACGGCGTGGGCGCGGACGCGATCGAGAAGATGATCGAGGACGGCCGCTATGAGGTGGACTCTGACCTTGCGTCCATCTCGAAGATCGACGTGAACGAGATCGGCGCGGAGGCGTCCATCGTGAAGTTCGTGAACCAGATCATCGCGGAGGCGGACAGGCAGGGCGCGACGGATATCCATGTGGAGCCGATGGAGGATGAGTTGCGCATCCGCTACCGCATCGACGGGATGCTGCACAAGGTGGACGTTCCGCCGCAGCTGAACAAGCTCAAGGCCGCAATCATCTCGCGTATCAAGGTGATGGCGAACCTCGACATCGCGGAGAAGCGCCTGCCCATGGACGGCCGCATCGGGGTGCGGCTGAACAACGACGACATCGACATCCGTGTCTCGACGATGCCGACGGCGTATGGCGAGTCCATCTCATTGCGTCTGTTGCAGAAGGCGGGCAACTTCGTGAAGCTGCAGGACCTCGGGTTCAACGACCGCGATCAGTCGCACGTCGTAAAACTGATTAACCGCCCCAACGGAATTTTCCTCGTGACGGGGCCGACGGGTTCGGGCAAGTCCACGTCGCTCTACGCATTCCTGCACGAGATCAACAAGATGCAGGTGCGCATCCTGACGGCGGAGGATCCCATCGAGTACGAGATGCCGGGCATCAATCAGGTGCTGGTGCGGCAGGACATCGGGCTGACGTTCGCGCGCGCGTTGCGGGCGTTCCTGCGCCAAGACCCGGACATCATCATGGTCGGCGAAATCCGCGACGGCGAGACGGCGGAGATCGCCATCAATGCGTCGCTCACGGGCCACTTGGTGTTCAGCACCCTGCACACGAACGACGCGGCGGGCGCGTTCGCGCGTCTCATCGACATGGGCGCGGAGCCGTTCCTCGTGGCGTCGGCGGTGGCGGGCGTGATGGCGCAGCGCCTCGTGCGCCGCCTGTGCCAGAAGTGCAAGCGCGAGGTGCCGCTGGACATGAAGTGGTACGACCTGCCGACCCCGCCGACATCCAACATCGTCTGGGAGGCGAACGGGTGCGAGACCTGCAAGAAGACCGGCTACAAGGGGCGCGGCGGGCTGTTCGAGCTGCTGGTGGTGAACGACGAGATCGAGTCGCTCATCATCGGGCGCAAGTCCTCCGCCACCATCCGCGAGGCCTCGCTGCGCAGCGGCATGAAGACCCTGCGCGAGGACGGCTGGATCAAGGTGTTCCGCGGCATGACCTCGGTCGAGGAGCTCTTCCGCGTGACGGAGGACACGGAGTAAACAGAATGAATATCAACGCCGGGATTGTTGACCAATGGGTGAGTGGAATTGTTGAGCGGCACGAGACCGATTTCACGGCGCGGTTCAGTGTTGGGGAGGACGACAAAACGAAGAAACGCTCGTTGGCATTTCTCAGCCTGTGTGTTCAAACCCTGTTGGATTTGGATAAGGAGGAGGATGCCCTCGATTTGATTACGGAGGGGGGGGATGATTTCGGGGTTGACGCGATTGAGGTGTCGGATATTCAGGAGGGGGAGTTCACGGTCAACCTGTTTCAAGCAAAATATAAGAAGAGCCTGGACGGGACGAGCGCGTTCCCAGAGAATGCAATTGCCAAAGCGGTTCAGGCGGTTAGCTGTCTGTTTGACCCGCAAAGCCGTGTGACGCTCAACGAACGGCTACGTGTGCGGATAGAGGACATCCGCTCGTATATCTGCCGCGACGGGAAGATTCCCCATGTGTGTTTCTTCTGTTGCAACAATGGGCTAAAATGGACGGATGCGGCGCAACGGCTGATCGACAAGGAAGAGCGGTTCAAGAATCGCGTCACGTTCATACATGTGAACCATAACGAATTGATACGGTTGCGCAGCTCATCAAACCCGGTTGATGCGGTGTTGTCCTTTAAGGGGAAGATACTTGTCGAAGACTTCAGCTATAGCCGCATTATCATCGGCAAGATCCCTGTGGCAGAGGTCAAGCGACTGATTATAGAGTACGGAGAGAAACGTTTGCTGGAACGCAACATTCGTCGGTTTTTAGGGTTTGTGCGCGTGAATCATGCGATACGCGAGACCTTGACGGATGATTCGCAACGGCAGAACTTCTATTTCTTCAACAACGGGATTACGCTGACATGTTCTAAATTCGATTACAATACGTTGCAAGAGAAAGAACATCTGGTGCGCGTGAAGGGACTACAAGTCATCAACGGCGGGCAGACTTGCCGGACGATTGCCGAGACGCTCAAACCGTTGGACGACCTTACACCATTTGCAGAGACGTGCGTGCTCGTGAGATTGTACCAGTTGCCCGATGAAAACAGCGACGACCTTGTTTCGCGTATTACCATCGCGACCAACAGCCAGAACCCTGTTAACCTGCGGGATTTGCATTCCAATGACGATTGCCAGCGTCGGCTAGAAGAGTCCATCAACCAACTGGGATTCATTTATTTGCGGCAACGGGTCCGGAAACGCTTCACGCCGCAAGAGATTACGAGTTCCGTGGCGGCGGAGGCGGTGTTAGCCGTGTGGTGCCAGAAACCCCATAAGGTCAAATTCCAGTCACAGGAACACTTCGACCATTTGTATGACGAGATCTTCACCGGTTCGCTGAGCGGTACGCACGTTGTTTTGGCTGTGCTGCTCTACCGCAAGGCAGAAACCTATCGGAAGGCGCCACCCCAAGGTTCGCCTCCGTTCCTGCCTTACGCCGGGGCATTCATCGCAATGCTCATGGGGCGGCTCCTACTGCGGGACATGGACTGTGCCGACGAAAACGCATTGACGCACCTCAACTTTGCGCAAGCTAAAGAATTGGTTGACACAAGGGGTTGCGATTACCTCCGTACTGCCGTGGCACTGATTGAGCAGGCGTTAGCCCGGTTGTATGTCGAAGGCACACACGCCCCACTGCAACAACTCGCCGCAACCTTCAGGCGTGGCGACCTGCTGGAATACTTAAACGGGGATTCAATGGATGGGGCAGTTTAATTACAAAGCGATGTCGAAGGACGGGCGGAAGATCGAGGGGTCGGTCGAGGCGGCGGACCGCAGGGGCGCGATGCACGCGGTCGAGAGGCTGGGCTACCGCCCCATCTCCGTGACGGAGACGGCCAAGAAGGCCGCGAAGAAGGACGTGCCGTTCTGGAAACTGAAAATCGGCAACGCCGCGCCGCGCATGAAGGCGCAGGAGGTGCTGCTCTTCACGTCCGAACTCAGCGACCTGCTGGAGGCGGGCATGACGCTGGGCGCGGCGCTGAACTGTCTCGCCAACCAAGGCGAGGCCGACTCGCCGCAGAGTTTCATCGCGGGCGATTTGCGCGACCGCATCATCCGTGGCGAGCAACTCTCCGACGCCGTGACCGCGCACCCCACGACGTTCCCGCCGCTGTACGGCAACATGATCCGCGCGGGCGAGGCCTCGGGCGCGATGATCGACGTGCTGCGCCGCCTCGGGGAGCATTACGAGCGCAACGACAGCATGCGCTCCAAAATCTCCTCGGCCATGACCTACCCGATCGTGGTGCTGGCGCTCGGCGTGGTGACGGTCATTTTCGCCACGAATTTCGTCTTGCCGCAGTTCAAGCAGATTTTCGACAGCATGGGCGGCGCGCTCCCCCTGCCCACGCGCATCCTGATGGGCACGAGCCAGTTCTTGATTAGCTACGGCGTGTTCCTCGCGCTGGCCATCATCGGCGGCGTCATCCTGCTCCTGCGCCACATCAAGACGCCGAAGGGGCGCTTCTGGTGGGACGGGCTGAAACTGAAGACACCGCTCATCAAGGGCATCATCGCGTGCGGCTCGTTCGCGTCGCTCGCCTACACCATGAAGACGCTGCTGGCCAACGGCGTGAACGTGCTGCAGGCGCTGCGGATCGCGGAGGAGACGTGCGGCAACGCGGTCATCGCGGGCGCGCTCCGCAACGCGCGCCAGCGCGTGACGGACGGCACGAGCATCTCCGGCCCGCTCGCCGGGAGCAACGTGTTCCCGAAAATCATGACGGACATGCTCGCGGTCGGCGAGCAGTCGGGCGACATGCCGGGCTCGCTCGGGCATATCGGCCGCCGCTACGAGAGCGAGATGGACCGCAACATCAGGATTTTCACGAACGCGCTCGAGCCGATATTGATCGTCGTCATCGGCGGCGTGGTCGGGTTTGTGGCGATCAGCATCCTGATGGCCGTGTTCAAAATGACATCCGCAATTTCGGCTCAATGAACAACAGGGCATTGGGCCTATCAAAGGAGGAAACATGAAAGGCAAAGAGAGAAAAGACAATCAGAGGCGTAACCGCAGGAAAGGCTTTACGCTCGTGGAGATGCTCGTCGTCATCACGATTCTGGGGCTGTTGGTCGGGCTCGGCATAAAGGGCGTGATGGATCATATCCAGACCGCCCGCGTCGCGGCAACACGCGCGAACATCAAAATCATTAGCGATGCCATCCAGATTTTCGGGATGAAGCACAACAGCAAGCTGCCCGACACCCTGGAGGAGCTGACCGTGGACAAAGAGGACGAGGAAGGCCTCGTGTCGCCAGCCGCGCTCATTGACGCATGGGGCACGCCCTTCAACTACAGCAAGCAGGGCAAGAAATTCACCATCACATCCGCCGGGCGTGACGGTGAGTTCGGGACCGCGGACGACCTCACGAACTAAAGGCAGCGCATGGCGCCTCACCAGACGCGCACGGCGGGGACGCCGCGCGCCACCTTGCATCAACCGGGCTGCCGCGTGAACATCAGCCGCAGCAGAAACGCATTCACGATTATCGAGATAATCGTGGTCATGGTTGTCCTTGGCATCATGGTGGCGATGGTCGCGCCGATGGTCACGAGCGGCGGGGATGTGTCGCGTGTGCGCACGGCGACGCGCGGGTTCACGCAGATGTCGCGCTACGCGCGCACGATGGCGGTGCTGCACCAGAGCGCGACCGAGTTGTCGTTTTCCGAGGACGGGAAGTTGAGCGTCGTGCTGGAGGGCGGCGGCAACAGCGGCGGCGAAAGCATTGTGTCCGCAAAGTCGTTCGCGGTCACGAACGCGGTCGCGGCGGCGGAGGCGGCGCGGATGGAGGAGATGGAGGCCGAGCCGAGCGGCACGCCCGACGGCGGCGGAGGAGGCTCCTACGCGATGGCGGAGGTGGATACGCATAAGGACTATGAGCGGGTATGCTTCACCTTCCTCGGCTACACCGACACCGCCGACGCGGGGCGTTACTCGCACCTGCTCTCGCCGCCGAAAAACGCGAGCGCGGCGGACGACAAGGAGGACGAAGACGAGGAGAACGCGCGCGCCGCGCGTGTGCGCTACAAGAGCAACGGGACGTGCCGCCCTTACAGGGTCAAGGTCTCCGCAGAGGGCGACAACGCCTTTTCGCTCACCGTCGCCGTGGATATGCTAGGGTCGGCAAGGGTCGAGGAGGACGCAGAATGAGCATCCGACATCCAACGCGCAGTGACCCATGTTCAAAACCCAGCGGCAAGGTGAGGCACACGGGCGGGTTCACCCTGATTGAGGTGCTCATCGCGACGATAATCCTCTCGATCGGGCTGCTGGTGCTGATGACCGGCCTCGGCATCTGCGCCAAGACGGTTGTCCTCGCCAAGGAGTACCAGAAGGCGCAGTACGTGTTCAGCCTCGGCGAGCTCAAATACCCGATTGAGGAGACGGACGACGTGGAGGGCGATGTGCCCGTCTCGCCGGACTCGTCGCTCGTGGAGGGGTTCACGTTCGAGCGGACGGTTGACGAGAAGGTGCTGGCCACCAATGAGATCGACGACGAACTCTACACCGTCCGCACCATCGTGTCGTGGGGCCGCGCCGACAACCAGCGCGAGGTGCTCGTGCGCTATGTGCGCAAGGGGAAGAAGCAGTAGGGATGAATGAAGGCTGCACAGAGAACCACAGAGGAGACGCAGAGGTTCACAGAGATTTTTTGAAAAACGCTGTGTAATAAAAACGGAGTTTTTTTGACAGGATTTACCGGATTTTACAGGATGATTTTTTACCACAATAGGCACAATGGTTTTCACAATAGGCACAACAATAGTGTCCTTTGTGCATTCTATTGTGTCTATTGTGGTTAACGAAAACGGAGGTTTATTTTTGACAGGATTATTTTCGCGCAGGGACGCAAAGGCGCAGAGATTTTGCACTAAAAAACTTCGCGTCTCTGCGCCTCTGCGCGAGAAAAGAAAAACGGAAGGAAACTATGAAACGATTTCTATTGACGCTTGCGTTTTTATCTGCCGGTTGTGTTGCGGGTGCGCAAGACATGACGGTCGGCACGTACAACATCCGCCTGTACAACGCGGGCGACATCAAGGCCGGGAACGGGTGGGAGGTGCGCTGCCCGGTGGTGGCGGGGCTCGTGCGCTTCCATGATTTCGACATCTGGGGCGCGCAGGAGGTGGTGCACAACCAGCTGCAGGATCTGCTGGCCGCGCTGCCCGAATACGCCTACACGGGCGTGGGGCGCGACGACGGCGAGACGCGCGGCGAATACTCGCCCATCTTCTACAAGAAGGACCGCTTCGAGATTTTGAGGTCGGGCAACTTCTGGCTCTCGGAAGACACCGCCAAGCCCAACAAGGGCTGGGACGCGGCGTGCATCCGCATCTGCTCGTGGGGGGAGTTCAGGGACAAGGGGAGCGGCAAGGCGTTCTGGATGCTCAACCTGCACATGGACCACGTCGGCGTGGTGGCGCGCGCGGAGAGCGCGAAACTGATATTGGCGAAAATCAAGCAGATGTGCGGCGAGGGCCAGCCCGTCATCCTCACGGGCGACTTCAACGTGGACCAGCGCAACCCGGCCTACACGCTGATCGCCACGTCCGGCCTGCTGCGCGACGCCTACGAGACGGCCGCGGTGCGCTACGCGCACAACGGCACGTTCAACAGTTTCAAGTTGGAGTCCGTCACGGACAGCCGCATCGACCACATCTTCCTGACCAAGGATTTCAAGGTGGCGCGCTACGGCATCCTGACCGACACCTACGCCCCCAAGGAGGGCCCCCCGCGCCTGCCGTCGGACCATTACCCCGTGAAGGTCGTCGTCTCTTATCAGGACGCGAATGAGAAATGAGGGATTGAAAGCACGGGAACAGGGATGCGCGTCAACCACAAACGAGAAACTTGCTGGCCGCAGGAAATAAAACCCCGCGTCATGCGTTTAGTATAAGGTTAATGAAAAGGCGCATCAGACAGAACGGCTTCACGCTGGTTGAGATTATCATCGCGATTATGATTTTATCCGTCATGACGCTGATGTCGTTTATCTGTTTCCACACGGTGGTGCAGAGTTGGCGCGCGGGCATGGAGGCGACGGATGCGCTGGGGCAGGCGGATTATGTGATTGACCAGGTGGTCTCCGGTCTGAAGTCCGCCTACTACCCCGACACGGGGCGGCAGATGGATGAGTACGGCCTGCAGTTCTACAACAACGGCGACGGCCCTGACGCGCGCGACACCTTGAGTTGGGTCAAGATCGGGCGCGCGCTCGTCGGGGAGGAGAGCGGTTTTGCAGAGTCGCCCCACCGCGTGCAACTGTATGTCGAGGACGGCGACGGCAGGAAAAATGAGCACGGCGGTCTGTACGTCAAGGCGTGGCGCGTGGATTTGCATCTGGACGACTTCGACCCCGAGCAGGACGTGGAGCCGCTGCTCCTCTCCCCGCGCGTGATGGGCATGGACTGCCGCGTGATTGACAAGGACCAGCCGCGCAAGAACGACGAGCCGAACTGGGAGGACGAGTGGAAGTTCTCCAACAGCATCCCCCGCGCGGTCGAGTTGACGCTCTACCTCCGCCCCGTGGAGAAAGGCGCGGAGCCGCTGGAGGCCAAGCGCGTGATTGAGATCCCGATGTCCGACCTCTCGCTGAACCCGCGCACGCAGGGGCAGCAGCAGCAGGGCGGCCGCAACCGCCCCGGCGGCGGGCCCGGCGGCGCGGGCGGCAACCGACCTGGAAGCGGCCCCGGCGGCGGCGGTGCGGGCGGCGGGTTCCGTCCCGGCTCGGGCGGCGGCGGCAATCAGGGCAACCGCCCCGGCGGCGGTGGCGGCGGCGGCGGCGGCGGCGCGGGACAAGGCTACCGCCCCGGCGGGGCTGGCGGCGGCGGAGGCGGCAACCAAGGGGGCTACCGTCCCGGCGGTGGCGGTGGCGGAGGCGGCGGATTTATGCCCGGCGGCGGCGGGGGGATACCGAGGTGAATATCCGTCGATCTATAGTCAGTGGTCAGTGGTTAGTGGTCAGTGGTCAGTCTCGACGGCGGTCGATGGCGGTCGATGGCGGCCGAGGGCAGTCGATGGCGATGACCTCGCCCCGCAAAAACCCGCAGCGCGGCTCCGCCCTCATCGTCGCGCTGTGGACGATTGTGCTGATGAGCGTGCTGGTGGCGTCGTTCACGCTGGACGCGATGCTGGAGGCGAAGATCGGGGTGTATGTGCGCCAGCGGCGGCATGTGAACTACCTCACGCAGTCGGGCGTGGCCATCGCGGAGATGCTGCTCGTCAAGCAGCAGAAGGTCAGCCCCACCTCCCTCGCCACGGACGACGAGGACCGCTGGAAGGAGCCGGCCCTGCGCATCAAGCGCGGCCAGACCACGGTCATCGACGAGCCCATCGGCGAGGGCGTGGTGCGCGTGGAGATCATCCCCGAGCAGGCGCGGTGGAACATCAACCAGTTGTGCAACGAGGCGCGCAACGGTATCCCCTACGACTCGGTGTGGGAACAGATTTTCACGATGGCGAATATCCCGGCGGAGTATTTCGAGGAACTCATCGACTGCTGGGACGACTGGACGGACGCGGACAGCGCCGTCCAAGGGCGCTACGGCGCGGAGGACGAATACTACAAGTCGCTCGACCCGCCCTACACCGCCCGCAACGGCCCGGTTGACACCATCGACGAGTTGCGCCTCGTGAAGGGGTTCGTCCCCGCGATCCTCGACGGCGGCGTCCTGAACCCCGATGCGAAGAAGGAGCAGCAAATCACGGTTCGCGGAATAAAAGAGTTGTTTACCACCTACGGGGATGGTAAGATAAACGTCAATGCCGCACCCATGGAAGTTTTGATGACCATCCCGGGCGTTGACGACATCACGGCCGGGGCGATCATCGAGGAGCGCGAGGGCGCGGGCGGCAGCGGGACGTTGAGCGGCGTGCGCTCGACCACCGGCATGGCGCGCGCGGCCACCATGGCGAGCGGGCAGGAGGAGGATTATTCGTTTAAGACGGTGGCGGATTTCATGGGGCGTATCCCGGGGATTGCCTCGGAGGTGGAGCAGTACGTCACGGTCAACTCGGCGACGTTCAGGGTGAACATCCGGGGGGAGGCCTCCGGCATCTCGCACACGATTCAGGCGATCGTCGAGCTGGAGGGTGACAAGGTTCGGTATTTGAGGTGGCGCGAAGACCCGTGAGGGGTCTCCGGCCGATTGGTTTTTTTATGAAGCAGAGCGAAGTTGTGGCTTGGGTTGTCGAACGCACCGCGTTGCGCGGTGTGCGTTATGTCGCGCGCGGGCGGGACGGGTGGCAGAAGTCCGGGAACGGCCTGTGGCCGCGCCAGCAGGAGGCCGCGCCGCCGGCCGACCCTGCGGACGAGGCCGCGCAGGCCGCGCCCGAGGAGGGCACGGTCGTTGACGCGGACAAGCCGCTCGCCCGCGCCGTCAAGGAGGCCAAGGGCGCCATGGGCGCGCGGCAGGTCGTGCTGGCCCTGCCGCTCTCCAGCCTGCTGGTGCAGGTGATGAAGTTCCCCAGCGAGATGCGCGACGACCTCGCCGACGCGGTCGCCTTGCAGATGGACAAACTCTCGCCGTTCGCGGGGGACGAGCTCAGCGTCAGCCACGAGGTCCTCAGCGAGGGCGAGACCGACATCTGGGTCCTGGGCGCGGCCATGCCCGCCGTCGTCTTCGAGGACATCAGCACCGCCCTCCAGTTGTCCAAGCTCCACATCGCGCGCACGGACATCGCCAGCCTCGGCTGGTTCCGCACCCTGTGCGGGCCGCTCAACCTCATGCGCCCCGGCCGCCGCGTCCTGCTCATGGACATGGACGACGGCTGGGACCTCATCGTCATCGACCACGGCGTGCCGGTGCTGATGCGCGGCCTGGGTGTGATCCCGGACACCGAGACGCTCCTGCGCGAGATCACCCTCTCCTTCATGAACGCCGAGCTCGAGGCCGGCTCGCTCACCCCCGCCGAGGTGCTCGTCGTCTCCGCCGACAAGCCCACCGCCGAGCAGGCCGCGCAGATCACCGAACTGCTCGGCGCGCCCGTGCGCCATCACCCGCCGCCCGACCCCGACGGCGGCGCGGACGGCGTGGCCATCCGCACCTACGAGGCCGCCCCCATGGACCTCACCCCCGCCGTCTGGCGCAACGCCGTCAAGGAGGCCCGCACCAACAGGCGCGTCATGACGGGCGTCGCCATCGCCATGGCCGCATGGGCGCTCATCATGGGCACGCTCTTCAGCGTGCCGGCCGTCTATAAGCAGATGACCAACCACACGCGCACAAAGTCCCTCAACCACGCCAAGCAATACAAGCAGGTCTCCGACATGCGCGAGCGCGTGCGCCTCATCCAGTCCTACATGAGTTACACCAACTCCGCGCTCGAGCTCCTGCGCATCGCCACCGAGCTCCTGCCCGACGACATCACCCTCTACGCCTTCACCTACACCAAGGAGGAAGGCATCAAAATCAGCGGCGAGGCCGACGCGCCCAGCCTCGTGTACGACTACGTTGACGCGATGAAGGAAGAGTCCATCTTCGAGACCGTCAACTTCCCCGGCGCCTCCACCACCGCCAAGGGGAAACAGAAATTCGAGATCGACGCGAAACTCCGAGGGGCACAGAAAAAATGAGCACCATTTCATCCAAAGAGAAAAACATGCTGCTGATCGGCGCCGCCGTCGTCCTCTACGGCATCGCCGCCCTCTGCTACAAGGCCCAGATGCCGAACTGGAAGAAGGAGCAGAAAATCTACCAGGCCGCCGAGAAGAAACTCCACGACGAGCGCGCGCTCATCGCCGCCCGCGAGAGGTGGAAAGACGAGTACGACGCCGTCCGCGTCTTCATGCCCGTATTCCCCTACGAGAAAGACATGCGCACCCACTGGCTCCGCCTCATGGACGACATCACCAGCGCCCACGAACTCAAAACCACCCGCCTCAACGTGCCAGACAAAGACACCGAGGTCGGCGACGTGTCCGAACTGCCCATCGACTGCAAGGACTGGGAAGGCACCCTCGAGGCCCTCGTCAACTTCCTCTACGACGTCAGCACACAGGAAGGCGCCATGCTCGACGTGCGCCACCTCTACATCAAACCCACCACCAAGGCAGGCATCCTGAAAGGGACCTTCACACTCTACAGCGCATACATGCGCGGCAACTAACCACTTGAACGGAGAAGAGAGACATGACACTGAAAAACCACCTGTTGACCACCGCCGCCCTCAGCGCGCTCATGATGGGCGCCGCCCTCGCGCAAGCCCCCGCCCCCACCCAGCGGCGGGGCCTGTTCCAACGCGGGGCCCCCGCGCCCGCCGCCGCCGCGCAGGAAGAGGCCGCGCCTGACAACGCCCCCGACGCCGACGCGCCGCCCGCCGTGAGGCCGGCCGTGCGCCCCGCGCTCCCGGCCGCGCGCACCGCCGCGCAGCCTGCCGCGCTCCCTGCCGCGCGCGCCGCCGCCAACGCCCTGCCCGCCGAGGGGCTCGATGCCGACCCCCTGCCCGGCGATGACGCGCCCGCGCCCCGCGCGCCCATCGTGCCGGTCCCGGGCGGGGCGCGCCCGCGCATCCTCCCGGGCGCCGCCGTCAACCCCGCCGTCAACGCCGCCGCCGATGCCAACGCCGCCGATGAGGAAGATGAGGAGGACGGCGACGCGCTGGATGCGCCCGTGGTGCGCCCCGGCGCGACCAACGTGCGCCCCGGCGCCACCACCACCGGCCCCGGCTCCACCGCCGTGCGCCCCGGCTCCACCGCCATACGCCCAGGGCTGACGGTGCCCCCGCGCAGGACGGGCATCGGCGCGGACGACGACACGACCGCCTCCACCAAGGCATCCTCCAAGACCAACGCCCTCAAATTCTCCGAGGCCCCGCTGGAGATCGTCCTGGCCACCTACTCCTCCCTCACCAAGCGCATGCCCATCGTTGACCAAGACGTCCCCAAGCCCACCATCACCCTCAAAAGCCTCGACGACGTGGAGTTGACGAAAGAAGAGATGGTCTATGCCATCGAGATGATCCTCTCCATGAACGGCATCACGCTCGAGCCGGTCGAGGAGAAGTTCGTCAAGGTCCACGCGCGCAAATCCGTCCGCAGCACAGGTAGCCCCGTCATCCCCACGCGCCCCGTCAAGTTAGACCCCGAGACCGGCGACCCCCTGCTGGACGCCGACGGCAAGGCCATCCTCAAGCTGCACCCGGAGACGGGCAAGACCATCAGCCAGATGATCACCCCCCAGCACATCCCCGCCTCGGAGGCGCAGAAGGCGCTGGAGGGCTTCAAGAAGCCCGACGGCCTGTTCCAGGTCCTTGAGCGCGCAAACACCATCCTCGTGACCGACACGCAGGAGAACATCAACCGCATGATGGAGATCATCGACATCATCGACAAGCCCGTCCCCGTGGAGGAAGAGGTGTTCGTGCGCATGATCAACTATGCCAAGGCGGAGGACATCAAGAAACGCCTCGACGAGTTCGTCGCGGAGTCGCAGAAGCAGAACCAGCCGAAGGAGGAGCTCCGCCTCTCCCAGTCGGGCCGCCCCGGCGTCGAGCGCGTCAACCCGACCGCCGCCCCCACGCCGCAGCGCAACGTGCCACCCGGCCTCGTCCGCCCGCCCATCACCCCCGCCCCCGTCACGCCGAACGAGTCGCTCAACGCGCCCAGCGAAGCCGACCGCGGCATGATCCGCGGCAAGGTGCACATCATGGCCGACGAGCGCACCAACAAACTCATCATCACCACCCGCGAAGACAACATGAAATTCTTCAACAACATCATCGAGACGCTCGACATCGAGACCGCGCCGGACATCGGCGTCGAGGTCCAGCGCCTCGAATACGCCGACGCGGACGAGGTCGCCACCAAACTCAACGACCTCATCGGCAACACCACCGCCTCCACCGCCACGCGGCCGGGCGGCGGGGCCAACCCCGCCGCCCCCGGCACCACCCGCCAGCCCGGCGGCGGCCCCGGCACCAGCGCGCCCGACGCCGCGCCCGGCGGCGCCACCGGCGGCGGCCGCGGCACCCTCGCCGAAACCATCGCCGCCCGCATGTCCGCCAACGCCGCCGCCAACGCCAACGCCCCGGCCGGCGAAAGCAAGATCGGCCAACTCAGCAAGGACAACATCAAGATCCTCTCCGACAAGCGCACCAACGCCATCATCATGATGGCCAGCAAGAGCGACCTGCTCGCCCTCAAGAAAATCATCTCCAGCATGGACATCCAACTCGCGCAGGTCGAGATCGAGGTCGTCATCGTGCAGGTCAAACTCGGCAGCGGCCTCAACACCGGCATCGACTGGGTGCTCGGCAAGGAGGCCAACAACTACACCATGCGCAACGGCAAAGACCTGATGGCCGGCGGCGGCGGGTCTGGCACGTCCCTCCTCGGGAACCTCACGGGCATCGCCAGCCCCAGCGGCAGCGCCAGCGGCACGAACGAGGTGGCGGCCATCGCCAGCCATGTCCTGAGCCAAGGCATCAACTATTTCCTCCGCTCCGACAAACTCAACATCAGCGCGCTCATCCAGGCCGCCGCGACCGACAGCCGCGCCAAGGTGCTCGCCTCCCCCGCCCTGCTCACCGTGGACAACAAGGAGGCCAGCATCGAGGTCACCGAAATGCGCTACCTCTACAAAGGCGTGCGCTACTCCGGCTCCTACAACTACGGCAACGAGGTCCCCGACTACGAGCAGCGCGACATCGGCCTCTCCGTCAAAATCACCCCGCGCATCAACCCCAACGGGACCGTCATCCTCACCATCGACGAGAAGTTCGAGACCATCGGCGCCGACCAAGACGTCGGCGGGCAGAAATACCCCACCATCAACACCCACAAGCTCCAGGCCGATGTCTCCCTCGAGAACATGCAGACCGTCGTCCTCGGCGGCCTCGTCCAGAGCGAGTCCACCAAATCCGAAGGCGGCATCCCCATCCTCAAAGACATCCCGTGGATCGGCCGCTGGCTCTTCGGCAGCGTGCGCGACACGGAGGCCCGCTCCGAACTGCTCGTGTTCGTCACGCCCCAAGTGTTCGTGGACGGCGCCGCCGCCAGCGCCAGCGCCCTCCACCGCAAGTCCGTCCTCTCCGACCCACGCCCGTGGGACGACGGCGGCTGGTCGATCAGCCCCCTCGCCGACCCCGTGTCCGCAAAGATCCGCCTCGACCGCCAGGCGCGCGCATGGGAAGACGCCGACCAGGAGTACAAGATCGAGCGCGAACTCGAGAAGGGCATCGAGAAACGCTCCAAGGACATGATGGAGCGCGCGAAGAAAGAAGCCGAGGCCGCCGCCAAAAAACAGAAGAACGCGCGCCCCTCAGACCTCACGCCGCCCGCCCCCACCGCCCCCACCGTCCGCGTCGGCGGCGAGGGCGTCAAAGTCGCCTACCCCGAGGACGGCGAAAGCGGGCTCGACGCATTACTCAAATCGCTCGAGTAGAAACGTTTTTGGGCGCGTGGTGAAATTGGCATACACGCAGGATTTAGGTTCCTGTGCCGCAAGGCGTGAGGGTTCGACCCCCTCCGCGCCCACCAGAAAAGAAGAGTGGAGTGTGAAGAGTGGAGTGTGGAGTGTGAAGAGTGAAGTGCGGAGTGCGGAGTCGAAGTGCGGAGCGTGGAGTGATAACTCCACACTCCACACTCCACTCTCCACTCTCTTCTTCACCCCCATCTACAAAGACTACATCTGGGGCGGCAGCCGCATCCCCGCCGCCTACTCGCGCGAGGGCGCGCCCGGGCGCTGCGCGGAGTCGTGGGAGATCGCCGCGCACCCCGACGGCGACACCCCCGTCTCTCCTGGAGGGCGAGCGTCCCCGCGAGCCGATGTCCCCCCCTCCTTCGCCGGGCGCACCCTCTCCTCCCTGGCCGCCGAATACGGCGCCGCCCTCACCGGCACACGCGCCCCCTGCCCAACCCGCTTCCCCCTCCTCTTCAAACTCATCGACGCGCGCGAAAAACTCAGCGTCCAGGTCCACCCCTCCGACACCACCGCCGCACTGACCGGCGGCGAGCCGAAAACCGAGATGTGGTATGTGTTGGCGCACACCGAACGCGCGGCCCTCTACGCCGGCCTGCGCGAAGGCGTCACGCCCGAAACCCTCCGCGCCGCGCTCGCCGACGGCACTGCGGAACAATGCCTCGCCGAGATGCCCGTCACGGCAGGGCAGGCGCTGTTCATCCCCGGCGGGCTCGTCCACGCCATCGGCGCGGGCTGCCTGATCTACGAAGTCCAGCAGAACTCCAACACCACCTACCGCCTCTACGACTGGGACCGCACCGGCGCGGACGGCCAGCCGCGCCCCCTGCACATCGAGGAGAGTTTCAACGTCATCGACTGGGCGCTCCCGCCGCCGCGCCTCACAACCGCCTCCAGCCCTGCGCACGGCGCTTACGCCGAACTTGCCGCATGCGCCCACTTCACCGTCCGCAAACTCACGCTCAACGGCACGCTGACCGTCCCCCTCGACGGCACGACCTTCCACGCGCTGTTCATCGAGTCCGGCGCCGCCACCATCGAGACCGGCGGCGAACCCCGCACCCTCCCGACAGGCGCAAGTTGCCTCATCCCCGCCGCCGCCCCGCGCTACACCCTCACGGGCGACGCGAGCATCCTTGTCACCACACTCTGAAGGAAAAACCATGACCTTATTTGTTGACAGGATTGCGTCATGTCAAACGGGCGGTTCCCACCCCGCCCCTAAGACACCCGCCACCTCATCGCGTATTTTCACATGGGCATTGCCCCGAAGCGCATTTAACTTGGATATTGAATATTCCGTGTTGAATATTGGATATTCTGTATTGGATATTGAATATTCCCACCGCCCTGCGGAGACGGATAATCATCCGTCTCTACGTTCGCCCCCCGCCCCTCTGCGAAACAACAGCGCCACCCCCCATAGCGCATTTAACTTGGATATTGAATATTCCGTGTTGAATATTGGATATTCCGTATTGGATATTGGATATTCCCACCGCCCTTCCTTCTAACCTCACACCCTTCTCACCCTTCTTATGAAAACCTCCTACACCCTCTTCCACGCCTTCGGAATCCCCGTCACGGTTGACCTCTCGCTGCTCATCCTCATCTTCATGGTCGCCACCGGTTACGGGAGCCTGACGCTCGGGCTGACCGCAGGGTTCATCCTGCTCCTGTCCATCCTGCTCCACGAACTGGGGCACAGCCTCGTCGCCATGGCGTTCGGCTGCAAGGTGCGCGACATCCGCCTGATGATGCTCGGCGGCTGCGCGACCATGGACTCCATGCCCAAGAAGGCGTGGCAGGAAATCCTCATGGCGTTCGCCGGCCCGTTCGTCAGCATCATGCTTTTTGCCATTGCGTTTGCGCTGCTGCTCTTTGAGCTTCCGCCAAAACCGGCCTTTGCGCAAGACATTCTCGCCTATACGGCTGGGCTGAACCTTATCCTGTTCTGCTTCAACATGCTCCCCGCGTTCCCGATGGACGGCGGGCGCATCCTGCGCGCGACGCTCCAGCAGTTCTTCACCACGCGCCTGAGAGCCACATGGATCGCCTCGCGCATCGGCCGCTTCGTCGCCATCCTCATGGCACTGCACGCCGTGTACTCGATGATCACGAAATCGCACCAAGAGTTCATGTTCATCCGCCTGTTCATCGCGCTCATGATCTACCAGACCGCCGAGCGCGAATACCGGATGGTGCTGGCGGAGGAGCAAGGGCCGCGCCGCAACCCGTTCGCGGGCTTCCCGTTCTTCAACCCGCAGCGCAGCGCCCCGCCCCCCGACGACGGCCAAGCCGTCGTCAGCCCCCCACCCTACTCGCGCGGCGCGACGCGCGTTGACGTGCATAAGGAAAACTAGCCCCCTGCTGTCCCCTCATCCCCCCCGCCGGGTTATCTTTTTTGTGCTTGATGGTGTGCCGCAGATATTGTATTATGTCGAAATGCGAGGGTTTTAAGGTTTTGAAATGCGGACGCTCAAACGGGACAGATTCAATGAACACCACACCGCAAGGTGAACGGGTGCATATCGCGGTGTTCGGTCGGCGCAATGTCGGCAAGTCCAGCCTCGTCAACGCGCTTACGGGGCAGGCCGTCTCCATCGTCTCTGCCGTCAAAGGCACCACCACCGACCCCGTGCGCAAGGCCATGGAGCTGCTGCCGCTGGGCCCCGTGCTGTTCATCGACACGCCCGGCCTCGACGACGAGGGCGACCTCGGCAGCCTGCGCGTCCAGCGTACCCACGACGTGCTGAACCAGACGGACATCGCCCTGCTGGTTGTTGACGCGGCAACAGGCATCGAGGCGTGCGAAACGGAAATGCTGGACATGCTTCGCGCGAAGCGCATCCCGGCGCTCACCGTGTTCAACAAGAGTGACCTCGCCCCCCCTCCCACAACTCTCCATGCGCCGCACTCCGCACTCCGCACTCCACACTCCGCACTCCATGCGGTTTCGTGTGTGACGGGCGAGGGCATCGAGGCGCTCAAGATCGCGCTCGCGCACATCATCCCCGACGGCGGCGGCGCGAGGCTCGTCGCCGACCTGCTCGCCCCGCGCGACATCGTCGTGCTGGTCACGCCCATCGACGCCGCCGCGCCCAAGGGCCGCCTCATCCTGCCGCAGCAGCAGGTCGCCCGCGACATCCTCGACGCCCACGCCATCGCCGTCGTGACCCAGCCCGGCGAGCTGCGCCAAGCGCTCGCCAAACTCACCGCCCCCCCGCGCATGGTCATCACCGACTCGCAGGCCTTCGCGGAGGCCGCCGCCGCCACGCCGCCCGACGTGCCGCTGACCTCCTTCTCCATCCTCTTCGCGCGGTACAAGGGCGATCTGGACGCACTGACGGACGGCGCGAACGCGGTCGCGGCCTTGCGGGACGGCGACCGCATCCTTGTGGCGGAGGGCTGCACGCACCACCGCCAGGCGGACGACATCGGCACGGTCAAGATTCCCCGCGCGCTCCAGCAGAAGACAGGCAAGGCGCTCTTGTTCGACCACGCCAGCGGCATCCGCTACCCGCCGGACCTCTCGCAATACGCGCTCATCGTGCATTGCGGCGCGTGCATGCTCAACCGCCGCGAGATGCGCTGGCGCATCGCACAGGCGCAGGCCGCGGGCGTGCCGGTCACCAACTACGGCATCCTGCTCGCGCACCTTCAAGGCATCCTGCCGCGCTGCCTGAGCGCGGTGCGGCAAAAAAAGGACAATTGTTTTTGACAGGATTATTTTCGCGCAGGGACGCAAAGACGCAGAGATGCTGTACTGAAAAACTTCGCGCCTCTGCGCGAGAAAAAACGGAAGAATAAATGTTACACAGAGAGGCCACAGAGGTTCACAGAGAAATTCAAAAAAAATCTTTGTGCCCTTTGTGTCTTCGTGTGAGAAAAAAAGAGGATAGATTATGGAGTTCGAGGTTGTTGTCGGTTTTGCGATTCTGTTGTTCGGGGCGATGTGCGGCGGCTCGTTCGGGCTGCCGAGCAAGTTCGTCCGGAAGGATGTCCCGTGGGAAAACCTCTGGGGACCGTTCTTCTTTTTCGCGACGCTGTTGCTGCCGCTGGCGGCGGGCCCGGCGCTGGTCCCGGGGCTGTTCGGGATTTACGCGAAGGCCGGGGTGGCCGGGCTGCTGCTGCCGCTCGCGTTCGGCGTGCTGTGGGGGCTTGGCTCGATGACGCTGGGGCTGAGCTTCGCCTACATCGGCTTGTCGCTGGCCTACGCCATCAATTACGGCGGGCAGATTATCGTCGGCTCGATCGGCCCGATGCTGATTGCCACGCCCGAGAAGTTCGGCACGAAGCCCGGCCTCGTGACGCTGGGCGGCGTGGCGGTCTGTCTCGTGGGGGTGGTGCTGTGCGGCCGTGCGGGGATACTCAAGGCCGCGCATGAGGCCGGCGGGAGCGCCGGGCCGAAAAAGAACGGCCTGCCGGGCCTGCTGCTGGCGCTGGCGTCGGGCGTGCTGTGCGCGTGCTACGCCATCGCGTTCACCTTCGCGGGCAAAATCTCCGAGGCGGCCGGGGAGGCCGCCGTCACGGACTGGCGCAACTCGCTGCCCGCGACGTTCCTGATCTTGTTCGGCGGGTTCTTCTCGTCGTGCGCATACTGCGCGGTGAAGCTGTGCAAGAACAAGACGTGGGGGCGGTTCCAGTCGCCGGGGGCTGGCGCGGCGGTGGGGATTGCGCTCGTCATGGCGGCCCTGCACGACGCGGCGGTCGGGCTGTTCGGCCTTGGGGCGAGCAAGCTCGGCGGCCTGGGCGGCCTGGGCGTGGCCATCGGCTACACGGTGTTCATGGCGTTCGCGATTATCGTCGGCAACCTCAACGGCTTCCTGACGGGCGAGTGGCGCAACGCGGGCAAGCCCGCCGTCCGCTGGATATGCGCCGGTATCGCCGTGCTGGTGGCCGCGGTCTGCATCCTCGGGCTGGGGAAAGCGTTTGAAAATTAGGAAACAGAGGCGGGCAATGAAGAAGAAAAAACAAGACCCCAGTTATGACATCCCTCCTTTCACGCTTTCCGCGAGGGCGGTCTCTATGGCGGTGGACATCGCCGCGCTTGTCGAGCGTTTCTCCATCCGCATGGAGCAGCGGGATGCGTTGCGCTTACGCAAAATCAACAAGATCAAATCTATCCGCTCCTCGCTGGCCATCGAGGGCAACACGCTTTCGGAACGCCAGGTCACGGCTATCCTCGAAGGCCGCCGGGTTGTCGCCTCTTTGCGCGAGATACAGGAGGCCAAGAATGCCATCGCAACGTATGACCTCTACCCGTCATTGAACCCGTTTTCCGTTCAGGCCCTTCTCAAGGCGCACAAGGTGATGATGACCGCCCTGATAGGCGATGCGGGGGGCTTTCGCCGTGGCGGCGTGGGCGTTACGGACGGCGCGAGCGTCATCCACATTGCACCTCCGGCCTCGCGTGTGCCTTCGCTGATGCAAAACCTGTTTCACTGGCTTGAAGCTGCAGAGGATCACCTGCTGATCCGCAGTTGTGTCTTCCATTACGAGTTTGAGTTCATCCACCCGTTTTCCGACGGCAACGGCCGTGTGGGGCGCCTGTGGCAATCGCTCATCCTCGGGAAATTCCATTCTGTTTTCCAGCACCTTCCTGTCGAGGCCATGGTGCTCGATAACCAGCGGGCATATTACAGTGCCCTGAACCAAAGCACGCAAAATGCCGACTGCGGCGTGTTCATCGACTTCATGTTGGGGGAAATCCTGCGGGCGCTCCGTGTCCATGCGATGCTGCCCATTCGCCGTCATGGTGGAATAAGTGGCGGAATAAATGGCGGAATAAACGACGTGCTGTCGTATATCTGCAAGCATCCGGGATGCCGGGCCAACGAAATCTCGGAAGCCTTGTCCATCCCGCTCCGCAGTGTCCAGCGCCATCTTGGCGCACTGAAAAAGAAGGCGGCGATCGAATACCGTGGCGCGAAGAAAAACGGGGGATATTGTGCGTTGCCCCCTCCTGATGCCTCATAGACCTGTTCTAACACATGAAAAGAAGGAGTCATTTTACGGTTTTAAATGCGGCTCCCCCGCCCGCCCCCCCCCCCCCCCCCCCCCCCCCCACGGGGCGCGGCCCCCCCCGCCCCACCCCCCCCCCACCGGCCCCGGCACG
>WRJS01000005.1 GCA_009778475.1 Kiritimatiellota bacterium | reverse complement strand
CAGCAGGATGACATTCGCAAGCCGCTCATCCCCCGTTTGACGTGCGGCGCGGACCTCGTCACGCGCCCGCTCCAGCGTGGCGAACGGCGCCTTCTTTGTGCCGACGTTCGTGTCGCTCCCCTGCGGGGAGACATAGAACCCGAACACATACCGCTCATCCCATTGCTGGTCACCACACCCCGCCAACATCATCAGCCCCAGCGCCACGCCCGACACCCCGATCGCCTTCAACATCGACTCACATTTCATACTCGCTCCTTTTTTTTTGTTAATGATTAGACCTGCTCTAAAACCTGTTTCTCGGTCGTTACGTTCTGCCCGTAATCGCCCGCGCTTAGCCCGGCGAAAGAAAGATCCTCGTCCAAATCCGTCCAGTGCAGCCCGAACGGCGACACCTCGACGCGGTTAAGTTGCGCCTCGCTCCCCTTCGCGAGGCGCGGGTTATGGGCGACCGGAAAGCGTATCTCCAGCCCGCCAGGCATCTTGATTGAGACCGTCCCCCTGCGCACGGTGACGCTTGCGAGATCATTGTCAGGTGAAAAACACATCCCATTTCTCCTTGATGAGCTTGATGTTCTTTTTCGCAAGCTGTTCCGCCTTGCCCAGACTTTTAACGGACATCCCATGCGCTGTTTTTAATGCCACCCCATTACTGATTTCAAACACCGCCTCGCCGCCGTCATACGAAACATGCACATGGACAGGATGATGCTCATTACTGTAAAAAAAGAATCTGAATCCGTCCACCATAAAAACCGTTGGCATGACACTTTTCCTTCTGCAAGACATGAAACATTTAAGATACCCTTATTTCCCCTTGGCGTCAACGCTAATCTCGTGTCCTCTAAAATACAGGGAGCATAGGGGACGTAGGGGACGAAGGTGTTTTCCCCTTCCGCTCACTTCGCCACCTCCACGCGCAGGATGCGCAGGGTGGCGCCGTTGGCGTGGAGGCGGAAGTCGGCGCCGCCGTTCTGGCGGCCGGAGAAGCGGGCGTCGGGGAGGGCGAACGCGGCGGTGCGGGCGGGGCCGTCTTGCGTGACGGCAACGCGCGCCGCGCCTTTGTACGCGGAGGGGATGGGGGGGAGGGTGTCGTCGGCGGAGTCGTACTGGAGGCGGAGGTCGAGGGGCGCGGCGGGGTCGTCGCGGTAGGTCACGCGGATGCGGAGGGGGGTGCCGCCGGGGGCGTCGGGGAGGAAGCCGTCGGCGGCGCCGAAGTAGAGGTACGTGCCGTTGCGCTCTTTGGCGGCGACCCATGCGGGGGGCGCGGCGGTGCGGTCGATGACGGCGCAGCCGTCGCCGGAGGCGCGTCGGCGCAGGCCGTCGGGGGCGTCGGGGGTGGCGGTGACGGTGGGGCGGTCGGCGTAGCGTTTGCCGGCGTCTTGGTTCTGCGGGTCGGACTGCCAGGCGTTGATGAGCCAGAGCAGGGTGGGTATGTCCACGAGCCTGTTGGGGAGGTGGCGGGGGTCGCTGAGGCGGCGGCGGAGTTCGGCGTAGTAGGCGGGCGATTGCAGGATGGAGCGCACGAGGACGAAGTTGGGGGGCGCCTCTTCGAAGAGGTTGCTGACGGCGCTGACGGTGGCGTCGTTGAGGGGGGCGCCGCCGTTGGTGGGGAGGTCGGCGAGCATCTGGGCGAAGGGCATGCCGTCGCGCGCGCCGTGGGGGGCGGGGGCGCGGGAGAGGCCGATGCCGCCGGGCGAGAAGGCCTTGTAGGCGGCGAGCCCGCGCGGGCCGAGGGGCGGGGCGTTGCCGTCGATGTTGAAGCCGGTGACGGTGAGGCCCCAGCGGGTGTACCAGAGGGTGTTGTGCGCGGCCCATGCGTCGAGCGCGTCGGGCAGGCCGGGCGCGGGGCGGGGCGCCTGGAGGAGGGTGGGGTTGAGGTACCCGGCGCCTTCTCCGGCGACGAAGACCTCCCCGTCGGCGCGGGTCTTGCGCAGGTGGTGCATGCCGAAGGGGAAGCGCTGGGCGAGGCTGGGGTTGATCGCCCATGTGAGCGGGAGCGTGCCGCGCGCGGGGTCGTCCCAGATTTTGGGGAAGTGCCAATAGACCCATGCGGCGGAGTCGAAGTCGCCTTGGTAGATGGCGTAGTAGTTGACGGGGAGGAGGCTGCCGTCGGGGGCGAGGGTGCCGTCGCGGATGAGGCGCTCGCGGGTGGGGGGCGGGGCGTTGGGGACGGGCGCGGGGACGGGGTAGTGCTGGTAGAAGGAGGCGTTGGGGAAGGAGGAGTAGCCCAGCGCGTCGGCGTCCATGTAGGCGTTGTGGGCGGACATCACCTCGGCGAATTTCCATTCGGTCGGCACGCCGCCGTGCTTGCCCTTCGCGTCCCAGTGGGGGTTTTTGAAGTCGGTGTACTTGTACGCCCACGGGGGGAAGCCGAAGACCGCGACCATGGGGTCCCCGGCGGCGGCGGCCATGAACTCGCGCAGGGTCCGCAGGTCGGTGCCGGGGGGCTGGCCGGGGTCGTCCACGGGCGCCTCGTCCTCCCAGACGTTCAGGTCAACGATCGCGCCGCGCCGCGCCACGAGGTAGTCCATGTTGTTGACGGTGTGGTTCTGGAGCGCGCCCGCGCGGTGGCACGCGAGCCAGAAGGCGTCGATGTAGTAGCCGAGGATGGAGCGGTCCGTGCGCCCCTTCTTGACAACGTTCTCCAGCAGCCAGATGTAGGCGTCGTTCTTCGCGCTGCCCGTGGACGCGCGCGAGGTCTCGGGGATCGTGCCGTTGCCCGTGAACATGCCCGCGAACGACCGCGCCACGGGCATCGCGCCCGCGCCGGAGGCCAGTTCTGAATAGAGCGACCCCGCGCCTGTGTCGAGGCGGACGGGGAGCAGGCCGTCCGTCCCCGCCAGCGTCATCGCGAGGTTCGAGGTCGCCGGGACGCGCTCGTCCCAGACCGCGAGCCCCTTGGCCGCCGCGCCGAACCGCGCGAGCAAATCGCGGACGCTCCCGGTGCGTTCGACGGGCCGCCCGTCAAGCCACTCGCCCGGCGCGGTCATCCGCGCGAACCAGTAATCGTCCGGCGCGGCGTTGTAGCGCACGAACAGGCGCGGCGCGGCGCGGTTGGCCAGCCCCTGCAGGGCGGTCACGAGCATGACCTCATCGTAATGCCGCCTCAGCGCGGCAGGGTCGCCCGCATCCAGCGCCTCGCGCCGCGGGATGAAATCGAACACGACGACAGGCTCCGCGCCCGCGCCGGACACCGCCGCCAAAAACACCCCCGCCATCGCCAACGCCTGCCTGTATGCCGTCCTCACGCGTCCCTCCCTTTTTTGCGTTTCAGTATCCCATACCCGCACGTCCCGCATCAAGCACATTTTCGCGCGTGTTTCCTATGCGCGCGAATAGCCACTTATTTCCCCTTGACTCTCTGAGGACGAAAGATGTACACTTCCCTTATCTGGAAAAAGGCAATGAGCACACGGGTAGAGGAATGTGATTTCTTGGTGGTGGGCAGCGGCATCGCGGGGCTGATGAGCGCGTTGCACCTGGCGGCGCACGGGCGCGTGCTGCTGGTGACGAAGAAGCGTCTGAATGATTGCAACACGAATCAGGCGCAGGGCGGTATCGCGTGCGTGGTGGATGATGTCGCGGACAGTTTCGACCAGCATGTGCGCGACACGCTCGTGGCCGGCGCGGGGCTGTGCAGGGAGGATGTCGTGCGGAAGGTCGTGGCGGGCGGTCCGGCGCGGATCGCGGAGCTCATCGCGCTGGGCGTGCGCTTCAAGCGCCGTGACGACGGCTCGCGCCAGTACGACCTCGGGCGCGAGGGCGGGCACACTCAGCGGCGCATCCTCCACGCGGGCGACAGGACGGGCCAGAAGCTCGAGTCCGTGCTGGTGCGGCGCGTGCTGGCGCATCCCAATATCCAGACGCTCGAATACGCCATGGTCATCGACCTGATCACCACGCGCTGGCTGAAGCGCCCCGGCGAGAACCGCTGCGTGGGCGCGTACATCCTCGACCAGAAGACGAGCGAGATTTACGCCGTGCGCACGCCCTGCACCGTCCTTGCGACAGGCGGGTGCGGGAAGGTCTATCTCTACACCTGCAACCCGGACATCGCGACGGGCGACGGCATCGCGCTCGCGTGGCGGGCCGGGGCGCGCGTCGCCAACATGGAGTTCATCCAGTTCCACCCGACGTGCCTCTACCACCCGCAGGCCAGGCGCTTCCTCATCAGCGAGGCCGTGCGCGGCGAGGGCGCGGAGCTGACCGATGCCGACGGCCGGCCGTTCATGGGCGACTACGACCCGCGCGGTGCGCTCGCGCCGCGTGACGTCGTGGCTCGCGCCATCGACTCCGAGATGAAGCGCACGGGCGCGCCGTACTGCTGCCTCGACATCCGCCATAAGTCACGCGCGTTCCTGAAAGGCCGCTTCCCGAAGATTTACGAGACGTGCCTCTCGTTCGGCATCGACATCGCCAAGGACCTCATCCCCATCGTGCCGTCCGCGCACTACTGCTGCGGCGGCATACAGGCCACGGTGGACGGCGCGACATCCCTCCCCGGCCTCTCGGCCGTGGGCGAGACGGCCTGCACGGGCCTGCACGGCGCAAACCGCCTCGCGAGCAACTCGCTGCTGGAGGCCGTCGTCGGCGCGCACGAGACGGCGAACCGCCTCGTGAACGCGCCCGAACGCCTCCCCGCCAAGCTCCGCATCCCGGACTGGGAATACGGCACCGCCGTCGCCAGCGACGAGGCCGTCATGGTCGCGCACAACTGGATGGAGGTGCGCACGTGCATGTGGGACTACGTCGGCATCGTGCGCACGAGCAAGCGCCTGACGCGCGCGCGCAACCGCATCCGCAACCTGCGCCGCGAGATCCGCGCGTACTACTTCGACTACCTCGTCACGGCGGACACGCTGGAGTTGCGCAACCTCGCGCTCGTGGCCGATCTCATCATCCGCAGCGCCATGCGCCGCCGCGAGAGCCGCGGCCTGCACTACACCCTCGACTACCCCGGCGCCCTGCCTCGTGCGCACGACACCGTCTTGCCCGGACGCGACAAATGAGAAAAGTACCAGTCCCGCTGTTTACAGCGGAGAGTCTATGAACGCGAAACAGAAAATCTGGCAGGACGCTTTGACCCGCCTCCGCGCACTCGATGCGGCGTGGGCGGATGAGGCGCAACGCCACGCCGGGATTCTGGACTGCAAAGACTGGATGGCGGCGCAGGAGGCGGTGCCACGGCTTGCGGCGTTGGCGCGGCAGATGACCCCCGGCATGTCGCGCTGCCAGTTCTGGTGCGTGCTGGTGCCGGTCGAGCGCGAGGTGTCGCGCTGCAAGGTCACGGACATCGACATCCTCGACCACGACCTCCCGCCTGACGCGCCCGCGGCCGCGCAGGTGATGCCCGTGACCGTCGTGCTGGACTGCATCCGCTCCGCGTTCAACGTCGGCGGCATCTTCCGCTCCGCCGAATGTTTCGGCGTGGCGGAGATCATCCTCTGCGGCTACACCCCATTGCCGACGCAAACGCAAGTCGCCCGCGTCGCGCTCGGCACGGAGCGCAGCGTCGCGTGGCGACACGCCGAGGACATCCGCCAGGCCATCGCCTCGCTCAAAGCGCAAGGCATCCGCTGCTACGCCCTCGAGACCGTCGCCAACGCAACGGACATCGGCGCGACCGCATGGCAATTCCCCTGCGCGCTCATCCTCGGCAACGAACGTTTCGGACTCGACGCCGAGACCGTCGCCGCCTGTGACGCCATCGTGCGCATCCCGTGCTTCGGCCGTAAGAACTCGCTCAACGTCGTGAGCGCCTTCACCGTCGCCGCCTACGAGGCGCGGCGGAAATTCGGGTAGGGCGGCGGCATCCCGCCGCACTCCATAAGGGGCATTGCCCCGTAGCGCATTTCACTTGGACGTTGGATATTCCCTGTTGGTTATTGGATATTCCCGAGGGCTTGCAACCTAATTTTTCATTCCTCACCCTTCCAAGAGGTTGACTGGAGCGCGCAAATCCGATATGATGATATTTTCTTTGAAAAGGAGGCATACATGAACGTCAACAGAAGAGCTTTCGTGAAAAACACCGCGCTGGCGAGCGTCAGCATCGCCGCGAGCGGGAAATTGTTCGGGCAGGACGCGCCGTCCAACACGGTGCGCATCGCTGTCATGGGCTGCCACAGGGGCGGCCGCGGGTTCGGCCTGATGAAGACCCTCATGTCCAACGCGGGCGTCGAGATCGCCGCCGTGTGCGACGTGGACTCGCGCGCGCTCGCCGCCGCGTCGGAGGAGGTGCAGAAGGTCTCGGGCAAGGCCCCCAAGGCCGACGCCGACATCCGCAGGCTGCTGGAGGACAAGAGCATCGACGGCGTGCTGTGCGCCGCGCCCGACCACTGGCACGCGCCCGCCGCGCTCATGGCGATGAAGGCCGGCAAGGCCATCTACGTCGAGAAGCCCGTCTCGCACAACCCGCGCGAGGGCGAGATTCTGGTCGAGGCCGCGAAGAAGTACAACGCCATCTTTCAGGTCGGTACGCAGCGGCGCTCCGCCCCCGTGTACCACGCGCTCCTCAAGGATTTGAAAGGCCTCATCGGCGAGCCGCGTTTTGCGCGGTGCTGGTATGCGCGGCGGCGCGGTCCCATCGGCAACGGCAAGGTCGTCCCCGTACCCGACTGGCTGAACTGGGATCTGTGGCAGGGCCCAGCGCCGCGCCGCGAGTACCTCAGCAACGTCGTGCATTACGACTGGCACTGGCGTTGGCACTGGGGCACGGGCGAGAGCGGCAACAACGCCACGCACACCCTCGACGTCGCACGGTGGATGCTGGGGCTCGACTACCCGCAGCGCGTCACCAGCGGCGGCGGCCGCCTCTTCTACGGCGGTGACGACTGGGAGGCCTACGACACGCAGACCGCCACCTTCGAGTTCCCCGGCCAGAAGTTCATCACGTGGGAGGGCCTGTCCTCGCTCGAGAACAACCCGCCCTACGGCATCGGCGCGGGGCTAATCATCTACGGCCTCGAGGGCGCAATCCTCGTCGAGAGCGACACCGTCTGCCGCCAGTTCGACAAGAAGGGCAAGGAGGTGCAGAAGTGGAGCTCCGCGAACGCCACCGAGGGGTACGACCCCAACAACTCCGTCAACCCGACGGCCGCGCTCGACCCCCTGCACATCGGCAAGTGGATCTCCTGCATCCGCCGCAAGGACACGGCCACCGCCGCGCCCGCCGCCGACGCGCACAAGAGCACCTTCCTCACGCATCTGGCGAACATCGCCCAGCGCACGGGCGAGACCATCCGCCTCGACCCCGCCACCGGCCAGCTCACGAGCGGCAGCCCCGGCAAAGACCTCTGGGCGCGCGAGTACGAGAAGGGCTGGGAGATGACGGTGTAGAGGGAGTCATGCCTGTTTTCGACAAATTGTCGCAACACAAGATTGTCCCGGTCATCGCGATTGATGACGTTGCCCATGCGCTGCCGCTGGCGGAGGCGCTGATGGCGGGGGGGCTGCCGGTGGCGGAGGTGACGTTCCGCTCGCCCGTGGCGGCGGAGGTCATCCGCGTGATGACGCGGGCGTTCCCGCAGATGACCGTGGGCGCGGGGACGGTGCTGTCGGCGGAGACGCTGGACCTGGCGCGGGCGAGCGGCGCGGCGTTCGCTGTCGCGCCGGGGCTGAACCCGCGTGTGGTCGCGCACGCGGCGGCGCGGGGCTTCCCGTTCATGCCGGGGGTGGCGACGCCGTCGGACATCGAGGCGGGGCTGGCGCTGGGTTGCACGACCTTGAAGTTTTTCCCGGCGGAGGCGCTGGGCGGCGTGAGGATGCTGTCCGCGCTCTCCGCGCCGTACCTGCACACGGGCGTGAGGTTCATGCCCACGGGCGGCGTCACGGCGGCGAACGTGAGGGACTACCTCGCGCTCCCGGCCGTGCTGGCGGTCGGCGGCACGTGGATCGCGCGGAAGGAGGATATGGCCGCGGGGCGGTGGGCGGCCGTCGCCGCCAACTGCGTTGCGGCAAGGGCGGGGATGGGGGACTCGACTGAAATCGGCTGAAGCCGACGGACATCGACTGAAGTCGAAATCGGTCGAGCCTTTCGGCTTCAGTTGATCTCAGTCGATTCCAGTCGGCTTCAATCGGCAACACGAATCAACTCGAAACTCAAAAAAAGGACTTTCCAAATGGCGGTGCTAAAAATCAAGGGCCCTGCGGAGTGCGCGTTCGACGCGGTGTCGCTGGGGGAGGTGATGCTGCGGCTGGACCCGGGCGATATGCGGATCCGCGTGGCGAGGTCGTTCCGGGTGTGGGAGGGCGGCGGCGAGTACAACGTGGCGCGGGGGCTGCGGAAGTGCTTCGGGCTGCGGACGGCGGTGGTGACGGCGTTCCCGGAGAATGACGTGGGGCGGCTGGCGGAGGATTGCGTCTTGCAGGGGGGCGTGGACACGTCGCTGGTGCGGTGGGTTCCGTTCGATGGCACGGGCGCGGCGTCGCGCGTGGGGCTGAACTTCACGGAGCGCGGTTTCGGCGTGCGCGGCGCGTTGGGGGTGAGCGACCGCGCGGGTTCGGCGGCGGCGCGGATGCGCCCGGGGGAGGTGGACTGGGAGGCGCTGTTCGGCGCGCGCGGCGTGCGGTGGTTTCACACGGGGGGGATCTTCGCGGCGTTGTCCGCGACCACGCCGCAGGTGGCCGAGGAGGCGATGCTCGCGGCGCGTCGGCACGGGACGGTGGTGTCGTATGATTTGAATTACAGGCCGTCGCTCTGGAAGGCGAACGGGGGGCTGGCGGCGTGCCGGGAGGTGAACCGCAGGCTGGCGCGTCATGTGGATGTGATGATCGGCAACGAGGAGGATTTCACGGCGTGCCTAGGGCTGGAGGTCGAGGGTGCGGATGAGGGCCTGACGGCGTTGCCGAGGGAGGGGTTCAGGCGGATGATCGCGTGCGCGGCGGGGGCGTTCCCGAACCTGCGCGTGTGCGCGACGACGCTGCGCAAGGTGACGAGCGCGACGCTGAATGACTGGGGCGCGGTGTGCTGGCATGACGGCGCGTTCCATGAGTCGGCGGAGATGAAGGACCTGATGATTTACGACCGCGTGGGCGGCGGCGACAGTTTCGCGTCGGGGCTGGCGTATGGGTTCCTGGCGCACGGCGACGCGCAGAGGGCGGTGGATTACGGCTGCGCCCACGGGGCGCTGGCGATGACCACGCCGGGCGACACGTCGATGGCATCAAGAGAGGAAGTGGAGAAACTGATGAAAGGAGGCGGCGCGCGCGTTGTGCGCTGATGAACGATGGATACGATTGACACGGCTGACCGGCAAGCCTATCGCCGGATGACGACGGATGAGCAGCGCGCGCATTTCCTGCGCGAGGGGTTGTTTGTGGTGGGGAAGTTGAACGCGGTGTATTCGGATGTGGACAGGGCGGTCGTGGTGACGGCGGTCCCGACCGCGAGGGCGCTGGAGTTGAAGGGCGGCAAGGAGATGGCGTGCGCGTTCTTCCATGAGCGCCGCGAGTCGGGCGTCATCAACCTCGGCGCGGAGGGTAAAGTCACGGTGGACGGGAAACGTTACACGCTCGCGCCGCGCGAGTGCCTGTACATCGGCAGGGGCGCGAAGAAGGTGAGTTTCGCCAGCAGATCCGCGAAGAGCCCCGCGCAGTTTTATCTGGTGTCCTATCCCGCCCACGCCGTTTACCCCACGGCACACGCGACGCTCGCGCAAGCTAACCGCGTCGCGCTGGGGTCGCAGAAGGATGCGAACGCGCGGGTGATTTATCAGTTCATCCGTCCGGGGCGCGTCGCGAGCTGCCAGCTGGTGATGGGCTTCACGGAGTTGCAGGAGGGGTCGGTCTGGAACACCTACCCGCCGCACACGCACGACCGCCGCACGGAGGTCTATTGCTACTTCGATTTGCCCGAGGGCGGGCGCGTCGTCCACCTCTACGGCGAGCCTTCCGAGACGCGGCATCTGGTGCTGAAAGAGAAGGATGTCGTGTTCTCCCCCGCATGGTCCATCCACAGCGGCGTCGGCACGGGCGCGTACCGCTTCGTGTGGGCGATGGGCGGCGAGAACCAAGTGTTCGAGGACATGGATCCGGCAGCAATCAGGTAGGAAGTTCGGAGTTAGAAGTTCGGAGTTAAAACTAATCACTAGTCACTGACCACTAACCACTGATCACTGACCACTAATCACTAACCACTGTATGCCAGACAATAAAAAAGAGCAGGAGCGGGCGGAGCTTCACCGCGCGATATGGAAAATCGCCGACGATCTGCGCGGGAGCGTGGACGGCTGGGATTTCAAGCAGTACATTCTCGGCATGATGTTCTACAGGTACATCTCCGAGAACCTGACCGGCTACCTGAACGCCAACGAGCACGCGACGGGCAACACGGCGTTTGACTACGCGAGACTCGCCGACAAAGACGCGGAGTTTGAGCGCGCCGAGATTGTCGAGACAAGGGGCTTTTTCATTCTGCCGAGCCAGCTGTTCGAGAACATCTGCAAGAAGGCGAAAACCGACGCGAACCTGAACGAGACGCTTGAAGCGGTTTTCAAAGCCATCGAGGCTTCGGCGCAAGGCACGAAAAGCGAGGAGAATTTCAGGGGGCTGTTCGAGGATCTGGACGTCAACAGCAACAAGCTCGGCGCGACGGTCACGAGGCGCAACGAGCGGCTCGTCAAGCTGCTCGACGGCGTGGCGGAGATGAAGCTCGCGGGATTGCAGGATAACACGATCGACGCGTTCGGCGACGCATACGAGTTTCTGATGAGCATGTATGCCAGCAACGCGGGCAAGAGCGGCGGCGAGTTCTTCACGCCGCAGGAAGTCTCCGAGCTTCTGACGCGGCTGGCGCTCGCCGGGAAAACCGAAATCAACAAGGTCTATGACCCCGCCTGCGGCTCGGGTTCGCTGCTGCTGAATTTCGCAAAGATACTCGGCAAGGGCAACGTGCGGCAAGGCTTTTTCGGGCAAGAGATAAACATCACGACGTATAACCTCTGCCGCATCAATATGTTTCTGCACGATATAGAGTACACCGATTTCAGCATCGGGCACGGCGACACGCTGACCGACCCCCTGCATTGGGACGACGAGCCGTTCGAGGCGATCGTCTCCAACCCGCCCTATTCGATCAAGTGGGACGGCGACGGCAACCCGATACTCATCAACGACCCGCGCTTCTCGCCCGCCGGAGTCCTCGCGCCCAAGAGCAAAGCCGACATGGCGTTCATCATGCACAGCCTGTCATGGCTCGCGACGAACGGCACGGCGGCGATCGTCTGCTTCCCCGGCATCCTGTACCGTGGCGGCGCGGAGCAGAAAATACGGAGATACCTCATCGACAACAACTACGTCGACTGCGTCATACAGCTGCCCGACAACCTGTTCTTCGGGACCAGCATCGCCACGTGCATCATGGTCCTGAAAAAGAGCAAGCGCGACAACAAAGTGCTCTTCATCGACGCATCGCGCGAGTGCATCAAGATCACCAACAGCAACAAACTCACCGCCGCCAACATCAGCAAAGTCCTCGACGTTTTCACCAAGCGCGAGGACGCGGAATATATCGCCAAGCTCGTTTCAAGCGGCGACATCGAGGCGCAGGGCTACACGCTCTCCGTCTCGACCTACGTTGAGAAAGAGAACACGACCGAAGTGGTGGACATCCTCAAGCTCAACGCCGAGATCGAGCGCATCGTCACACGCTCCGACGCGCTCCGCAAAGACATCACAGCAATCATCCAAGAAATCGAGGGGGGCGCAAACAATGAAAAATGATTTGACGCTTTACGGCTCTTTTATCAAGGAGATTAAAGAGCTTGTTTATCGCCGCCAGTATGAGGCGCTGAAACATGTCAACACCGAGTTGATGCAGCTCTACTGGGAAATAGGGGGAGAAATCACCCGTCAGCAACACCAAAAGGGTTGGGGAAAATCCGTCGTCGAGGTCTTGGCAAAGGAGTTACAGAAGGAGTTTCCCGGCGTACAGGGCTTTTCGGCGCGAAATCTCTGGCTTATGCGTGATTTTTACCGAGAATACTCACCTAGCTCAAATCTGCAACCGACGGTTGCAGATTTAGGTGGTTCAAATCTCGCACAATCAGCGCGAGATTCAGGAAAAGCAAAACGGAACCCATCGGCTTCAGTTTCTGGCAATTCAAATCTGCCGCCATTGGCAGCAGAAATTAGCTGGTCAAAAAACATCGTCATCATGCAGAAATGCAAAGACCAGCTCCAACGCGAATTCTACATTCGGATGACCAAGCGTTACGGGTGGACAAAGGATGTCTTGATCAACAACATCGAGAACAGGGCGTTTGAGAAACATCTCACCAATCAAACTAATTTCGATGACACCCTGCCCGAAAAATACAGGCTGCAAGCCAAACTCGCAGTAAAGGACGATTATAACTTTGATTTCCTTGAGATGGGCGTTGAACACAGCGAGGCGGAACTTGAAGCCGCCATCATCAACAATATCCGTGTGTTCCTGATTGAGATGGGAGGCGAATTCGCATTTATTGGCAACCAGTACCTTTTGCCCGTCGGCAGCGAGAATTACTATATAGACCTCCTGCTTTATCACAGGCGATTGAAAAGCCTTATCGCCATTGAGTTGAAGGTTGGGAACTTCACGCCGGAGTTTGCGGGCAAAATGCAATTTTACCTGACCGCCCTTGATGAGACAAAAAAGCTCCCGGATGAAAATCCTTCCATCGGGATAATTATTTGCAAAAGCAAAGAACGCACCATTGTTGAATACGCACTAAAAAGCTCCGACAAGCCCATTGGCGTGGCGACTTATTCATATTATGACAATCTGCCGGAAGAAATGTGCTTGCTACTTCCGTCACCGGAAGCAATCGCGGCGATCATCAGGGAAATCGAGGGGGGCGCGTGACATGAGCAAGGGAACAATGCCTGACTTTGACGAATACAAACGGCTCGGCGAACCCGAAAAGCGCGAGAAAGCCGAGAACTGGCGGGTCGCGATCGGGTTGCAGCAGGTTGACGGCTTAACGCCGTCCGAATATCTTTTTGACCTCGCCCAAAAGAACATCGAGGGTGAACTGACCATCGGCGAGGTCAAGGAACGCCTGAGAAGTTATTACGAGGCAATGCCCCAAAAGGACGGCGATACCGAGCGGCAGGACGAAGCCGACAAGGTCTCCGCGCATAAGCCTGACCCGGTAAACTCGATTGTCTGCACAGCAAACGCCACTGTAAAACCGAGAAACGCCACTGTAACCCCTCAAAATGATACTGTAAATCGAAAAAATGATACTGTAAATCAGAAAAATGATACTGTATTTGACTTAATCCGAAAGAATCCGCACATTACCGCCGCCCTGCTCGCGGCACAAACAGGGCTTGGCGTAGCGACCGTAAAGCGCCACGTCAAAAAATTAAAGGACGGCGGAGAAATTGAGCGTGTCGGCTCCGATAAGGCTGGCTATTGGAAAGTCAAGGGGGGACGGCAATGAGTCACGAGAATAGAAGCGAAATCATCATTTACCAGGCAGAGGACGGGCAGACGAAAATAGACGTTTTGTTTAGCGACGACAACGTCTGGCTGCCGCTTGACAAAATCGCAAAACTTTTCGCCCGTGACAAATCCACGATTTCGAGGCACATTAAAAACATTTTCGGGGACGGAGAGCTTGAGCAGGATTCAGTTGTTGCAGATTTTGCAACAACTGCTGCAGACGGGAAAACGTATCAAGTGGATTATTATAGCCTTGAGGTAATAATCGCCGTGGGTTACCGCGTAAAATCACAGCGCGGCGTCCAATTCAGAAAATGGGCGACCATGATATTGAAAGAATATATGCGCAAGGGTTTTGCGCTGAACGACGACGTGCTTAAAAAAGCCGGGGGGGGCGATTACTGGCGTGAGCTGCTGAACCGCATAAGGGACATCCGCTCTTCCGAAAAGGTCTTGTACCGGCAGGTTTTAGACCTTTACGCGACAAGCATGGACTATAACCACAAGCAGAGCGAAACGCTTAAATTTTTCAAAATCGTTCAAAACAAACTGCACTTTGCCGTCAGCGGGCAGACCGCACCCGAACTCATTTCAGGCAGGGTCGACCATAAAAAGCCGTTCATGGGATTAACGGTTTTCGAGGGGACGAGACCACGCAAAGACGAAGTCACCATTGCGAAAAACTATTTGCATAAAAATGAACTGCTTGACCTCAACAGTATGGTTTCCGCATTCTTTGACCTTGCCGAAATGAAGGCAAGGCGCAGGGAGCCGATGTATATGAAAGACTGGGTTGCGGAGCTTGACCGATTCTCCGCCATGTACGGGAAGGGCATCCTGAAAGGCGCGGGGCAAGTCACACACGAGGCGGCGGTTCAAAAAGCTGAAACCGAGTACGAGCAATACCGGACGCTGGTCGCAGGTGAATTGTCGCCCGTGGAGCAAGCGTACTTGGACGCTCTTAAAGGTCTCCAGAAACGGATAGGGCGCAAAGGCAAAAAAACGGGGGACGGCAATGAGTAGGCTCGACGATCTGATAAAAGCGCTCTGCCCCGAGGGCGTGGAGTTTAAGACGCTGAGAGAGGTTTGCCATATTTCACGCGGTCGCGTAATGTCAAAGGATTTTTTGCGAGATAACGCGGGGAAATATCCAGTATATTCGTCGCAAACAGCCAATAATGGTATTTTTGGATATATAAATACCTACGATTATGACTTTGAATCTATTACATGGACAACAGACGGAGCGAACGCAGGTTCGGTATTCTATCATAATAACGAACAATTCAGTATTACAAACGTATGCGGATTATTAAAAATAAAAGACAACAAACTATTTAATACACGCTTTATATTCTATGTTTTGCAAATTGTCGCCAAGGGATACGTTTATTCGGGAATGGGCAACCCCAAATTAATGAGCAATGTGGTTTCGACAATAAAAATCCCCCTCCCGCCCCTGCCCGTGCAAGAGGAAATCGTGCGGATTTTAGATGCGTTCACGGAGTTGCAGACAGCACTGCAAGCGGAGCTGCAGGCGGAGCTTGCGGCGCGTAAAATCCAATATGAGTTTTACAGGAACTCACTGCTGAGCTTCGATAAAATGCTTGACAAGGGTATGGGGGCAAATTATGATATAATTTCAGAATTACAGAGGGCAGAGGGCAGAGGGCAGAGGGCAGAGGGCAGAGGGCAGAGGGCAGAGGGCAGGAAAGCGGCGTAAGGTGGGTGAAGATGAGTGAGGTTGCTTTCTATTCAGAATTACGAATCAATACTTCCCAAGTAAATGCGGACAACTATGTCGGCGTAGATAACTTATTGCCCGATAAACACGGGAAAGTCGCGTCCTGTTGTGTTCCGACAAAAGGCAATTTGATTGAATATCGAATCAACGATGTATTAATCGGAAACATTCGCCCATACCTGAAAAAGATATGGTTTGCAACCCATGACGGGGGAACCAACGGCGATGTTTTGACAATCCGAATAAAGGAGCAATCCAGCGCAGATTTGTTGCCAAAATATTTTTATTATTTGCTCGCTTCCGATGACTTTTTCGACTACGACACACAATATTCAAAGGGGGCAAAAATGCCACGAGGCGATAAAACGGCTGTAATGAAATATTCAATCCCTATCCCTCCGCTCGCCGAACAGGAACGCATCGTCGCCATCCTCGACAAGTTTTCCGCGCTGGCAAACGATTTGACGCAGGGCTTGCCCGCCGAGATTGAGGCGCGGCGTAAGCAATACGAGTTTTACCGGGACAAACTTTTGACGTTTAAGGAGAGTGCATCATGAGCAAAACCTCAATCCGCTTTTTTGACAACAAGGAAGTCCGCGCCGTTTGGGACGAGGGGAATAATAAATGGTGGTTCAGCGCCGTTGACATTTGCGCCGTGTTGAGCGACAGCGAAGACCCGCGGAATTATTGGTATGTGTTGAAAAACCGCCTGAAAAACCAAAACGCCCAACTCCTTACAAACTGTAAGGGGTTGAAAATGGTCGCGCCCGACGGCAAATCGCGTTTGACAGACTGTTTTGACGACGCGGGCATAAAAGAACTCGCGAAAACATTTCCGGGCAGGGAAGCCAACCGCTTCCTCGAATGGTTCACTTATTCGCCCGAAACCATTGACGGCAAAAGCAAGACAAAGGCGTATGCGCTTTTTGAGAGCGGGCTGTTAAACGGTCTCGAGCCGGGGAGCGTCAAATGCCTGCAACAGATACACGCCTATATCTTCGGCGGGCTGTATGATTTCGCGGGGCAGATTAGGTCGCTGAACATCAGCAAGGGCGGGTTCACGTTCGCGCCCGCGCAGTATCTGGCGCACAGCCTGCAACAGATCGAGCGGATGCCGGAAACGACATTCGACGAGATCATGGACAAGTACGTTGAGATGAATGTCGCCCACCCTTTCATGGAAGGCAACGGGCGCAGCACACGGATATGGCTTGACCTGATGTTCAAGCGGACTCTCAAGAAGTGCGTGGACTGGAGCAAAATCGACAAGAAGGATTACCTGGGCGCGATGAGCAAAAGCCCGTCCAACCCGACGGTTATAAAATCGCTTGTGAAAGACGCGCTGACGGGAAAAATCGCCGACCGCGAAACATTCATGAAGGGCATTGATTATTCGTATTATTATGAGGAGACGATGGACGTTTTTTAATGCATAATGCATAATTCATAATGCATAATTGAGAATGCATAATTCGTAATGCATAATTGGAGGGGTTGAGTATGAGAGAGAATGTTGTCCAGATGAAAAGCAAGGCGTTTGCCGTTAGGGTTGTAAGGCTATACCAATATTTATCTGAAAGCAGAAAGGAGTTTGTTTTGTCAAAGCAATTGCTGAGATGCGGAACAAGCATAGGGGCAAATGTAAAAGAGGCAATCAGAGGGCAAAGCAAGGCGGATTTTTCCGCAAAGATGAATATTTCACTCAAAGAGGCAAGCGAATCAGAATATTGGCTTGAATTATTATACGAAACTGGCTTTTTAACTGAAAAAGAGTTCACTAGCATTGTCGCTGAGTGTACAGAACTTATTAAGCTGCTAACGTCCATTGTCAAAACTAGCCGAAAGGAATGACAGTGTGTAATGCATAATGCATAATTCATAATGCATAATTGAGGGGAGTATGAGAGAATGTTGTTCAAATGGTAAGGATTGTTATCATCGCCAAGAAACCGCAGAAAGGATTCATTATGCATTATGAATTATGCATTATGAATTATAACCCATGAATTACAACATTATAGCGTCGATGAGCGAGGCTACCGTCGTTGCCGAATACAGTTCCGTGTACAGGACGGCGGCGGATTACCAGAGCGAGGCGGAGCTTGAAAATGATTTGATAAACCAGCTTATCGGGCAGGGGTACGAGTACATCAACGCGACCGATGAGGCGGCGCTCATCGGCAACCTGCGCCGCCAGTTGGAGCGCTTGAACAACTACGCTTTTTCGGATGATGAGTGGAGGCGGTTTTTCAGCGCGAGCCTCGCCAACGCGAATGAGGGTATCGTGGAGAAAACGCGCAAGATACAGGATGACCACATTCAAATCTTGAAGCGTGACAATGGCGGTACGAAGAACATCTACCTTATCGACAAAAAAAATATACACAACAACCATTTGCAGGTGTTGAGCCAGTACACTGTAGGGGCGACCGATCCCGGTCGCCCGCCGATGCGCGAGAACCGCTATGACGTGACGGTTCTGGTCAACGGGCTGCCGCTCGTGCACATCGAGTTGAAGCGGCGCGGGGTGGAAATACGCGAGGCGTTCAACCAGATAAAGAGGTATCAGCGAGAGAGCTTCTGGGCGGCTTCGGGGCTTTACGAATACGCGCAGATTTTCGTCATCAGCAACGGGACGCACACGAAATATTATTCCAACACCACGCGCAATCAGCACGTCAGGGAGGCGGGCGAAAACGAGCGGCGCAAGAGCAAAAAGACGAGCAACAGCTTTGAGTTCACGAGCTTTTGGGCGGATGCGAAAAACAAGGTGATTCCTGACCTCACGGACTTCACAAAGACGTTTTTCGCCAAGCACACGATCCTCAACATCCTGACGCGCTATTGCGTGTTCACGTCGGAGGAGATGCTGCTCGTCATGCGCCCGTACCAGATCGCGGCGACGGAGCGGATCCTCAACCGCATCGAGATTTCGACCACCTATAAAAAGCTGGGGACGACGGACGCGGGCGGCTATATCTGGCACACGACGGGGAGCGGCAAGACGCTGACGAGCTTCAAGACGGCGCAGCTCGCGACGAGCCTCAGCCACATCGACAAGGTGCTGTTCGTCGTGGACCGCAAGGACCTCGACTACCAGACGATGAAGGAGTATGACCGCTTCGAGAAGGGCGCGGCGAACGGCAACACTTCGACGGCGATATTGAAACGCCAGCTTGAAAACCCGAACGCGCGGATTATCATCACCACGATTCAGAAGCTCGACATCTTCATCACGAAAAACAAGGGGCATGATGTTTTCAAAAAGCACATCGTCCTGATTTTCGACGAGTGCCACCGCTCGCAGTTCGGCGAGATGCACCGCAACATCACGCGGGCGTTCCGGCACTATCACATTTTCGGGTTCACCGGCACGCCGATATTCCCGTCCAACGCGGGCAGCAGGGCGAGCGCCCTGCCGCAAACCACAGAGCAAGCGTTCGGCGACAAGCTGCACTCCTACACAATCGTGGACGCGATAAACGACAGGAACGTCTTGCCGTTCCGCATCGACTTCATCAACACCGTGAAGGTCAAGCCGGACGCGAAGGACGGCAAGGTGCGGGCGATTGACACGGAAAAGGCATTGAACGCGCCCGGGCGCATCGCGGAGGTGACAAGGTACATTCTCGAACACTTCGACCAGAAAACCTACCGCAACCAAAGCCGCTCGCATTTCATGCACCGCGTCATTCAGAACGTGGAGGCGATGGCGGCGTCGAAGCACAACACCGTTTCGGAAAGCAAGGCGGCGCAACGGGTAAACGGCTTCAACGCGATTTTCGCGGTCAGCGGGATACCCGCCGCCAAACTGTATTACACGGAGTTCATGCGGCAACTCGCCGAACGCGGGCGCAGGTTGAACGTGGCGACGATATTCAGCTACAACGCGAACGAGGAGGACATCGAGGAGGGCTTCCCCGACGAGGGCTTCGATAACGGCAAGCTCGACAAACAGTCCCGCGATTTTCTGGAGGCTTGCATTGCCGACTACAACGAAATGTTCGGCGTGAGCTACGACACGTCCAGCGACAAATTCCAGAACTACTACAAGGACGTTTCCATGCGGGTCAAGAACCGCGAGCTTGATTTGCTCATCGTCGTCAATATGTTCCTGACGGGTTTTGACGCCACCACGCTCAACACGCTGTGGGTGGACAAGAACCTGCGCCAGCACGGGCTGATTCAGGCGTTCTCGCGCACGAACAGGATACTCAACTCGGTCAAGACATTCGGCAACATCGTGTGCTTCCGCGATTTGAAGCAAGCGACGGACGACGCCATCGCGCTCTTCGGCGACCGCGAGGCGGGCGGCATCGTGCTGCTCAAAGCATACAATGATTACTATCTCGGGTACACCGAAAAGGGCAAGCGGAAACCCGGCTACAAAGACCTCATCGAAATGATTTTATCCGAGTACCCGCTTGGTGTGCCGATTACGGGCGAGGAAGCGAAAAAGGGCTTCATACGCCTGTTCGGCGGCATTTTGAGGCTGCGGAACATCCTGACGGCGTTTGACGAGTTCGCGGGCAACGAGATACTCAGCGCGCGCGATATGCAGGATTACCAAAGCGTGTATCTCAACCTGCATCAGGAGTTCACGCTCGATAAAAATACGGGCAAGGAAAATATCAACGACGACATCGTTTTCGAGATCGAGCTTGTCAAACAGATTGAGGTCAACATCGATTATATCCTCATGCTTGTGGCGAAATACCATGCGTCGAACTGCAAGGACAAGAGCATCCTGAGCGACATAGACAAGGCGATCGGCTCCAGCCCCGAGCTGCGGAACAGGCGCGAACTGATCGAAAGTTTTGTCGCGCAAATAAACGCCGACTCCAGCATCGACGAGGATTGGCGCGCGTTTGTGGCGAAGCGGAAAGAGCAAGACCTTGACGCAATCATCGCCGAGGAAAACCTCAAGCCAGAGGAGACAAGGAAATTCATGGACGGCGCGTTCCGTGACGGCACCCCGAAAACGACGGGGACGGAGATCGACAGGATACTGCCGCCGATGCCGAGGTTTTCAAGCGGCGGTGAACGAACCAAAAGGAAGCAAGACGTCATCGCAAAGCTGACAAGTTTCTTCGAGCGTTTTTGGGGATTGGCATAAAAAGGAGTAGTTATCATGATACTGGATATGTTTAAGCTGGACGGGAAAAAGGCGGTCGTCACGGGCGCGGCGCGAGGCATCGGGCAAGCGTATGCCGTGGCGTTGGCGGAGGCAGGGTCGGATGTCGCGCTGGTGGACGTCATCGACTGCGCGGAGACCGAGGGCAAAATCAAAGCCATCGGTCGCAAGGCTGCGTCGTTCACCGCCGACCTCGGCGCAGGGAAGGCGGCGGCGCAGAAGGTAATCGATGACGCCGCCGCGGCGATGGGCGGCATCGACATCCTCGTCAACAACGCCGGCATCATCCGCCGCGAGCCCTTCACCGAACATTCGGAGAAGAACTGGGACGACGTGATCGACATCAACCTCAGCGCCGTGTTCTTCCTGAGCCAAGCGGCGGCGGCGAAAATGATCGAGCAAGGGCGCGGCGGGAAAATCATCAACATCGCCTCCATGCTCTCCTTCCAAGGCGGCATTTTCGTCCCCGGCTACGCGGCGGCGAAAGGCGGCATCAAGAGCCTCACCATGCTGATGGCGAACGAGCTCGCGAAGCACAACATCTGCTGCAACGCCATCGCCCCCGGCTACATCGCCACCGAGAACACCAAGCCCATCCGCGAGAACCCCGAGCGCAACAAAGCCATCCTCGACCGCATCCCCGCGGGGCGCTGGGGCACACCCGACGACCTGATGGGCATCATCGTATTCCTCGCCTCCCCCGCTTCCGACTACATGAACGGTTACACCGTCGCCGTTGACGGCGGCTGGCTGGCGCGGTAGATTAGGAGCGTTTGTATGAACCGGAAAAACGTTTTACTCGCACTGTGTGTTCCCATTGCCGTGGCGGCCAGCGCGGTGTTTGCGGATGATGCGTCACAGCATGACAGCGTGGCGCGTAAACTGTTCCTCGGGGAGAAGCGGCTTCAGCCATGGGCGGACGAGATGGAGAAGGTCACGCCCAAAACGCTTGCGGAGGCATGGGATGTCATGGAGGTGCTGCTCCGCGCGGAACGCGACGAGACCGTGCTCCGCCTGATACCGCGCGTGTATGAATTGGCATTGCAAGAGGACATGCGTCAACAGTCCAGCCAGCTCCGCAACCGGCAGGCGCAGGTCCTCGAAATGCTTTGCGCATTACCCCCCGAACGCGCGAAGCTGGGCATCGCATTTTGCGAGACGTGCGCCACGGTATTCGAGAGAGGGTATAGCGCGAAGTCCATGAAAACGATGGGATGGTCTGACGCGCAAATCATGGACTGGGTGGGCGCACGCTGTCAGGCCGCGCTGACGATGGAGTCGAAGGTGACGGGTGGTGATCGGCTTTTCTTCCCCTTCACGAATAGTCACCTGCACGTTTTATGGCCGATGACCCGCGTGGCGAGCGGCTGGCTGGCACAATACCTTGACCTCCTCAGTAAAAGCCCTAAACGAGACGAGATTCTCCAGCGCGTCATGGACGATGCCCGCCAGTCGCCCGACGACATGAAGAAGCTGGTCATTTTCCTGGCCTCATTTGCGTATTACTACCATGGGTTAAAACCTCAAAATGCGGACTGGCTGCTGGAGACGCTCAATCGGCGGAATGCGATTGCCGCGTGGCTCATCGGGGAGAACGTGAACAATGTCGAACGGAAGGATGACATTAAAGAGGCGTTCCTGAAACGCGCGGTGTCCGTGCCGTTGACCGCCGGGGAGCGCAAAGCTTTCCGCTTGATACTCGAAAGCAATAACGCAATGTTCGGGGGCAGCCCAAACGATGCGGAACTTCAGGCGATGTTCCGCGTCAGCATATTGGATGAACTGAACCATCTCTATCTGGGGCAAAAACGCGGCGATGACGCCCAGCGCGTCATGCTTGAGGCGCGGGAATTGCGGAAGAAACACAAGCTGGCGGAGAAGAGTTTCTTGGCAGGGATGACGCAATCGGAGTCCGGCTGGCGGGTTGTGGAGAGCGAGATAAAGGAGCGCGAGAAACAGGATGAGACAAAGCCGGAATACTGGCTGGAACGCGCCAACTATTACAGGGGGCGCAACGAATGGAAGGAAGAGGAGGATGCCCTGCGGCGGGCGCTGGCACTTTGCGATGCCGCAGAGTTGACGCGGGACAATCCGATATATCACCGTTATGATCAGGCGTATCAGGGGTTGTTCAACCTGCTCTCGCACACCGAACGCCGCGCCGAGGCAATAGAATTGTTTAAGGCAAGGCGCACTGCGGCGAGAAATGATATCGGCTTCTTGACGCACACGTATTGGAGCGATGAACTGGGATGGCTGTATCAGGACGTAAAGGCAGAATTGGAGGAAGATTTGCGTAATGCGTACGGATGGCTCAAAACGACGCCGAAAGATGACAGCAGGAAATATCGTGACCGCGCCTACAATAGCGTGTTGCTGCTGTCTCGCCAGCCTGTCGCGGCAATCCATTTTGGCGTTATGGATTTCGAGAACGATCCGTTCGCATGGGATGTGCTGACGATGATAGCGCACGAATATGATTTGAGTAAATATGTTTATTTCCTCCTGTTCCCAGAAAAATCACGGATTGCTTACGAGTATCGCGTGAACGGGATCCAGCCGGCAGTAGATCAGCGGCAACCGCATGAACGTAATCACTATGTCGGTTGTCTTTTGAACACAAACAAAGAGACGCCTGACGAGAAAGCGATCCAGAAACTCAAAACGCTGGTGAACCGCAACATGATGAGCGTCAGGCAGATTTACCAAGGAATCTATGAAACCCTTGGAAAAGGGACAACTGATTATGACACCTTGAACTGGTTTCTGCTTGCTGCAATCAATCAGTCGAAACACGACTGGGAGCAAACGCCGCTTTACCCTGTCTTAATTTCCAACTACATTCAGATGGGCGACTGGCGGAACAGCGAGAAATATATTGCCTTGGCTGGAGAGCTTGGCAGTATTCGTGGTGATCAATTGCGTCAAGCCGCCGACCTCGCCGAGAAAGCAGGCGAGCCGGATGCCGCGCGGCGGATGCGCGAGCGCCTCGCGAATTTAGGAATCCCCCGCTAATGACAGACAGAATCAACAGGCGGATTTTTACCACAACAGACACAATGGCTATGCTTTGAAAAGAGCGTCCTGTGTTATAAAATCACAATCCTGAAAATCATGCTAATCATGCACAGAACAATAATCCGCATTGCGGTCGTCGGGCTTGGGCTTGCGGCCTGCGCCGTGGCGGGCGCGCCGTCTGCGGTTGACGCGACATCGCTGAAAGGAAAGTGGATGTGCGGCTATCAAGGATGGTTCCGCACGCCGGGCGACGGCGCGGGCATGGGATGGGACCACTACAGCCGTCTCGCGAATGAGATACGCCCGGACACGCTGGTCGTGGATATGTGGCCGGACACCGCCGATTTCGCTGACGCCACCGCGATTTTCAAGGTGTCCCCGGTCTCGCCCGTCACCGCGCATTTCGTGGACACCGAGGGGATGCCCGCGGACTGGCACCTGCGCCTCATCAAGGAGGCCCGCCGCATCCTCCGCGACGGCGAGCCTTTCCCCGAGAAAATACCCCTCGCGGCACATTGACTTGCTCGGGGCGGCAATCACGAAATGCATCGTCGCCCCGGCCATCGGCCGCTCGAAGTCGAAATTGGATGACCGCGCGAAGGCGGCCGGGTTCACCAAGCTCAAGAAAATCGGCAAGGGCGAGTACGAGAAGATGTATTGACGGAGCGTTCCGCGTTGAACGTTGAAAGTGCAAGTAGAATGTTTTAGTTTGGTGTTGTCACCTGCCTGATGTATCGGAACCACCCCGCCAACCTACGGTTGCCACTCCACCTACTGCCATACTGAACAAAAATTTCCTGCCTACGGGCGGGGATTTTTGAACGAATGCCTCACTCCGTCATTTCGTGTAGCCGCTGTTGAGGAGGGCCTTTTTATCTTTCTTGCGCTGGTCATTGATTGCGGCGCGCTTCTTGAAATCCTCCATGCGTGAAACGTCGTCGCTGTTCGCGATGAAATCCCAAAAATCCTTATTCATTGCGGGCGCGAACTCGCGCACAATGCCTTTCACGACTTCGGCCTTCTTCGCCAGCACGGGGTTTTCCTTCGCCATCTCCGCAAACTTCTTGGGGTTCGTGACCATCCATGCGAACGTCTCGGCGCGGTCTTCCATCTCCTGGGTCATGGCGTAGTCGCTGACGAAATCCTTGCGGAACGTCTCGGGCGGCGGCGGCTCCGGCTGCTTGCCTTTTTTCTCGGGCTTCGGGGCGTTGCTGTAGGTGAACTGCTTGTCGTTCAGGCGCGTCCACTTCTCGTTCTGCCACTGCCGGTCCGCGATGTGGAACAGCTCGTGATAGACGACATTGCTCTTGAACGGCACGTCGATGTAAATCCTTCCGCATCCCGGCGCATTCCCCGACACCGCCAAGCCGCCCACGCGGTTGCCGTTGCTCTTCAACCCGCGGACCAGCACCACGGTGTTCAGCTTCGTCTCGCGCAGGAAGCGGACGGGGAAGATGTCCAGCGCGGCGAATACGCCGGGCAGGTGCTCCTTCGCCTCCTCGGGCGACAGCACGTCCCCGGTCACACCGCCGCCCAGCTCGTAGCCGATGGCGAAGCCGCACTTCTTCGCGACGCGCAGGTACTCGTCCTCGATCATCTCCGGCGTGACCTCGCCGACCGCCTCTTCCTTCGCCGCGCCCAAGGGCTTCAACGGTTTCAGTTGCGCGTGCGACAGCGTCACGCAACCGAACACCAGCACCCACAAAAGATATTTCCTACACATACCCAACCTCCTACCATCCAAACATACACTTTCTTCACGAAACCGATGAAGATAGCTTAACACAAAGGCGTTGAATATGTCAAGAAAGGGGGATTCTATTTTTCGGCGTCGCGCTCCATACTTGAACACATCACGTAAAATGCATTTCGCTGGACATCCGCGCCCGCAACAGCGCGTGCTTCATTTTACTCGAACACCACGCACACGGGCGCGCCGATGTCCACGCCGCCATCGGGGACGTGGGTGAGCGCGCCGTCCTTGCCGATGCGGAAGAGGGCGATGTTATTGCTGTTCTGGTTCGCCACGAGCATCCACTCGCCGCCCGGCATCATCGAGAAGTGGCGCGGGCCCTTGCCGCCGCACGGGGTGCAGTCCATCCGTTTCAGCCGCCCCGTGCCCAGGTCGCGCTGAAACCGCGCGATCGAGTCGTGACCGCGGTTGGAGGCGTATATTGTCTCGTCCGTTGGGCACAAGATTAACTCGGCCGCCGTGCTTTTCCCGTCGAAGCCTTCCGGCAGCGTGCTGACCTCCTTGACGAAGGTGAAGGCCCCATCGTTGTGCCGAAAAACGCTGATGCTGTTGGACAGTTCGTTGAGCACATACAAACAGTAAACCTCATTCACTCTTGAAACCGCAACATGGCGGGGGCCGCGCCCCGGCGGCAGCTGAATCCATGGCGCGGCCTTATACGGTGTCACGGCCAGCCCCTGTGCGGCGCCCGTTGTCCTCTTTCGAGTAACCTCATACACATACACCCGGTCTGCGCCGAGATCCGGCACCAGCAAACGGTTGGCGTTGTTGCGTCAATCCCAATGAACGGCGGCACAACATGCGACGACGTGTTGCGTCAAATAAAAACGGCGCCGATGACGAGATAAAGGGTTACCCTGTTTGGATGGCGTGACAGGGAGGGCGAGACAGGGGACCCCATTGGCGCGGCGTGCGACCAATGGGGATGGAAGCCGCCGCAATGTGCCTAACGGCTCGCGAGGACGCTCGCCCTCCTCTGAGTTAATCCATGGCGCACCTATGTGATTTACGCTTGCATAACGCAACGCAATATGCGACCATCAATATATGGCAAGGGGGATGAGAATGAGTGTTATGAAAATTGCGGTGGCTGTGATGGGTGCAGCCTTTTTGTCCGCCGCGCACGCGGCGACGGAAGTGTATGTCGAGCAGGGCGCGAGGTCGGGCGGCGACGGCTCGAAGGGGCGGCCGTTCGCGACGCTGGAGGAGGCGCGGGACAAGGTTCGGGAGTTCAGGAAAAACGGCTCGCCCGGCGGGCCGTACACCGTCGTGTTGAAGGACGGAACCTATCACCGCGCGGCGACGTTCGATCTCAAGGCGGAGGACAGCGGCATTGTTTTCCGTGCGGAGAATCCCGGCAAGGCGAAGCTCTACGGCGGCACGGTGCTACCCGCAAAGGCGTTCGCGCCGTGCAAGGATGAGACCGTCCTCAAACGGCTGAAACCCGAGGCGCGGGGCAAGGTGCTGGTGTGCGACCTCGCGCAGGTCGTCGGCGGGGATCTGCCCGCATTCCCGAAGGCGTTCAGGGGCAAGCCGCCGCCGCCGTTCCTCTACGCGGGCGGCGAGCCGCAGACCCTCGCGCGGTGGCCGAACAACGACGGCTGGGCATCCTTCACCAACGTGCTGGACACGGGTCTCGCGGAGGCGGATGCCGACGACCCCGCGCGGCGCGCGAAGCGGCCGGGCGTGTTCGTGTTCGACGATGACCGCGCCAAGGCGTGGCCCGTCGGCGAGGGCGTGTGGCTCAAAGGCTACTGGACGCACGACTGGAGCGACGAGACGATTCAGGTTGCCAGCTATGATGCGGCGACGCGGGCCATCACGCTTGCCGCGCCGCACGGCTACGGCATCGGGGCCGGCACATGGGGCAGCAAGGAACGCCGCTTCTACGCGCTCAACGTGCTGGAGGAATTGGACGAGCCGGGCGAGTGGTACATTGACCGCACCGCCAAGCGGCTGTACTTTTACCCCGGCAAGGACGCGCTGCGCGGCGAGATTGTCCTTGCGACGCTGAACGAATCGATGGTCATGCTCAACGGCGCGAGTGACGTCACGTTCCGCGGCCTGCAGTTCGCCTACACGCACGGCGCGGCGATCACAGGGCGCAAGGTCGAGCGCATCACCGTGGAAGGGTGCGCCCTGCACAACACCGGGCAGGACGCGATCGGTCTGAGCGAGGCGGCGAACTGCAAGGTGCTCTCGTGCGACATCCACAACATCGGCACCACGGGCATCTTCATCTCCGGCGGCGACCGCAAGAAGCTCGTCAAGGCCGGCAACCTGCTGGAGAACAACCACGTCTGGAAGTTCGGGCAGTTCAGCCGCACCTACGCCGGCGCGTTCAACGTGCAGGGCATCGGCACGACCGTCCGCCGTAACCTCATGCACGACGGCCCGCACCTCGCCGTGCTCTACGGCGGTAACGAGCATACCTTCGAGCTCAACGAAATCCACAATGTCCTGCACGAGACGGGCGACGCGGGCGCGTTCTACACCGGCCGCGACTGGACCTCGCAGGGTAACGTCGTGCGGTACAATTATTTCCATGACCTCGGCGGCGACAACCAAGGGCAGTCGCGCCACATCATGGGCATCTATCTCGACGACTGCGACAGCGGCGACACGCTCCACGGCAACATCTTCCAGCGTAGCGGCTACGCCATCTTCATCGGCGGCGGCCGCGACAACACCGTCACCGCCAACCTCATCATCGACAGCCCCGTCGGCATCCACTTCGACGCGCGCGGCATGAAGTGGAAGCAGTGGAACAAATCCATCGACGGCTGGAACCTCGAAGGCAAGGCTCAGGAGATGGATTACAAGAACCCTCCGTGGAGCACCGCCTACCCGCGCCTGGCCGCGACCATGGACAACGCCCCCCAGGAACCCCTCGGCAACGTCTTCCGCGACAACCTCATCATCGACGCGCAGCACAAGCCCCTCGACTTCGACGGCGAGGTCCGCGCCCTCTTCCACAAGCTCGAGAGCGCGGGCAACGCCGCCGTGGACACGTCCGGCACGAACAAGCTCGCGCGGATCGACTTCGACCCCAAGGGCTTCGCGAACATCATCGCGCCCGAAGGCCAGCCCATCGCGCTCGGCGTCCCCGACCGCGGCCGCGGCATCTTCGCCTTCAAGAAAAGCAAATGGTTCCAGCAGGCCATGCCCGCCCTCAACGAAATCCCCGTCGAGCAGATCGGCCTCTACAAGGATGCGTTCCGCACGAAACTGCCCGAGACGAAAAAATGATGGCCCCCGAAACGATTGAGAAAATCAAGCAGCTGATGACCAGCGCAAGCGTCTTCGAGGAAGACCTCGACGAGAGCTTCATCCTCGGCTCAGGCCCCGGCGGGCAGAAGGTCAACAAGACCTCTTCCACCGTCCGCCTGTACCACGAGCCGAGCAAGCTCACCGTCAAGTACGGGCAGACCCGCTCGCGCGAGATGAACCGTTGGCTGGCGCGGCGCGAGCTCGCGGAGAAAATCCTCGAGAAAGAGCAGTCCGCCCTCTCCAAGCGGCGGCAGGAGCAGGAGCGCGTCCGGCGGCAGAAACGCCGCCGCTCGCGCCGACAGAAAGCCCGTATGCTGGACGACAAGCGCCAGCACGGCGAGAAGAAAGCGGCGCGCGGGCGCGTGAACCTCGACGAATAGCCCGTTAAGAGCAATCCCGGCATTCCCACTTAGAAAAGGAGACCCCGTTATGAGCGAACATGAAATGAACCTTGGCGAGCAGCCCATCGCAGCGATCATGCGCGAGGCCAACCTGAAGGCGCACGACTTGGTCAACGCCTCCGCCGTGCCAATGACGCACAAGATGGTCGCGCGCGCCTGCAAGGGACGTAGGCTCACCGCGAACACGAAGATGATTGTCCTCAACGCGCTTCAGGCCGCCACGGGCAAGGCCTACACGTTTGCGGACCTGTTCAACTACTGATTTTTTCCCTCGCGCAGAGACGCGGAGACGCAGATTTCACAGATGCGAAAACAACCTGTGCAATCTGTGGCTGGAAAAAACTATATGCGCCCCGAAGGGGAAATCCTGTGAAATCCTGTCAAACCGAATCCCCCGTTACTTTTGCTTGAACCCGCGGCCGCCCCTGTGGTATAGTGTCCATTTTTCAATGTGACCGCTTGGCCGGTCACGGTTAGGTGGATAAGAAAATGATAAGGTTAGTTTTTGTTTTGACAGTTATTTGCGCGGTCAGCTCGGCCCTGCTCGCGGCGGTCTTCAACATGACGAAAGAGCCGATTGCCGCCGCGCTCGAGCAGCGCACGTTGCAGGCCGCGACGCTCGTGATGCCCGCAGGCCTCCCCGTGCCCGAGAAGGTCGTCGTGGGCGCATCCACCTTCTTCGTCTCCCGGCAGGACGGCAAGGTCGCCGCCGTCGCGGTCGAGGGGCGCTCCAAGAACGGCTACAGCGGCGACCTCGCGCTGATGGTCGGACTGAGCAAGGCGGACAGCACGCTCGTGGGTTACGAGGTCGTGCTGTCCACGGAGACGCCCGGCCTTGGCTCCAAGATTATCAGCGATGCGTTCAGGAAGCCGCTCCTCGGCAGAGCGCTGGACGGGAACTGGGTCGTGAAGAAAGACGGCGGCGAGATCGATGCCGTCACCGCCGCGACAATCTCCTCCCGCGCCGCGCTCGAGTGCATCAAGGATGCGATTTCGAAGATGGAGCAGGCGGACATTGAGTGACGAAAAAAATATTTTTTCCCTGTTGACTTTCAGGGGGGGAATTTGATATTGTGTTGACCTTCTTATGGGACAGCAATTGAGAAAACGTCTGAAACGTCAACGCAGGGATGCGCGCAAGAAACGCGTGCAGGCCCGGTTGCGTGCAGGCATGAAAAAGTAGTTTTTCGGGGCGCGATGGCCGAGGGGCTAGGCAGAGGTCTGCAAAACCTTGTACAGCGGTTCGAATCCGCTTCGTGCCTCCATTTTTCGCACCAATGGCTCAACCAGCGGGTTGGGCGCATTGGTTTTGTCGTTTGCGGAAGCGTATGTTGCGGCTCGGGGGGGGGGCGCCCGCCCTCCGGCGCGTGCTTCCTGCTGGTGCTTGGCGGGCGAGCGCCTTTCAGGTTTTGCCCTTAACCCCTAACCCTTAACCCATGTGGCAACTGCTGTTAGCGTCGTTGATTTGGAGTGTCTCGTTCGGCCTGATCGGTAACGAGCTCGCGGGGGTTCCGCCGGCGGGGCTGGCGGCGATGCGCCTGGCGATCGCGGCGGTTCTCTTCCTCCCGTTTATGCGGTCGGCGCCCTTGCGCGTCAATGCGGCGCTCGTCGGCATCGGGGCAGTCCAGTTCGGGGTGATGTCCTTCATGTTCATGTGCAGCTTCCGCTATCTGGAGTCGCATGAGGTGGTGTTGTTCACGGTGACGACGCCCATTTACGTCGCCCTCATCAGCGATGCCTTCCGCCGCCGTTTCCGCGCCGTCAACCTGTGCGCCGCGCTTGTTTCCGTCGCGGGTGCGGGGATTGTCTCTTTGGGGATACCGGGGCTTTCGCTGCCGGGCATTCTGCTGATCCAGGCGTCCTGTGTCTGTTTTGCCTTGGGGCAGCTGCTCTACCGCGAGCTGTTCGTGCGCTCCCCGCAGCCGCTCACCGACCTCCAGTGCTTTTTCTGGCTCTACCTCGGCGGGTTTCTCTGCCTCCTGCCGCTTGGGTTGGGCAACACGGCCTTCGTCGCATCCATGACGTGGCGGCAGTGGCTCTCGCTCGCGTTCCTTGCGGTCATGGGCTCGGGGGTGAGCTACTTCCTGTGGAACAGCGGCGCGCGGAAGGTCTCCGCCGGGACGCTGGCGGTGATGAACAACCTCAAAATCCCGCTCGGGGTGTTGGTCTCGCTCCTGATTTTCCGCGAGCGCATGAACCTCGCCGGGCTGGCCGCCGGCCTATTGCTCATGGTTGTGGCGCTGTGGCTGGCGCGTTTCCAAAAGGAGCCCTCATGATTATCGATGCCCACACGCACACGTTCCCCGAGCAGATTGCGAAACGCGCAATCGAGAAGCTGACTGCCAAGACGGGGCACGCCATCGCGCCTGTCTCGGACGGCACGGTCGCGGGGCTCCTCAACACCATGCGCGCGGCGCAGGTTGACCGTGCCGTGCTGTGCCCGGTCGCGACGCGCCCCGAGCAGGCCGAGGACATTCTGACCGAGGCCCGCGCCATCCGCGACGGCGCGCGCGGCGAGGACGCCGCCCGCCGCCTCATCCCCCTGGCCTCCGTGCACCCGGCCGACCCGAAATGGGCAAAGCGCCTCCAAGCGGTCGCAGACGCGGACGTGCGCGGCGTGAAGCTCCACCCTTATTACCAAGAGTTCGTCCTCGACGCGCCCGACACCTTGGCGTTCCTGAAACGCTGCCGCGACCTCAACCTGATTGTCCAGTGCCACTGCGGATATGACATCGGGTTTCCCCGCGACCCCATCTGCGGACCCGAGCGCGTCGCGCACGTCATGCGCGAGATTCCCGGCCTGCGCTTCATCGCCGCGCACCTCGGCGGATGGCTGGACTGGGAAGCGTCCGCGCGCCACCTGCTGGGCAAAGACGTTTACCTCGACACCGCCGTCCTGCGCCACGGCGTGGACGACCCCCATGCCCTGCGCCTCCTGCGCGAACACGGCCCCGACAAGCTCCTCTTCGCGACGGACGCGCCGTGGATGTCGTTCGACGACGGCTTCGCCTTCATCCGCGCCGCAGGCCTTCCCGCCGACACCGAATCCGCCATCCTCGGCGGCAACGCGCAACGCCTCTTTTCAATAACTGAAAAAGGGAGCATCGGATAATCTCTTGGTGGCTCTGCGTGAAACAACGAGTGAATCGCTGTTGTCTGCAAGGGCACGTATTAAGCCAATTGAAAAGGGCACCGAAAGCTCAATGCCGGGAGCGCAAGGCTTCCGCCTTGCATTTATTGTATTTTTTATGCTTGGCAAGGCGGAAGCCTTGCGCTCCCGGCACTCTGCGTGAAAAAAACGGGCGGGTCATCTAAAAAAACGTTGCGTGATTTTTCCAGCAGAGTTATACTCTCATCATGTTTTTGTTCCTGTATAGTTTTGAGCTTGGGGTCGTATCTCCTCATTTGACATTTCTCCTCAAAAAACCTTGCGCAATCCTCCTTATAGGGTGGCCAGTAAAAGAGCCGAAAATCATATTCTAACCCATGAAATGCGCACAAAAAGTAATTCTGTGGCTTTTCTGCTTTCTGCTTTTTCTCTTATTCATTTGTTTTATTTTGGGTAACATAACGGGGCATGAATATCCTCGTGTCTTTTATCGCTATCTGGCCATAGACCATCAGCTGCCAATGAAAGAAGTGTATTATTGTATCCGCAAAACTGGAGGTTCTTCAAAATACAAGTTATTCTATGTGCTTTATCGAAAAAACCCAATGGCAAACGGTTATGATTCCTTGATTTGTTTCGATTCCCCTGGCAATAGCAAAGAGCCTTTCGTCACGAACATTAATGAGGAAATTAACTTACCTATTCCGGCTGCAATGTCAGGCATAAATAAAGGCCCGCCGTTTGCGCTTTACAGCACGAACGAATTTCTCACGCCGGCTTATCGTTATGCGGTTGAGGCGCATACGAAGAGTAATGAAAAAAAGGAGGAGAGCGACTCCAACCATAGTGAAGAGGACTAATGCCAATGCTATGAAACAAATTGAAGGCATTGGGGGATGTATCCCTGGCGGTATTGAGGTCCTTCCTTTAGTGTAGGAGTCGCTGGGCAAATATCTTTCTGTCCTGCATGTGGGTGTAGGTTTTTACGTTTCATGGGCATGGGGTTGCCCTGCCGCTGTTTTTTTCACGCAGAGCCACGGAGGCACAGAGATTCACCGAAGCCTCCGAATGAGGAATGAGGAATCGCCGGGAGCGCAAGGCTTCCGCCTTGCATCTATTAATCGTGCAAGGCGGAAGCCTTGCGCTCCCGGCGCGGCGAATTGCAAGCAAAATGAACCAGCGAATTAGGCGGCGGCGTGGTTCTCTCACGGGGGTGTCCCTTTCTTTGGTTTGTGTGGCGGTTCATTTAATAGATGTGTCCTAAAACCGCAAGATTCAAGGCTGTATCAACCGCGAAACACACGAAACACGCGAAAAAAGATTTGCCCTGCAATGTGACAAAAAAGAGACCACACATTTTCGCGCCTTTCGTGCCTTTCGCGGTTCATTTCAGGTTGCGGCGTTAACCCGGATGACGCATCAATGAAAAGTCTTTTGGGGATTTCGGGTTTTAGGACAGGTCTAATATTGCAATTTGCAGAATTTCTCATTTGCTGGATTCGGGCTTGACGGATGGCGTAAATTCACCGACAATGTTTTCTTTTCGGAGGAGAATGTCATGTTTCGGAGAGAACTGTTGATTGCGCCGCTGTGCCTGTGGGCTGCCAGTGCACGTTGCGCGGACACGGACGAGGCTCGCTTCAAAGCGCAGGCGTATAAGCCGCGCCAGGAGCTGTCCGCACGCACCTATTCCGAGAAACCCTACTCCGTGTCCGAGAAGGCCGCGTCGCGCACGATGGGGAACCCGCTGTCCCCGTCGCAGGTCCGCCAGCCGGACATGAAGCCGCTTGTCACGAAAGAGCCGCTCAACGGGAAGTCGCTCGAGGCGCCGCCGCCCATGCAGGCGGAGCCGTTCACCAAGAGCGACAAGCAGGTTTACGCTTCGACCGCCAGCCCGGACAAGCGGGCGGCGAACGCGGAGCGCAAGCCGTTCGTCGCGTCCACAAACAAGGTTGCCAACGCGGCGTTCGTCCCGGCGGAGAAGCCGAAGGAGCGGAACCCGCTGCTGCAGCCGCGCCAGGGCATCAAGGAACTCCAGACCGATGACGAACCCTGACCGCCCCGCCGCATGGGGCATCCTGCCGGCCGAGTGGAAGCCGCTCTGCGCGGAGATGGGCATCCCCGCGTACCGTTCGGCGCAGATCCTCAACGGTCTCTACCAGCAGTTCGCGCAGTCGTGGCACGACATCACCACGCTGCCCAAGGAGCTCCGCGAGACCCTTGCGCAGCGCGTCACCCTCGCGCCCCTCCGGGTGGAGGCGGTGCAGGACTCCCCCGACGGCGTGCAGAAACTCCTGCTCGCGTGCGCGGACGGCGAGCGCGTCGAGACTGTGATGATCCCGTCCAAAGGGCGGCTCACGCAGTGCATCTCGACGCAGGTGGGGTGCAGCTTCAAGTGCGCGTTCTGCGCCAGCGGCCGGCACGGGCGCGTGCGTGACCTCACCGCCGACGAGATCGTCGGGCAGGTGATGGCGGCGTGCGAGCTGATGCGCCCGGCCGCAGCCGGCAACGACGCCGGGCAGGAATCCCCGGCCCGCCTTGGCGGCGCCAAGCCCGCGCTGCCCCGCCCCGGCAACATCGTCGTCATGGGCATGGGCGAGCCGTTCGACAATTACGACAACACCCTGCGCGCCCTGCGCATCCTCAACGACCAGAAGGCCGTCAGCATCGGCGCGCGCCACATCACCGTCAGCACCTGCGGCGTGGTTCCCGGCATCCGCAGGTTCGCGGAGGAGGGCATCCAGTTCGAGCTGTCCGTCTCGCTCCACGCGCCGCACGATGTTTTGCGCGACCGCCTCATGCCCGTCAACCGCCGCTGGCCCGTGGCGGAGCTCGTCGCCGCCTGCCGCGATTACTTCGAGAAGACCGGGCGCGTCGTCACGTTCGAGTACACCCTCATCAAGAACGCCAATGACCGCCCGCACCACACCGACGAGCTCATCCGCCTCCTGCGCGGGATGCCCTGCAAAATCAACCTCATCCCGCTCAGCCCCGTCGAAGGCTTCGACGGCAAATGCCCCGACGAGCGCACCTGCCTCGCGTTCCTGGACACCCTGCTCAAAGCGGGCTTCAACACCACCCTCCGCAAATCGCGCGGCAAGGAGGTCAGCGCGGCCTGCGGCCAGCTCCGCCTCCGTGCGCAGACGGGCGGCGGCGCATGACTGGACACACGCTATGAACATCCTCGTCACCGCCGGGCCGACACGCGAGCACCTTGACCCCATCCGTTTCCTGAGTAACCGCTCCACGGGCAAGATGGGTTTCGCGATCGCGCAGGCGGCGGCCGGGCGCGGGCATCGCGTCACGCTCATCGCCGGCCCCGTCGCGCTTGCGACGCCCAAGGGTGTGACGCGCATCGATGTCACCAGCGCCCTCGACATGCTCGCGGCCGTTGAACGCGCCCTGCCGGGCTGCGACGCGCTTGTGATGTCCGCGGCCGTTGCGGACTGGCGGCCGGAGCAGTGTGCGGGCACGAAGCTGAAAAAGCGCGGGATGAACCCCGCTCTCCGCCTCGTGCCGAACCCCGACATCCTCGCGACGGTCGCGCCGCAGAAAGGGGGGCGCGTGTTCGTCGGCTTCGCCGCCGAGACGGGCGACCCTGCAACGGAGGCACGGCGCAAGCTCACCGCCAAAAGCCTCGACCTTATCGTCGCCAACGATGTCACCGCATCCGGCGCAGGCTTCGCGACGGACACCAATGTTGTCACGCTCTTCGCCCCCGGCACCGCGCCGCAGCCGCTGCCGTTGATGCCGAAGCTCGAGGTCGCGCAGGTCATCGTGCAGTGGATTGAGGCGCACTGGGTGTTTTAACACGATGTTGTTATGTTTCCGCTGTGTCAATAGAAACGATTGCCGCAACATACGGATACGCCGTCGGCGTTTCATGTCGTTATATTTTCACAACGGCAAGACGCCGCCGCCACAATGTGTAACAGCATCACGTTAAACGACTATGCTAATGTCCTGTAAAATACAGGTGACGGGATAGAGGATTACCCTGTTTTGGATGGCGTGATATGGAGGGGTGTCTTAACGGCTCGCGGGGACGCTCGCCCTTCATCGTGAAATCTGTAGGTGCGTGAGGGGACTTCGGCCCTCTACGACGACACCCTCACCAGCAGCACGGATTCGCCTTCGGCGAGGCCTTCGAGGATCTCGATGTAGTCGGCGGAGAAGCGGCCGGTCGTCACGGCGCGCTCCTCGACGTTGATGCCGTTGGCCACTTTGACGTAGGACTTGCCCTCGCGGTTATAGACGGCCTCGACGGGGACGAAGAAGGCGCCGGTGACGGTCTCGACGATAATCTCCACCTGCACGGTCATGCCCGGCACAAGGCGCTCGTCGGCGATGTCGGTGGAGATTTTCGTGGTATAGACCTTGGGGCTGCGCGGGTCCCAGCCGATGATGGGCGTGGCGGCGGCGGCGATGCTGGCGATCTCGCCGTTCAGCACGAGGTCGGGGATGGCCTTGGCCTTGATGTGGACTTTCAGCCCGGACTGGACGCGCGAGCGGAACTCCTCGGGGATGCTGGCGGTGACCATGAACTTGGAGAGGTCGGGGATGAAGCCCATCACCTGCCCGATATACACCTCCGCGCCCTCGCGCAGCTCCTCGGGCTGGTTCCCGCGGAAACGGGTGGTGCCGTCGGGGTTGCCGTAGAACAGCGTGCCGGACACGGGGGCGCGTATCTCCAGGCGGGCCATGTCCTCGCGCACCTCCTTGAGCTCGTTCCTGTAGTTGTCGAGCAGGGCGCGGGAGTTGCTGAGCTCGATCTGGTTCTTGCGCAGGCGGTTCTCGTTGTTGACGATGCCGCGCTGGACGGCGATGGTGTTGCGCTTGACGGTGTCGCGCAGGGAGGTGATTTTCTGCGAGTGGTCGTAGCGCTTGAAAATCCGCAGGTCGTAGAACGCGGTCTCGACGGCCTGCTGGGCGGTCTGCTGGGCGGTCTCGGCGGCGGTCACTTTCCGCTCCGCGTCGCGCTTCACGTTCTCGTCGCCCGAGGACACGTCCAGCAGCACCTTGCGCGCATCCTGCACGTTGGCATCCGCCTCGTTGAACGATTCGATTTTCGTCTGGATGCCCTGCTGGAGCTCCTTCTTGCGCTTCGGCGCGTCCTCGTTCTCGTAACGCCTCAGCGCGTCGATACCCGTCCGTAGCGTGTCGAGTGAGGATTTCAGGTCGTTGATGTTGTCCGCCTGAATCATGCTCACGTCCTGCTGGGCCATCTCGTAACGCTGCTCGGCCGTCTGTATCTGGCGCAGCAGGTCGGTCTCCTGGCGCTTGAAGAACTCGTCGGAAATCTGGAAGACCACATCGTTCGACGACACGATGGAGTGCTCGGGCAGCACATACGTCAGCTTCAGCTCGCGGCTGCCGCGCTTGCCCCTGAACGCGAGCTGGTGGTTGCGGATGGCGTCGAGCTGGCCGTCCACGCGGAAGACGACGGGGAAGTCGCCTTTCTTCACGACGAACAGGCGGTCGGAGACCTGCTTCTGGCTCTCCTCGCGTTTCACGCATCCCGGCGCGAGCGTGAGCAAGGCGCACACGAGACAGGCGCTCAGCAAGGTCGTAGGCTTTCTCTTAAATCCTTCTTTTTTCATTTTTAATTCCTCATTGCAGGGCGGAGGCCCTGCGCTCCCGGCCATTCCTCATTTCTGACTCCTCGTTGCAGGGCGGAAGCCCTGCGCTCCCGGGGCATTCCTAATTTTTATCTCTCAGCAAGCCCCACGGCTGCGCGTCCGGGTCGTTGACCTGATGCTCGATCTCCTGAATCTTGCTGCGGAGGGTCTCGGGGATTTTCCCTGTCTGCGTTGCGTCGCGGATGTCGGCGTTCTCGGGGGTGATGAGGTACGGCGTCATGAAGATGACCAGCTGCGACGTGACCGAGCGCGTAATCTTTCCCTTAAAGAACCACCCGAGCAAGGGGATGTTCGAGAGGTACGGCACGCGCGTGTCCGTGATGCGCTCCTCTTTGCGCAGGAGGCCGCCCAGCACAATCATGTCGCCCGACCGCGCCTCCAGCTCCGTCGATGCCGAGCGCAACGCGAAGTACGGCGCCTTGCTGTCCACGTCGTAGCGCGAGATGCTTGAGAACTCCGGGTTGATGCGCAGGCGGATGCGGTCCTCCGCGACCATCAGCGGCCGCACGATAAGTTTCACGCCGATGTTCTCATACTTCACGGTCTTGCTGATGCTGCTGCCCGTGGTGGTCTCGGTCGGGATCGGGACCTGCTCGCCTGTGATGATGTTGCCGTCCGAGCCCCTGCGGATGACGATGTTCGGAGAGGAGAGCAGCCGCGCGTAATTCTTCGTCTGCAAATAGCGCACCAGCGCCCACATCTTGAAGCTGTCGTTCCCGCCGAACGCCCACACGCGCCCGTTCGAGCCGCCCCCGAGCGCCGTGTCCATGCCTTGGACAGACCCCTCTGCGGCCGCCGCGTAGGGCAGGATGAGGCTCGTGAACATCCGCCGCAGCGCGTCCGAATCACCCACGTTCGCGAAGCCCAGGTCCACCTCCTTGGTGAAGTCGTCGCTGAGCTCGAACTCCACGATACGCGCCTCCACCAGCACCTGCGGCACGGGCTGGTCCGCGTCCTCGATGATACCCTTGATCTGCTCCATGCGCGCCGTGGTGTCGCACACGACGAGGATGTCGTCCTCGTCGCTGCACGCCACCGTGCCGCCCGGCGAAAGGAAGTTCTCCACGAGCCGCCGCAGCGTCTCCGCGTTCACATGGCGGCACCGCACCGTGTGGATAATCAGCTCCTCTGTGGAGTCCGAGACGAAACGCTCCAGCAGCTGGGCGTAGTCCGCCCTCGGCGCGGCAACATCCTCCTGCGGCGGCAGGTCATCATCGTCCAACTCCTGCGCGCAGAGCACCCCCCCGCACAACGCAATCGCAACCGAACACCCTAGTAGTCTCATGTCAATCCTCTTTCTCGTCAAATCAAACAAAACATTAAGCATACACGCTTTCACGCCCGGCCGCCACATTAAAATTATCTCGCCGCGCTTTTATTCGGTTGACGCGGGCGGCCCGAAACGCTATCTTATTACGCCATTCGTTCAGACCGCGCCAGCGTTTTTCCGGATGGAGCGCAGGCGGGTCAACACAGTTACACAGTTAATGGAGAAAGCGTCATGGCAATCAAGGTTGGTATCAACGGGTTCGGCCGCATCGGCCGTATGGTGTTCCGCGCGGCGGTCAAGAATTTTGCGGACGATATCGAGATCGTCGGCATCAACGATTTGCTCGACCCGGACTATCTGGCGTACATGCTGAAGTACGATTCGGTCCACGGCCGTTTCCAGGGCGAGGTCGAGGTTGACGGCGCGAACCTGATCGTCAACGGCAAGAAGATCCGCCTGACCGCCGAGAAGGACCCGGCCGCGCTGAAGTGGGACGAGGTCGGCGCCGATGTCGTCGTCGAGTCCACGGGCCTGTTCCTCGACAAGGCCACGGCCCAGGCGCACATCACGGCCGGCGCGAAGAAGGTCATCCTGTCCGCGCCGTCGAAGGACGACACGCCGATGTTCGTCTATGGCGTGAACCACACGGCCTACGCGGGCGAGGCCATCATCTCGAACGCGTCCTGCACGACGAACTGCCTTGCGCCCGTCGCCAAGGTGCTCAACGACACCTTCGGCATCGTCAAGGGCCTGATGACCACCGTCCACGCCGCCACGGCCACGCAGAAGACCGTTGACGGCCCGTCCAAGAAGGACTGGCGCGGCGGCCGCGGCATCCTCGAGAACATCATCCCGTCCAGCACGGGTGCGGCGAAGGCTGTGGGCAAGGTCATCCCCGAGCTCAACAAGAAGCTCACGGGCATGGCGTTCCGCGTCCCGACCTCCGACGTGTCCGTCGTTGACCTGACCGCCGTGCTGGCCAAGGAGACCACCTACGACGAGGTCAAGGCCGCGATGAAGGCCGCCTCCGAGGGCGAGCTCAAGGGCATCCTGGGCTACACCGAGGAGAAGGTCGTCTCCACCGATTTCCGTGGCGAGGTCAAGACCTCCGTGTTCGATGCCGAGGCTGGCATCATGCTGGACTCCACGTTCGTGAAGATCGTCAGCTGGTACGACAACGAGTGGGGCTACTCCAACAAGGTGCTGGAGATGGTCCGCGTCATGGCGAAGTAAACGCCATATCGCCAAAATAAAAGCGGGGGGCGCGATGCGTCCCCCGCTTTATTTCTGTAAGGAGTGGTTCCCTTACTGCCTCGCAGCCTTAGCCCCTCCGTAGCGAGGGACACGGCGCGTCATCTCTCACGCCAACGCCTTCTTGCAATACTGCACGCACGTGGTGACCTCCTTGACGGGGGTCGAGCCTTCGGGTATCTTGTACTCTAGCTCGATGTCCGCCGTGATGGGGTACTTGTTTTTGCGGAGCAGGTTCAAGACATCGACGACGGGCGTGTCGCCTTCGCCGAAGGGCAGGTTCTTCTTGCCGTTGGCCTTGGTCGTGCGGTCCTTAAGGTGCAGGCTGACGATGCGCTTGCTGAACTTCTCGATGAACGCCACCACGCTGTCGTCGTTCGCCGCCACATAGTGGCCGATGTCGAAGTTGATGGCGAGGTATTCACTCGTCAGTATCTTCGGGTCGTCATACGTCTTAGCGTTAATCTGTTCGTGGTTGTGGAACGCGATGTAGATTTTGTGCTTGTCCGCGAGCGCCCCAAGCCGCTTGGAGATGTTCCCGTTCAGGTCCACTTCGCGCGAGATGATTTTGGAGCCGAGCGCCTTCGCCATGCAGAAGCAGAACTCGATTTGGCCGTCGGGCATCTTGCCGTCGCCGATATTGCCGAATTTCGAGGTGTGGATTTTCACGCCCGCGTCCTCGTACATCTTGCGCAGCGCGGCGCACCGCGCAAGGATGTCCTTGTCCTCCGCCGCGGCCAGCCATTTCGCGCTGGCCTCGGGGTCGTCCTCCTTGATGGACGGCGGCTTGATGTAGCCGTTGATGACGCCGCCCTGCAGCTCGACGGAGCTCAGGCCGTTCTCCAGCAGGTACCCCAATGTCTGCTCAGCAGACCCAGGCAGCCCGCGGTAGCTGTAGGTGTTGACGCCGATCTGCACGCCGTTGAAGTTCGAGTTGGGCTTGTCTGCCGCGAAAAGCCTTGCGGGGACAACTGCCGCCGCCCCTGCCGCCGCCGCCGTCCCGAGGAACGACCGCCGTGTAAGTGTCATGTGCTCTTTCATAGTCCTCCTTCACAAGATAAGTGACACCAATGTATCACATCCTGCATATTTATCAAGTCCGAAAACCGTGAAAACCCCAATATTAAATCAGCCCGTGATTCAGGCGGCGGGACAACAAGGCAACGGGCAGGAATGCCTGCGCCACCCGCGTGTTCTGCAAAATACATTTTGCGTGGTGTGTTCGTATGGCGTGCGGCGGGTTTCCTCTTCGGGGTGCATACAGCAACTATAGCATAGCGCAAGGGGGAGGGGCTAACGCGCCCCGGCAGTCCCTGCGGTTAAAAGCACCGCACTCCATATCGTCGGGATCGCCGTTGTCTTTGCGTTCGCATATCGTTATCTGTATTTTTCAGTGCCTTAGCCTTCCCGCGCCTTTCCGGGGGGGGACATTTAATATTGGATTTTTCCATTCCAACCCTTGACATCGGGGCAACAATCGTGGTTAAATTATATTTTACATTTCGGGATGGCCGTTGCATGCGATGATGCAGGTGTCTCGCAAAATGTGGTGTGAAACCGAAAGAAAGGTCTGACATGAAAAGACGCGAGTTCTTAGCCGCTTCGGCGGTTGCAGGTGTGGCCGCGGTGTGTGGCACGCAACGCGCCGCTGCGCAGGTCGCGGCGGGCAACGGTATGCCGAAGCTGTCGCCGCCGGAGAAACCGGCGCAGCTGAACCTCTGCCTCCAGTGGGGCATGATCCCGGGCGGGGAGATGAACCAGAAGCTCGACTTCCTCGAGGCGAACGGCTACGGCGCGGTCGAGATCCCGACGGGCGGCTTCCTGCTGAACGAGGGCGAGAAGTTCGCCAAGGCGATGGAGGGGCGCAAGCTCTTCGTGGCCACGGCGTGCGGCGGCAGCAACTTCGCCTACGCCGAGAAGGAGAAGCGCGACAAGGAGGTCGAGAGCTTCCTGCCGCAGATCGAGGTGCTGGGGGCGATCAAGTCCGTGGGCCTGATCATCTGCCCCGCGCGCGGCCAGCTGTCGCAGGAGGGCTGGCTCAGCGGCAAGGACCTGCGCAGGGATTTCGTGGAGAACACGGGCAAGCGCATGGCCGAGCACGCGGCGAAGCACGGCACGTCCATCGTGCTGGAGCCGCTGCGGCGCAATGAGACGCCGTTCCTGCGGCAGGTGGCGGACGGCGCGACGATCGCGCGCGACATCGGACCGGGCGCGTCGGTGATGGGCGATTTCTGGCACATGGCGCTGGAGGAGACGAGCTTCATGGGCGCGTTCATCAGCGCGGGCAAGCTGCTGACGCACGTGCATATCGCGTCGCTGAAGCGGCGGCAGATTCCGGGCGTGGACGGCGAGGCGGACAACTATGTGGACGGCTTCAAGGGTCTGAAGATGATCGGCTACCGCGGTGCGGTGAGCCTCGAGGGCGGCGTGCCGAGGACGCTTGCCTTCCAGCAGACGCCGGACTCGAAGGAGATTGAGATCAAGGACAAGGACGGTCGGGTGACCGAAAAGGGTTATGAGGTGAACAAGGAACTGCTGCTGGCCAATATGCAACGGTTGCTGCGGGAGCAGTGGGAACAGGCGTAAACGAGTGATTAGTGGTTAGTGATTGGTGGTTGGTGGTTAGTGCGTCGGCAAGACGGGCCACTGGCACAAAAAACGGAGAAAAGGGAAATGCAAAATCGGAGAGAGTTCATGAAGGGTTCGGTGGTGTTCGGCGCGATGATGGCGGCGGCCCCGACGGTGTTGCGCGCGCAGGACGCGAAGCGGGTGTTCAAGGTCGGCATGATCGGCGGCGGCGGGCGCTGCAGCGGGTCGTTCGATGACTTGCGCAAAGCCGCCCAGGCGCTGGGGCATGACATCGAGCTGATTGCGGTGTGCGACTTCTTTGAGGACCGCGCGAAGAATGCGGCGAAGAAAAACGAAGGCAAGGCCAAGGCCTTCTGGGGCGCGAACAGCTATAAGGAAGTTGTGGCGATTCCTGAAATCGAGATTATCGTGACGGCGACGCCCCCGGCGTTCCGCCCGGTGCAGGTCGAGGCCGCCATCAAGGCCGGCAAGCACGTCTTCGCAGAGAAGCCGGTGGCCGTGGACGGTCCGGGCATCCGCCAGTTCCTCGCGGCCGCGAAGCTCGCGCAGGAGAAGAAGCTCTCGCTCGTGGCCGGCACGCAGCGCCGCCACCAGAAGGGCTACCTCCTGCAGGCGCTCGCGCTTCAGGAAGGCAAGATCGGCAAAGTCGTCAGCGGCAACGTCTATTGGAACGGCACGGTGCCGTGGGTGCGCAACCGCGACGGCAAGAGTAACGCCGCATACTTGGCGAGCAACTGGGTGAACTGGACGGAGATGAGCGGCGACCATATCGTCGAGCAGCACGTGCACAACATCGACGTGGCGAACTGGTTCCTCGGGCGCTTCCCGCGCACGGCGAACGGCTTCGGCGGCCGCGCGCGCCGCGTGTCCGGCAACCAGTACGATTTCTTCGGCATCGACTTCGACTACGGCGACGGCGTGCATATCCACAGCCAGTGCCGCCAGATCGGCGGGACGAGCAACAACGTGAGCGAGCACTTCCTCACCAACACGGACTTCGAGATTTCCGGTGGCGGACAGGTTAAGAAGGTCGGCGGCGACAAGCTGGATATGGGCGGCGATGTATATGTCGATAAGGGCAACACGTACAAGCTGAAGGACGGCAACCCCTACCAGATTGAGCATGAGAATATGCTGCGCGGCATCCTGGGCGAAATTCCGGTCATCAACGAGGGCGAGAGCGTGGCGATGTCCACCGCCAGCGCCATCATCGGCCGCATCTCGTGCTACACGGGCCAGGTCATCCGTATGTCGGACATCATCTCGACGACGGACTCGCCCTACTACAACCTCGCGTGCAAGCCCTCGTGGCAGGACTTCGAGGCCGCCGCCGCCGCCAACGCGGACGTGGAGATGCCGGAGTACGGCGACGACCAGTTCCCGCTGCCGGGCAAACCCTGGGGCAAATAAGCAACTGCAGGTGGTCAGTGGTCAGTGACCAGCGGACAGGTTCCGCAGGACACACATCACTGACCACTGATTACTGACCACTAGAAACTGAAAAAGGAAAAGAGTATGTCACATCTCAATCGTCGTAATTTCGTCAAGGGGACCGCGCTCGCAACGGGTGCGCTCGCACTGAGCAGTCAGGCGCAGATGAAGTTCCCCAACATCGCGAAAGTGTCGCCGCGCCTCCGCTCGCCCAACGACAAGCTGAACGTCGCCGTCATCGGCGTCGGCGGCAAGGGCTGGTCCAACTGGGAGCCCATGTTCAACTGGGGCGAAAACATCGTCGCGCTCTGCGACGCCGACCGCGGCCAGAACGACCGCGGCAAAGACAAGGTCAAGGAGAAGAACCCCGACGTCGAGTGCTACACCGACTACCGCAAGATGCTCGACAAGTGGGGCGGCAAGGTTGACATCGTCACCGTCTCCACGCCCGACCACACCCACGCCCCCGCCGCCATCCGCGCGATGAAGCTCGGCGCCAGCGTCTATGTCGAGAAACCCCTCGTGCGCACCATCTGGGAGGCCCGCTACTTCGAGCAGGTCGCCAAGGCCAACAAGGTCCACACGCAGATGGGCAACCAGGGAAGCTCCGACAACAAGCTGCGCCGCTCCGTCGAGATCCTCAACGCCGGCATCCTCGGCGACGTCAAGGAAGTGCACGTCTGGACGAACCGCCCCGTGTGGCCGCAAGGCATCACGGCGCAAGGCGAAGACCCCATCCCGGACAACCTGGACTGGGACTCTTGGATCGGCACCGCCCCCATGCGCCCGTTCAAGCGCGACACCTACCACACCTTCAAGTGGCGCGGCTTCTTCGACTTCGGCACCGGTGCCTTCGGCGACATGGCCTGCCACACCATGAACCTGCCCTTCCGCGGCCTCAAGCTCGGCGCGGTCACCAGCGCGGAATGCCTCATGGTCGAAGGCAAGAACAAGGACACCTACCCCAGCAAGAGCATCGTCAAGCTGGTCTATGCCGCCCGCGAGAAACTGCCCCCCGTCGATCTCTACTGGTACGACGGCAACCACCAGCATAAGGATCGCGACACGACCGGGTTCAACGACAAGATGCACCAGCTCATGCCGCAGGCCATCGAGACGTTGGGCGAAGTGCCGAACACCGGCTGCCTCATCATCGGCAGCAAGGGCACGCTCGTCAGCACGAACGACTACGGCTCCGACTCCTACATCGGCTTCAAGGGCGAGTCGAAGATGACGCACACCGGCAAGAAAGAGGCGTTCGAGCACATCCCCGAAGGCGCCATCGTCCGCAACAAAGACGGCCAGCACAAAGAGCTTGTCAACGCCGTCAAGGGCGTGGACAACATCACGTGCTACTCCGACGTCGGCCACTCCGTGCCGATGCTCGAGAGCATGCTCGTCGGGTGCATCGCCCAGCAGGTCGAAGGCAAGCTCGCGTGGGACACCAAGAAGCAGACCTTCAAGAACAAGGCCGCCGACGCGCTCCTCGTTCCCCACATCCGCAAGGGCTGGGAATACTAAGGACGTGCGTGTTATGCGCTTCAAAACAAACGGGGCATGGTTTCCATGCCCCGTTTGTTTTTAGGGGACTTGGCGGACAGGAGACAAGGGAACGTTAACCCGTGTCACGCATTAGAGTGTGTCGTCTCGAAGGGGGCCCGTGCGCGACTACCTCGCCCGCGCATCGGGGCGCACCTTCACATGGACAAAGAAGCCCGACGACATCCTCGCTAAAATCCGAAAGGCGACATCGTGAAATCTGTATTTTACAGAACACTAGGAGACGGAGGGGGGCAAGAAGAAAAGAAAACACCTTCGTCGCCTGATGCCCTTTGCGCCTTCGTCCCCTACGTCCCCTCCTGCGGGCTAAATCATCCGCAGGCTCACGGGGGGCTCGTTGACGACGCCAGCGGTGAGGATGTCGCGCAGGGCGGCGTCCATGTCCGCGCCTTTCGCCGTGTGCGTGAGCATGACGATGGGGACGTAGCCGGGCATCTCCTCCTCCTCCTCGCAGGCCTTCTGCGTCGCAGCCAGAACACTGACCCCGTGCTTGCCGAGGATGGTCGCCATGATGCCCAGCGCGCCCGCCTTGTCCAGCACCATCAGGCGGATGTAATACTTGCTAGCGACCTCCGACGGCGCGCGCATCGCAAACTTGCCGTCGTTCGCCACGGAGACGCCGCGCGCGTAGCGCGACCGCCCTGCGGCCAGGTTCCGCGCTACGTCGCCGATGTCGCCGATGACGGTGCTGGCGGTCGGCTCGCGCCCCGCGCCGCGCCCGTAATAGAGCGTGTCGCCGCTCAGGTCGCCGTGCACCATCGCCGCGTTGAACACGTGGTTCACCGACGCGAGCATGTGCGACAGCGGCACCAGCGTCGGGTGCACGCGCACCTCAATCTCAGGTCCCTCGCGCTTCACGACCGCCAGCAGCTTGATGCGGTAGCCGAACTCCGCCGCGAACTTCACGTCCATGCCCGACAGGTTGCGGATGCCCTCCACCAGCACCTTGTCCATCGGCACGTGGAACCCGTACGCCAGCGACGCGAGGATGCTCGCCTTGTGCGCCGTGTCGAAGCCGTCGATGTCGAGCCCCGGGTTCGCCTCCGCGTAACCCGCCCGCTGTGCGTCCGCCAGCACCGCGTCGAACGGCAACCCCTCATGCTCCATGCGCGTGAGGATGTAATTGCACGTGCCGTTGAGGATGCCGTGGATGCTCTGGATCTCATTACCCGCCAGCCCCTCGCGCAACACGCGGATGATCGGGATGCCGCCGCCCACGCTCGCGCCGAAATAAACGTCCACGCCGTTCTTCTCCGCCACGTCGAAAATCTCGTCGCCGCACTCCGCCAGCAGCTTCTTGTTCGCGGTCACGACCGGCTTGCCCGCGTTCAGCGCCGCGAGGACAAGCGTTTTCGCAATGCCCGTCCCGCCGATCAGCTCGACCACGATGTGAACGCCCGCATCGTTGATGACCGCCATCGCGTCCGTCGTCAGCATCGACGCATCCACCGCCACGCCCCGATCCGTCGTGACATCAATATCCGCGATGCGGCGCAACACCACATCCACGCCCAAGCGCTCCGCCATCACCTGCCGGTTACGGAGCAACCCCTCAGCCACCCCCGCGCCGACCGTCCCGAAACCCAAAATGCCCACGCCAATCTGCTTCATCACTGCCTGACCTTCCATGCTACAAAAAAAATGAAACGAATATAATACCCCATCCCCGCCAGCTTGACAAGGTGCAAACACGCATGAATGACGTATCGCCCCCGTCTTCTTTTTTATGGACGCGGCAGGGGATATTTGAGATAATAAGAAATTTGTTAGGCGCACTGTGTTTGGACTTCGTTAAGAAAGAGGCGTATGAGCTTTTCAGGCGTTTATGGTTTCGTGACGGGCAATCAGTTTCTGGAGATGGCGAAATGGCTGGGCGGGGGGATCGGCATCTTCCTGCTCGGGATGCGGATGATGTCGGACGGGTTCCAGTCCATGGCGGGGGCGCGGCTGAACCGCTGGATGGGCGCGATCACGGATAACAGGTTCCTCGCCGTCGCGACGGGTGTCGGCGTGACCGCCATCATACAGTCGAGCTCCGCGACGACGGTGACGATCGTGGGGCTGGTCAACGGCGGCGTGCTGACGCTGACGCAGGCGATCGGCGTCATCTTCGGCGCGAACATCGGCACGACAATGACGGCGTGGTTCATGTCCCTGAACCTCAGCAAATACGGGTTGCTGATGGTGGGTGTTTCGGCGTTGCCGTTCTTGTTCTCAAGAAAGGACAAGGTGCGGAACATCGCGTTGATTGTCCTGGGGCTTGGGCTTTTGTTCTCGGGGCTTGGGTTCATGAAGGACGGCGTCGGGCATTTGCAGGATGGCGCGAGGCGGTGGTTCCAGGTTTTCGAGGCGACGGATTACATCGGGCTGCTCAAGTGCGTTGCGGTGGGGACGTTGTTCACAATGCTCATCCAGTCGTCTTCGGCCGCAATCGGCATCGTCATCGCGCTGGCGAACGCGGGGATGATTGACTTCCGCACGGCGCTGGCACTGCTCCTCGGCGACAATATCGGCACGACATTCACGGCGTGTCTCGCGTCCATCGGTGCCTCCCGCAACGCGCGCCGCACCGCGCTGGCGCACATCATGTTCAACGTCGGCGGCGTCGCCTGGGCGTTTTCCCTGTTCGCGTTTCTCATCCCCATGGTTGAGAAAGTCACGCTGGGCGTCGCGAAGGCGTTCCCGCACCTGCTGGTCAGCGGGCCGCTGGAGGACGGGGTGTTCCCCTATCCGGCGCTTGGCGTCGCGCTTGCCCACACCATGTTCAACACCACCAACACGCTCGTTTTCCTGCCATTCCTCAAACCGTTCGCAAGGCTCATCCAATGGCTTGTCCCCGTTCGTGAGTCGGAGCGCATCGCGGAGGCGGCGCATCGGAAGGTGGGCTTCCTCGACCGCCGCCTGCTGGCGACGCCCTCGCTGGCGATCGAGCAATCCCACAAGGAGGTCATCGCCATGGGCGAGATGAACCTGCGGCTGCTCAAACACCTGAAGCCCGTCCTGCTGACCGAAGGCGCGTGCACCGAAGAGATCCAAGTCATCCAAGAGGGCGAGCGGCTGCTCGACGAGGCCCAGCGCGAGATCATGGCCTTCGTGTCGCAGATCACGGCGCTCAAATCCTCGCAGGCCATCGCCACGGAGGCCCGCCGCCAGATCCGCTGCGCGGACGAGTTCGAATCCGTGAGCGACTACATCATGCGCCTGACGAAGTCGCGCGAACGCATCCTCAGGATCGGCAAGCGGCTTTCGGACGAGGCCAAGCTCGAGGTCGCCGCCCTGCACGCGCACGCCACCGCCTACGCCGAGGCAGTCGTGCAGATGCTCCGCGGGCGCGACACCTCCCTCATCGGGCGCTGCCGCGAGCTGAACAGGGATATGCAGCAAGCCTGCAAACAGGCGCACTCGCAGCTTCTGCAACGCCTCGTGGATGAAAAAGTCTCCGCCGCAAAAAGCGTCATTTACTCCGACATCCTCGTGGAGTTCCGCCGCCTCAAAGATCATCTCCAGAACATCGTTGACACGATGGAAGAGTAGAGTCCAGGCGGCTCCGCCGAGACGCTTACTCCCACTCGATCGTCGCGGGGGGCTTGGGGGTGATGTCGTACACCACGCGGTTGCAGCCCTTGACGGCCGTGGCGATTTCGGTGGCGACCTCGATGAGGAAGTCCGCGGGCAGCGGCAGAACCTTGGCGGTCATGAAGTCCGGGGTCTGGATGGCCCGCAGACAGACGACGTAGCCGTAGGTCCGTTCGTCGTCGGTCACGCCCACCGTGCGCACGTTCGTCAGGACCGCGAAGAACTGGTTCGCCTCTTTATCGAAACCCCTGTCCGCCATGGCGCGGCGGAAGATGGCGTCGGCATCGCGCAAGGCATCGAGCTTCTCTTTGGTCAGCTCGCCCAGACAACGCACGCCCAGCCCCGGCCCGGGAAACGGCTGGCGGTCCGTGACGACACGCGGAAGCCCGAGCGCCTCGCCCACTTTGCGCACCTCGTCCTTGAAGAGGTATTTCACGGGTTCGACGATGCCCTTGAACGCGATGCGCTCGGGCAGCCCGCCGACGTTGTGGTGCGCCTTGACGGGCTTGCCGCCGTCCCAGCCGCTCTCGATGATGTCGGGATAGATCGTGCCCTGCACAAGGTAGTCGAGCGTGCCGAGCTTGCCCGCCTCTTCCTCGAACACGCGGATGAACTCCTCGCCGATGGCCTTGCGCTTGGCCTCGGGGTCGGTGACGCCTTGCAGACGCGCGAGGAAGCGGGCCTCCGCGTCGATCGCCACGAGGTTGATGCCGAACGCGTCGCGGAAGATTTCCTTCACCTGTTGCGGCTCGTCCTTGCGCATGCACCCGTGGTCAACGAACACGCAGGTGAGCTGCTTGCCGACCGCGCGGTGGAGCAGCACAGCGCAGACGGAGGAGTCCACGCCGCCCGACATCGCGAGCAGCACCTGCTTGTCGCCGATTTGCGCGCGCAGCTCCGCGACGCTCTCCTCGATGAAGCGCTCGGTCGTCCAGTCCTGCGCGATGCCGCAGTCGTCCGCGAGGAACCGCTTCAGCGTCGCCCCGTCGCACGGCGCATCTTGGAGGTCCAGCACGGGCAACCCGAGCGCCGCGACGTCTGCGTGCGGCTCGCGCCCGGCCGTGCGCTCGCCGCACGCCGCGCCGCGCTGGTAGATGAGCGCCCTCGGGTTGAGCGCGCTGACGCGCTCCGCGCTCGCCGTGTAAGGGAGCACCTCGCAATAGATGTTCAACGCGCGCACGGCCTTCGCCGCCATTTGGGCGTTCACCGCGCCAAAGTCAAGAATAACAACACAATCGTGGTTCTTTGCCATAACCTTTCCGCCTTTCGTGAAAACAACACTATAGCATAAACGCACGGCAACATGAAGCGCGAAACGCAAAATTCTGTAACGGCCGCCACCCCTCCAGTTAATTCATAATGCATAATGCACAATTTATAATGCCGAGGACACCGGAGGCAGACCCGCAAAATTCCCCTCCTATGGAGGGCTGGCAGCCGCAGGCTGACGGGGTGGTTTTTCTCGGCAATAAATTTGTACCCTTCGTGTCTTTGTGTGAGGAATATGCCCTGCTGGAGGGCGAGCGTCCTCGCGAGCCGTCGGTTGCGTTGCGGCTCACGGGGACGTTCGCCCTCCATATCACGACAGGTTTAATGGTAGAGACGGATGATTATCCGTCTCCCCGTGTCATTGCCCTGTGGAGACGGATAATCATCCGTCTCTACAACGCTTGCCAACTTGATGTTGTCACATAGCGCCGCAGGTGCTAAACATGAGTAACCGTCGGTGGAGCGTAAGCGGAACCGGCGGGCGGCAGGGGCAGTCAGAAACCCCAGCCCTGCAAGGGCTGAATGATGGGTCTTGTTGTTCAGCCCCTGCCGGGGCTGATGGCGATTGCCTGCCGTCCGCCGGTTCCGCCCGCATACGCTCGCGCCACCGGCGGTTACTCACGTTACACGCCTTCGGTGTTTTCATAGAATACAGATTTCACGATGGAGGGCGAGGCAGGGGACCCCATTGGCGCGGCGTGCGGCCAATGGGGCAGGAAGCCGCCGCAATGTGCCTGGCGGCTCACGGGGACGTTCGCCCTCCATTCGATTCCTGATTCGGGTGGTTCGCGAACCGCCCTTACGGCAACTCGACCGTCACCTTTATGCCCTTCTGGAGGGCGAGCGTCCTCGCGAGCCGTCGGTTGCGTTGCGGCTCACGGGGACGTTCGCCCTCCATTTGATTCCTGATTCGGGTGGTTCGCGAACCGCCCCTACGGTAATTCGACCGTCACCTTTATGCCCTGCTGGAGGGCGAGCGTCCTCGCGAGCCGTCGGTTGCGGCGGCTCACGGGGACGTTCGCCCTCCATTTGATTCCTGATTCGGGTGGTTCGCGAACCGCCCTTACGGCAACTCGACCGTCACCTTGAAGAAGCGCGTCGCATCATTCGTCGGGCTGTGCCATGCCTTGTCGGTGAGATTGGTTTTACCCCAGACCGTGTAAACACGGTCGCTGCGACGCGGGTTCCAGTCGAGGGCGGAGATGCGGCTTTCGGCGTTCACCACGATGTTGGTGATGCGGAATCTGCTGTTGGCGTCGGTGGGGGTGAGTCCTGCCACGTAGGATTCCCAAACGAGATAGCCGTTCAGACCTTGCACCTTCGCCGACGCCTCATAATCCTCAATGTTATTTTCCCACTGGTTGAGCCACGTGTACGGCACGAAGGCGGGTGTAGTCAACGTGTGCGTCTGCGTCCAGTGCGCGTAGAGGATGAGCGCGCCCCTGTCGTCGGCGGGGGATTCGGCGACGGTGTTCCCGTCCACGCGCGTCCCTTCGCCGTCCGGTTCGGTGTACCAGCCCTCGAACGCATAGCCTTTGCGCTCGGGTTCGGGGAGGTCGCCGTAAGGCTGGTCGAGCGTGACGGTCTTGTGTATTGCGGGGACGTTCCCGCCTTGCGTGTCAAATATCACCATGGAGGTGCTGTAGAGGTGTTCAAAGCACGCCAATATGGGATACTCGTCGGGCGAGTGGTTGGTTGTCCAGTCGCTGTAATCATAATAAACATTGCTCAATTCTTCTCCATCATTATCTTCCACCCACTTGTTCAAGTTCGTTACCAAGTTTGCCGTGCCGTAATCGGGGTGAATTGCGGTCAACATCGGAGTGGCACCGAAGGAAATCAAGTTTTCAATTTCAAGTTCTTCGTTAGGATCATTAATTCCTCCGATTTCAAAATTTTCGAACCCGTCCGTATCGTTAATTCTTTTCCAGTAGCAATTCTTGATTTCGCCACCAAAATAGTTATATCCGACCACGCCACCCGTATCTCCAGGCATACCGTTACCGTGGGAGGAATTGACTTCACCGATGTTTATACAGTTGAAAACCCGACCGTTGAAATTATACCCGACCAAACCACCCGCACTGGAGTTTATTGAAATGGAGGTGCTGATTTCGCCACGGTTCGCGCAATTCCTGACATAGCCCAAGTTATCCCCCGTTATGCCACCAGCGATGACATTGAAGATTTCATTTGTGACAGTCGCACTCACCGCGCCGTTGTTTTGGCAGTTGTAAATTTTGCCATCATTTCCATTGAGTCCCGACATACCTCCGGCATATGAAAAATTAGCGGAAAGGATGTGTACCGTGCCATTGTTCACACAATATAAAACATATCCCTCGTTGTTACCAGCCATGCCACCAACAGCATCGGATTTTTTCGAGGAAGATGATGCGTAAACCATGCTTCCATTCACACAGTTTTCGATGTTTGCCTGACCGATGTTCCAACCCGCCATACCGCCGACATTCGAAGCGTTTGACGCATAAGCCTCAACGGTTCCCGCGCTTGCGCATTCCATGATGTCGCCACGATTCACTCCCGCCACGCCGCCAACATGAACTTTGTAATCTGAATCAATATCGGACGATGAGAAAGCGTTAATGGTGCCGTTATTGGAACATTCCAAAATACATCCGTCATTTTGTCCCGCCACACCTCCGACAAACACATCACCTGCATAACTGACCGCTATATCGGTATCCACAAGGTTGACATCGCAAACCATGCCCTCGCTGTGAACATACCCGAACAACCCAGCGTATTGCAACAATCCGTCGGCGTTGATGGTGATGCCTTGGATGGCGTAACCCTGACCGTCGAACGTCCCGTTGAAACGGGTTGCAAGGTTCGTCCCCGCTGGTGTCCAGTAGTAGGCGGACATGCTGAGGTCGTTTGTGGCGGTGACGGTGTAGGTGATGACGTCAACGTCGTTTGTGACCGTGCCTTCGATGACCTCGTAGGTGTTCGTGTGCTCGGCGACTGCGTATGTTGTATAGGGGATGCCCGTGAGGCTGTTCGTGTAGGCGTTGACCGCGTCGAGGTCGTTCGTACGGATCCCGTAGGTGGTCATCACGAGGTCGTTCATGAGTTTGACGGTCTTGCCGTTGAAGTCGTTGCCTTGGTTGACGAGGAACGCGAACCGCGCCAACTCTTCGGGCGTCCTGATTTCAAAGTCGTCGGCGGAGAAATTCACGCCCCAGTCTTTGTCGCTGTTCTGCTCCCAGTTCGTGCCGTTGCCGGTGCCGTTGTCGGCGTCGCTGTTGCCGTGCCTGTCCGTCCATTTCGCTTGGAGGATGTGGTCGCTGGGCGTGGCGACTATCGAGTTTGAGGTTATCGCGGTCGTGCCGAGATACCAGCCGACGAATGTGTACCCCCTGCGTTCCGGCACGGGCAGTTCGCCGTATGGCGCGTGGTAGGTCATGATCTCGTAGGCGGGCGCGACGGTTCCGCCCATCGCGTTGAAGGTGACCCTGTACCCGTTCGGCTTCCAGTTCGCCGTGAGCGTCCTGTCGCCCAGCACGCTGAATGTGTAGGCGGGGGTGTCCGCGACGACGGTCGCGCCTTCCGTCCAGTTCGCGAACGTGTAGCCGACGTTGGCGACCCCGGCGGTCACGGTGCAGGATGAGTAGGTTGTCTTTGTGCCGCCGCCGGAGGTCGCCCCGCCCGCCGCTAGCGGGCTGGAGGCGGTGGTGACGGTGTAGGACGTGCGGGCGCGCCAGCCTGTTTCCGGTGCGCTGTAGTCGCCGTTGTTTTTGCTGTTGACCGCCCTCACCCAGTAGTAATAGGTTGTGTCGGCGACCGCCGAGGTGTCGATGAAGCCAGATAACGAGGAGGTTGTCACAAGCAGTGTCACCCCGTTGCCGTCATTGGAAGTGCTGCGGTAAACCTGATACTTCGACGCGCCCGTGACAGGTGTCCACGTAAGCGAGACGTTAGCGGTAGAAGTCCCTTTACTGGCGGTCAGTGTCGGCGCAGACGGCAAACGCTCAATGGACTTTTGCCCCGTACTACCAGCCCCTCCGTTTTTATTGTCGCTACTGCCAAGCGCGACACCTCCCGAGCCTCCGGTGACATCTATCCTGTCATCAGTCAACGTCGAACGGCTCATGAGGTGAACACTGCCTCCCGCTCCGCCGCCGCCTCCATTACTGCCGCCATCATTAGGATAGGCCTGTCCATTTGCTCCTTTCGCCATCACCGAAGAGCCGCCATTATTGAGAGCCATATCCCGTACCCCAATAAAGACACAGCCTCCGCCACGCCCGCCGGCACCGCCATGTGTCCAACCCGACCCCCATGTCCACCAATAAAATACACCCCCACTACCGCCACCGCCGCCGAAGACGAGTTGTTGTGATGTTGCGGCTCCGCCTTGTCCGCCGACGTCAGCACTATTGGTATGTTCTACTCCTACCTTTCCCGCAGTTGCATTTCCGCCGCCTCCCCCTCCGGCTTGACCGCGTCCCGCACCACCTCCATTCATAGAAGGTGTACTGGAACCAGCCCAGTCTGTGGGGCGGTTGCTTACATTTTCGCCTCTCATTCCATGTCCTCGTTCTACCAGCCCCGCATACGAAGTACCAGGGGCCTTTCGTTGATCCCCTCCTTTATACCCCTTGTCAGACACGGTAATCGTGCCGCTTGTTCCAACCGTTAAGTTGCGGGCGCGGAAGGCGGTGATGCCGCCGACGCTTCCATCCCATGCGTCGCAGGTGAGTGTGCCGTTGACCGTCAGGTCGCTGTAATTGGGGACGCGGAGGACTTGGATTTTTTTCGAGCCGACGGTGAAATTGTATTTCAGCGGCTCCCACAGATTCAGGGTGTTGCCGGAGATTGACGTTATGCGGTTGAACTGGTTTGTCCCAGCGGTGTTGGATGTCGTGCTTGGGTCTTGGGAAATATGGATTAGGATTTCATCGCCAACGTTGAAACCGTTCGTACTCGCAACGGTGATACTTTTCGCGCCTTGGATGTTTGAGCCTGTGATGGTTGTTTTCGTCAAGTCCGAATATTGCGGAGGAGTTTCTGGAGACCCGTCGCGACCGCTTCCGAAAAACTCGAAGTCCTGTTGCGGAATCCACGCCACCTCATCGAGCCATCCGCAGTCCGAGCCGTTGTTTATGGAGAAATCTTTTTCGTATGCCCAGCGAATTGTATGTTCCCCGACGGGGATTTTCACGCCTTGCCACCGCCAGCCGGATTCCCCTGAAATGCGGTCGTGCAGTTTGCCGTTGACCGCGCAGGAGAGCCAGTCGCCATTGGCTTCCGATGAAACGCGCCAATTAAATATCAATGTGCCGGGACCCGTGACGGTCGTCTCCAGCCATGTCTCTTGGCTGTGGGTGATGGCTCCGCTCCGCACGGCGGATGATATTCCGTTATAACCCGCGCCTTCCTGACCGCGCCACAAGGAGTTTTCCGAAGTCCGCCAAGAGAGGTTGGGGTTTTTAAGTATTGCATCGTAATCATCGGCATACGCCCACCGCGCATAAAGCGTGTGGGTGTTCTCCGTCGTGACCGTTGTGGAGGGACTGATAGAATCTCCTTCCTCTTGTGAAGTGTACCAACCGTTGAACAACCAATCTTCCGACCAGTATGGGTTCTCCGGCACCTTGTATGATTTTCCGAAACCCTGCGTGACGCTCGCATCGCCGGAAGTCCCGCCGTTGGCGTCGAACCCCACCGAAAACGGCGGCGGCATATACGGGTATCCGTTTTCTTTGGCTGGCATGACGTTCCAGCACAGGTAATCTTCTTGGGCGCCGACCCAATCGTTCAGGGCGCCTTGCAGGGAGTCTTTGCCGTTCACCATGCCTGAGAGTTTGCCGGGGGCGGTGTCGAAGTAGTACAATTTGTTTTTCGTGCCGCTGTTCGCCCCGACCGCGTCGTGCTTGAATCCCGACGAGCCGTTTTTGCGCCAGTAGCAGTTGGCGACGGTGCCGCTGTTGTTTTTCCCGACGACGCCCCCGGCTTCGGCGTTTGACCATATCCACGCCAGCCAACTGACGTTGACCCATTTGGCGATGACCGCGCCGCGGCTCATGCAGTTCGAAATCGTGCCGTTGCCTTCAAGGACACCCGCCACGCCGCCCGCACGGGCGTATGCCCCAGAGGCGAAGAAACTACCTGCCACGACCAGAGAGTAGGAATTCACCTTGCCGCTGTTCGAGCAGTTTTCAATGGCGCCGCCTTTTTTCATCCCCGCCATGCCGCCCGCATGGGAACTGGTCGCACCACCCGATGCCCCGAAGATGATGATGTTTTCAGAGTCGGCGTTGAGCGCACCGCTGTTGGAACTGTTTTTGATGGTGCCTTGCGCATCATATCCCGCAATGCCCCCTGTGTAGGAGGGTATGGCGGTGTAGGCAAAACCGAGGAGGGTGGCGTAATCCATATTCCAACAGTGGGCATCTACCTCACCGCTGTTCTTGCAGTTGTCAATCGTGCCGCCAGTATTCCAACCTGCGATGCCGCCAGCGTGAGAATCAACATTGATGATATTAATATGGAGATTGAGAGAGCCAACAAATAACCCAGCAAAGTCAAAGAGTGTTCCGACAATGTCCTGCGGGCAAGTGCTTGTGGTGGCGTCTGCTTTCACCTTGCCGCTGTTTGTGCTGTCAATTATGGAGCCGTCAATGTTCTTGCCCACTACACCGCCAGCATACGAATAATTTTCCACCTTCTCAAATGAAACGCCGAAGGTGGTTAGGGCATCCCAAGCCTTCCCGAGACATTGGTTTACGACTTTTTTAACCATTAAGGTCACGGCTTTATTTGCTAACATATAACCCACATTTTTGTAAGTTTCAATGACAGCATCTATAAAATCATCTTCAAGATCACGCATGATATCCGTGGACTTCGCTTTTACAATACCGCTGTTCGAGCAGTTTTCAACAAAGCCGCCGTTCCCGTTAAATCCTGCCATCCCGCCCGCGCAGGCAAGCGTGGTGTAGGCAAGGGCGTTTACACTGGCACTGTTTTTACAATCCTTGATTGTGCCGTTATCATTAAAGCCGACCGTACCTCCAGCGTAAGACAGGTTTAAATTCGCCAGTATTGAAACGGAAATGTTGCCCAAGGTTAAATACTCAAACAAATCCCATGTGCTGAACGACCCAATGGTGATACAGTTGGCAACTACCCCTCCGCTGAGAATCTCACACTTCTCAATTGTCCCGAAATCATTGTATCCCACGATGCCTCCGGCATACGCCGACCGTCCCGAACTGCCTATGATAGCCGTCTTGTCCAGTTTCATGTTTCGGACGATGCCTTGATTGACACCATTCCCTTTGACGTACCCGAAAAGCCCCGCATATTGGAACTCAGACTCTGGATCCATCAATATGCCCGTGATTGTTTTGTTGTTGCCGTCGAAGGTTCCCATGAAGGGATTGTTGTTGTCTCCCGCAGGTGTCCAGAAATGATTGGTCATGACCAAATCATTTTGCAATTCAATGGTTTTTCCTGCAAAGGTGTTGCCATTGGTGACCGCCGCCGCGAACGCGGCAAGTTGCCCTTCCGTCGTGATGGTGTAGGTGTTGCTCACCTCTGGCGGTAGGCTTGTCGCATACGACGACCAGTTGTTCGATTGCGCGTTGGCATTCACCGAGCCGAAAAGGATGGCGATGCCCAGCGCGGCGGTTGCGAAATGGCGGAAGCGTCCCTGCCTCCGTTGCGGGCGGTTGGTTGCTTCGTTATGATTCCTCGTAATGAGGATGCCGTTGTTGCCGTTCATTTCGGAGGCGCGGGAGCCTCCGTTACTTTCGCTTTGGCTGTTGCCATGGTTGCGTGTGTTCATCTTTTGTCTCCTCTTGGGTTGTGAAATCGGTGGTTAGTGGATTGGTGGTTGGTTACACAGAGAACCACGGAGGGACACGGAGAACCACAGAGAGAATTTGATGTGATTCTCTGTGCGACTCTGTGGCGGCTCTGTGTGACATTCCCGTTGCGAGTTGTGAAAAAGCGTGGAATGCGGCATTGCGAAGTCTTGACGGGCGCAGGCGTTTGTAATACAATCTGGTGCGTTGACATTTTTTAAGGAGTGAAGTCATGGCTACCATACAAGTCCGCGTTGACGACGGCATCAAGGCTGCCGCCGATTCCCTTTTCGCCAGTCTCGGGTTCGACACCCCGACGGCGGTGAGGATATTCCTTGCCGCGTCGCTCGAGCATGAGGGGCTGCCGTTCCCTGCGCGACGCCGCAAGGCGTCCATGGGTCTGGCGGAAGCCCTCGAGGACGCGCGGCTGCAGCGCAACCTGCACGGTCCATTCAAGACCGCCGAGGAGGCGGTTTCCTCGATGCTGGAGGCGTGAGCGTGCTCGAGATCGTCTATACCAACAGGATGCGGCGCGACGTCAAACTGATGCGCAAGCGCGGCAAGGATATCTCCAAACTCACCGCCGCCCTGTCCCTCTTGGCGCGTGCCGATCCTATGCCGCCCCGGTATCGTGACCATCGGCTGAGCGGCGACATGAACGATTTCCGAGAATGCCACATCGAAGGGGATTGGCTGCTCCTTTACCGGATTTCCGGCGACAGGCTTATATTGACCGCAACCGCCACGGGTTCCCATTCGGATATTTTCGGAAGGTGACACAGGCTTTGTCGCATAAAGGTGGCACGGGAATTCCTGCCCGTGGTTCCCCATGCGGGCAAAAATGCCCGCACCACCTTGCTTGCTCTGTGCCTCCCTGTGCAACATCTTCATCACTCTTGATTGCCGTCATTCTGGTTTTGCGGATGAATCTCGCCGCGCAGGATTTCGGAGCGGATTTTGCGGAAGGGCTCGAAGGCGGTGGTGACGCGGATGAGGCGGGAGAGGTCGGTGTCTGTATTGCGGCTCTCGGGGGCGCTCGCCCGCCATCCGGGGAACTCCGTGTCCATCGTGTCGGAGACGGACACCATGACGCCGCTGATCTCGTGCTGCATTTTGAGGCGGGTGTTGATGTCGAGCGTCCCCGTCTCGCGGATGTGGTCCGCCCACTTGGTGGAGACCTCCAGCATCTGGCGGTTCATGCCCGCGATGATGTTGTCCAGCCGCTCGATCTGGGCGTCGTCCAGATTAGCGTTGCCGATGATGGCTTGGCGTGTTTCGTCCGCCGACTGTTGCATGATGATCCCGTGTTGCGCCATGCGGTCGTCGTCGGTGTCCTGTTCGTCGTCACGGCTCGCGGGGACGCTCGCCCTCCATGCGGGGGATTCGTCGTCGTCGCGGATAGGCGGTGGCGTTCTGTTGTTGACGGAGGCGGGGACGTTCGGCTCGCGGGGACGCTCGCCCTCCATGCTCGGCTCACGAGGACGTTCGCCCTCCATGGCTGCCTCGCGGGGGGGCTGCCCTGAGCGCATCAGCCAGCCAATTCCAAGTCCCGTGCAGCACGCGATAATCGCGATTGTCAGTTTGCTTTTCATTTCAAGTTCCTTTTAAGGATTGACATCCGCCAAGCGGCGGGCAACGAAGACGGAGGAATACGGTCCTCACACGAAGGCACAAAGGCCACAAAGGATTTTTTGACAGGATGAACAGGGTTTTCACAATAGGCACAAGAATAGTGTCCTTTGTGTAATCCTTTGCGGCCGTTACGGTTAGACGAAACGGGCAGTGAAAAATATCCAGCCGGGGCAATTATTGTCTTGACGCCTGACGGATACCAATAGAATATAATGGAGCGTTGCGTTGTGCTAACGCCGAGCCGAGCCGAGCCGAGCCGAGCCGAGCCGAGCCGAGCCGAGCCGAGCCGAGCCGAGCCGAGCCGAGCCGAGCCGAGCCGAGCCGAGCCGAGCCGAGCCGAGCCG